>NZ_VJZE01000091.1 GCF_009377205.1 Streptomyces phyllanthi
GGGCGGATCACGGGCGGGCTCGCCGCCGGGTTCGGTGAGCGCCGACCGGGTCAGGCCGCTGCGGACTCGCGGACGTTGTTCGCGTAGGCCGTACCGCCCGGAGCCAGGAACTCCATCATGTCCGGCGTCGGAGCACCGCTCGCGTGCTCCGCCTTCGCGGCGGCGGACGCCTCAGCGGAGAAGTTCTGCCAACGCCTCACGTCGGTGTTCAGGAGCCCTATGACAGGCAGCAGATGCGCTCCGGTCGACTCGGGGATTCCCAGGTGATCGGATTGCTCGTCGCCGAACGTACGCCGCAGCAGGCCATGGATGAGGTCGCCGTACTTCTCCTTGTCCATCAGCGCGCCGGGGCGGAAGGCGAGGCTCTCGGCCTGGGCGTCGACCATCGCGGACGTCAGGGCACGCGCGTTGTCGTCGGGCGGCGCGGTCGTCGAGTCCAGGAGGTCCAGCAGTCGGCCGGCGCTCTCGTCGTCGGTGATGTCCTGGTAGAAGGACGGGTCCAGTCCGAGCAGGTACGCGAGGTAGGACCAGTACGCATAGCGCTCCCGCTGCTCGTCGAGGGTGAAGTCGATGCCGATGGCCGAGAAGGCGCGAGACGGGGTGAGGGTGAAGTCGAGCCAGGTGCGGGCCGTGTCGACCTGACTGATGGGGATACCCCAGACAGCCGTGTCCCAGCCGTGCTTGAGGGCCGTGGCACGCACGCGGGCGTGGAGCAGGCGGACCTGAGCGGTGGCGGTATAGCCCGCCGCGCCTCGGCTCAGTCCACCCGGCTGGGTGGCGGCCACCGTCCACAGGCCCGTCTCGATCAGCCGCCGCGGAGCCATCTTCGTCAGCTGTCCGGTCTGCACCAGCAGGCGCGCGATGGCCGGGGAGGAGTAGGTGTGCGTCAGCGCGGCGGCGATCATGGAGAGTTCGAACCACAGCGGGGGCACGGACTGCGTCGCCACCTCGCCCCGGTCGACCATCGCCGGATCGACCCAGGACGGTACGGCCTCCAACTGCTCGAGGAAGGCCTTGATGCCCTTCGGGGGCTCCTCGCTCAGCTGCGCGAGGCCCTCGGCGAGTCCCGTGTTGAGGATCCGGCGTCCCTCCTTCCCCAGTTCGTCGAGCTCCGCGATCACGGCGTCTGCCAGCGGGTCCCCGGCCATGGCCATCTCGGCCATGTGATCGGCCTTCGCTCCGAAGCGGCGCCGGGCCTCCTCCAGATTGACCACCCGCTCGGGGATGAGGCCTGCGTTGTTGTTGGACATCTTTCGTCAGCTCCTTGGGAATGGGGGGCCGTCGGGTCATTGGCCTCGACGGGATGGGCGAGAAGCCCGTCCTCGGGGTCTGCTCCGTGGACAGGTGCGGATCGCGTCGTGAAGGCGGAACCCGTTCGCTCTGTTCACCGAAGTCCGGGAAGTTAATCCGACAGCTGTCAGTTTAAGTGGCTGGAGGTCCGTGTCAAGTCCGTGATCGTTGTTCGGAGACTTGGGACGGAGGATGCCTGGTGCCTCCACGCGGTTAGGATGCCTGGGTTTACCGCCATGACCGACCGCTCGGTTCAGCGATGGGCGGGCGGCCGTGAGGCCAGGTGAGAAGGAGAGGGCACGTGGCAGCCGAACCGACCACCACTCGTCGTCCGGGGCGTCCCGGTCGTGACACCGCCGCGCTGCCCGAGGAGCGGGACATCCTGCTCCGAGGGCTGGAGGCGTTCGCGGAACTGGGCTACGACCGCGCCTCCGCGCGTGAGCTCGCACGTCGTCTGGGGGTCAGCCACACGTTCATCAACGACCGGTACGGATCAAAGGCCGCCTTCTGGCGCGCGGTGGTCGACGCCGCGCTCGGGGCCCAGTTGGGGCGCCTGGCACCCATCGATCCCGGAGTGGACGACGAGGAGCTGATCCGGCGGTTCATCACGGACTTCTACCGGACCAGCATCGACGAGCCGAACATGGCTCGACTGATCGCGGACGAATCCTCACGGGACACCGATCGGCTGGACTACCTCTACCAGCGCTACTTCGAGCCGACCTTGGCCATCATCGCACCCAGATTCGAGAGCCTGGCGGCGTCCGGACGCATGGCCCGGATACCGGTGGACATTCTGTTCTTCGCCATCATCGGCCCCATTTCGGGCCTGGTGAGTGATCCCCTCACCCGTCGGCTGGCGCGCGGTCCCTGGCAGTCCACGAAGGAAGAGCGCCTGGACAGGGCCGAGACCCTGGCCTGCCTGGTGGTGGACGGCCTGATGGCCCACAGAGGCACGGACCGTCGTCGGCCGTAGTGAAGCACCGAAGCGTGGACCGTCGGCGTCGGCCGGTGAAGCACCGAAGCCGAGCCGCACACCGAACGCTTCGGCCACCTCGCCCGTACTGGTCACCCTGGGCCGTGGGCGCCGTCCTCCGTCACGCACCGCCGACGGATCGGAGGCGGCCGCGACTGCCTTCGACGCGGCGCTGCCCCCGGGCCGAACGCAGGCCTGGGCATTTCGCAACGGCGGCTGCCCGCAGGCCGGATCGCGCTCCTCGTCGTGGTCGGTTCGAACTGAAGCCGGAGACGAGCCGCGGGCCGGGACCCCGGCGGCATGTCGGCGCGCTCTGCGACGCCTTGTCGCGACGCCGTCCGCGAGGCGTCGGCCTGCATCGGTGTGACCCAGGGCCGGGTGGAGATCGCCTTCCCGCCGGCTGACGTGGGGCCTGCGGCCGACGCCCTTCGGGCCGTCGGGGCAACATTGACCCACCCTGTGGGCAGGGTCTCCTGTGAGTTGAGGGTGAAGGGCGGCGTACCCATCGGGTCGGACATGTGACCTCGTCGACCGGGGTGCCCGGCGCACGGTCGCGGTCATGCAGGTCACCCCCTCGCACGGAGTTGGCGACCGCAGGCCGGAAGGCCTCCTCGGGGACATGGCGTTGACGGACGACGCCCCCCCGCCCGGCCGCGCCGACATGCCGCGAAGACCGCAAGCGCCCTCCAAGGCAGATCGCGATATCAGTCATGAAACGGAACCTCGTCTCGGCGACATGGGCCATCTCACATACACCGGGGAGGCCGGTTTTCGCTTGACGGCTGTCAGATCAGAAGTAATCTGACAAATGTCAGGATGCTTCGAGGTGAGGGCTCCCGAACTTCGGACGATCACCGTCCGCACGTCAGGGTGGCGATGGCACCTGTGCTCGGACTCCCGATCAGGCAGAGCACCCCAGCGGGGATCCCCACTGCCGACCCTCACCCGTCTCCGGCCCCGTCCGTGACTCCGAAAGCATGCCCATGTCCTCTCAGTCGGATTCTCCTGTCGCCCAGCGCAGCGTCGGCCTGATCTTCGCGCTTGCCTTCTCGGGCGTCACCGTCGCAGTCATGTCCACGCTGCTGTCCCCCCTACTGCCACAACTTCCCGAGCTGTTGAGCACATCGGCCGACGACGCCGCGTGGTCGGTGACCGCCACGCTTCTGGCGGGCGCGGTCGCCACGCCGATCGCCGGATACCTCGGGGATCTCTACGGCAAACGGCGGATGGTTCTGATTTCCCTGGTCCTGCTCGTGGCCGGGTCGCTCGTCGCCGCCCTCAGCTCGACACTGGTCCTGATGATCATCGCGAGGACGCTTCAGGGCAGCGCTCTGGGGGTCATCTCGCTCGGCATGGGCATCATGCGTGATCGTGTCCCGCCACAACAGCTGAACCTCGCCATCGGGCTGATGAGCTCATCGCTCGGTGCCGGCGTCGCCCTGGGCCCGCCCCTCTCCGCGGTCATCGTCCAGTACACCGACTGGCACGTGGTGTTCATGATCACCGCCGGGCTGGGGGCAATCGCTGCCGCGCTTGTCCTTCGGTATGTCCCGGGACAGGACGTAGCCAGAGGCGGCCGCTTCGACTTCGTGGGCGCGTTCACTCTGTCCGCCGGTCTGCTCGCCCTGCTGGTCGCCATCTCCAAGGGCAGTGCTTGGGGGTGGGGGAGCACGCAGGTCATCGGATTGTTCGCCGCGGCCATGGTGGCCCTGGCGCTGTGGGTCGCCTTCGCACTGCGCGCACCGGCACCACTGGTGGACCTGCGCACAGCACGTCGGCCCGTGGTGCTGCTCACCAACATCGCGTCGCTGCTGGTGGGCTACGCGCTGTTCGCCCAGGCCATGGTGTTCCCACAGCTCCTGCAGCTGGACCCGGACTCCGGCTCGGGGCTGGGCCTGTCCGTACTCGCCGCCGGGCTTGCGGTGATGCCGGGCGGACTGATGATGATGGCTGTGTCTCCGCTGGCGGCCCGGCTGTCGGCCGCCCGGGGACCCAAGGTCTCCCTGATACTGGGTGCCGCCGTCAGCGGCGCCGGATACCTCGTCGGCCTGAACATGATGCACGCCGTGTGGCAGGTCGTTCTGACCAGTGTCCTGATCAACACGGGGATCGCGATCGCCTACGCGGCCATGCCCGCTCTCATCATGGGAGCCGCGCCGGCTTCCGAGAGCGGCGCCGCCAACGGATTCAACGCCCTGATGCGCTCCATCGGCACCTCCACCTCCAGCGCGGTCGCCGGCGTCGTACTCGCCCACACGAGCACTCAGTTCGACGGCATCCACACCGCACCCACCCTGACCGGTTTCCGCATCGTCTTCGCCATCGCCGCCGGCGCCGGACTCCTGGCCGTGCTCATCGGCTCTTTCATCCCGGCCCGTCGGCCGCCCCGGACGCCTCACACCCCGTCGCCTCCCGCGCCGTCAGCCACCCTGCCGACCGGTCCCGACCCGCGCTCGGAAACAGCAACTCCACCGGCCTGATCCGGCGCACGGTGGGCCAGGTCGCTTCGGCGTGCGGCTTCCTTGACGGTGTCGGGATCGTCGAACATGCCGCGGGCCGGTACCGCTCGTGCGCCTCGCGCTGTCGACGCGGATCCCGGCCGTAGTGGTCGAGTGGGGAAGCGCTGGGGCAGAGCGATTGGACGGGTAATGCACCACGCGCTGGTGAGGCGAATCATGTAACCGGTCCGTTGATGAAAGACATCGAGAACGAGTAATACGCCGAGTTCCGGGCGAGGCCGCCCGGCGACCGCGAACGCCTCAGTCGGCAGCTACGCGAGCACCGCGTCCGTGAACCGTGTCCACTCCTCGACCGTTCGTTGCCCGAAGTGGCCGAACGCACGCGACGACGACGTCCCGGTCCGGTACGGCGCCTTGGAGCCCGGATCTCGAACCCGAGCCCCCACCTGGAGTTCTGGTGCCCTTAGCCCGGCAGCACGCCCGTCGGGCCCGGGCGGTGCACTGTCACCGCCGCCGCGCCTGTACGCGGGTCCAGCGGTCGGCGACGTCCCCCCGCCTCCCGTCGGGGGTGCCTGCGCCTCGGCAGCGAACCGCACGAGATCGTCGACAGTGGAGACACTGTCCTCGCCTGGGACCCGTCGAGGAAGGCGGATGTCACTCCCAGCGGCTCGACGACCGCCTGTCGCGTTCCCCTTCCGCAGGCAGAGGGCGGTGAGAAGGACGCGCTCCTTGTCGCCGATCCCCAAAGCGAAGGCGGCTCGTGTCGGCCGTGGGGGTTCGTCGGTGCCCGGCTGGATCGCTCGGCAGTCGCGGAGCTCCGAGATTCAACTTGACATGTGTCAGATTAGGAAATTAATCTGACACATGTCAGGAAGCGACTCCGGTGCGAGAGGCGCCGCGTGACCTGGCCCCGTTCCACAGGACTGTTCCGAGAAGTCGTGGTGGATCAGCGGAACGGCCACGGCTCTCGCGTCAACTCCCGGCTGATGCCGGGCACCGGAGTCCGCTCCGCCCGGCTCGTACCCCAAGGGGAAGAATCATGAGCGACACCAAGAGCACGGTCCTCAAGGCCGCCGCCGAACTCCTCGGCGACAAGGACCCTTCCGCCGTCGACCGCTGGATCGCGGTCGACTACAAGCAGCACAGCCCCACCGCGGGTGACGGTCGCGAGCCGCTGCGCCAGCTGGTGGCCGGACTGCCGGAGGGCTTCCGCCACGAAGTCGTCCGGGTCATCGCCGACGGCGACACGGCCGCCGTGCACGGCATCTACCACGGCGTCGGCCCGGTCCCGCTCGTCGCGTTCGACGTCTTCCGGCTGAACGCCGACGGCCAGGCGGCCGAGCACTGGGACGCCCTGGCCCCGCAGCTCGAGAACACCGTCTCCGGCCGCTCCCAGACCGACGGTCCCACCGAGCCCACCGACCTGGACAGGACCGAGGCCAACCGGGCCCTGGTGACGGAGTTCGCGGAGAAGGTCCTCGTCGGCGGCGACCACTCGGCCCTGACCGACTACATCTCCACCGAGACCTGTCACCAGCACAACCCCGAGGCCGCCGACGGACTCGACGGCTTCGCCGCCGCCGCGGCCAAGTGGGCCGAGCAGGGCAAGCCCCTCTCCCACAAGAAGGTCCACCAGGTCATCGCCGAGGGCGACCTCGTCCTGGTGATGTCCGAGGGCGAGTTCGGCGGACCGGTCGCCTGCTACAACCTGTTCCGCGTATCCGACGGCAAGATCGTCGAGCACTGGGACGTCATGATGCCCGTCCCCGCCGAACTCCCCCACGACAACGGCCTGTTCTGACCGAGCTGACGCGGTCGACGAGCCCGTCGGCGGGGCCCGGTCACGAGCGACGCGACCTACGCGCCACCGAACCGCGGTAGCGGCGGTCGGCCGACCCGGGGCCCAGTCCGTGAGAACCGTCGCCGACGCCGGCCGATACGTCGACTGACAGCTCGGTGTCAGGTGGGCTGACAACGTGCCCGACAGGCCGGCCGACTGCCCGGCGACACGGAAGGAGTGCCGTGAGCAGGGCGAAGAGGCCGGCCCCGGCCGCGGTGCCGAATTGCCCCGCCCTGTCGGCGTATCCAGCCGATTCACATCACCTTCGAGCACGCACCCGCGTTGTCCGCTGAGCGCGCGCCGGTGCGTGGGTCGACTCCGACATTTTTCGAACGCCCGGGTTGTCCGGGGCGTAAGCCTGTACGCATTGAAGGGACTCTCATGCAGACCAAGACGATGAAGGCGGCGCAGATCCACCGGCAGGGACCGCCGGAGGTGCTCGTCTACGAGGACGTGCCCGTACCCGAGGTCCATGCGGGCGATGTGCTCGTCCGCAACGAGGCCGCGGGCATCAACTTCGCCGACATCGAGCGCCGCCGCGCCGGCTACTACCCGGTGCCAGTGACCAGGTTCCCCTCCATTCTCGGCGGCGAGTACGCGGGAGAGGTCGTCGCGGTGGGCGACGGAGTCACCGACGTCAAGGTCGGTGACAGGGTCTTCGGGATCATCGACGTCAAGGGGGACGGCTGTTACGCCCAGTACGTCAAGGCGCGGGCCGGCGACGTGTACCCGTTGCCGGACGGCATCTCGCCCGCCGACGCCACCGCGCTGCTGATCCAGGGGCTGACGGCGTACTTCCTCATCCGTGACGGAGTACGGCTCGCCAAGGACGACTCCGTCCTGATCCTCGCCGCGGCCGGCGGTGTCGGCTCCCTCGCCGTGCAGATCGCGCGGATCCTGGGCGCCGGCCGGATCATCGGCGCTGCCAGCACACCGGAGAAGCGACGCTCGGTCCTCGACCTGGGCGCGGACGCCGCCATCGACTACACCGAGCCGGGGTGGCACGAGGAGGTGCGGCGCCTGACCGACGGCTGGGGTGTGGACGGGGCGCTGGCCGCCGCCGGCGGCGAGGTGTTCCGCGAGACGCTGGCCGGCCTCGCGCCCCGCGCCCGGGTGGCGATCTTCGGGGGCGCCAACGGGGAGTTGCCGGGCGTTGATTTCGCGGCCGAGATGAGCCAGGGCCGGCTCGCGATGAACCAGACGGTGGGCTTCTTCAATCTGCGCTACTACGAGGCCCACGCCCGCGCCGAGATGAGGCAGGCTCTCGCCGAACTGGCCGAGTACGTCCGCAGCGGGCGCCTGCGACTCGACCACGGTCGGCAGCTGCCGCTGTCGGAGGCGGCTGAGGCACACCGCCTGATCGAGACCCGGCAGACCACGGGCAAGGTGGTCCTGTTGCCTTGGGCGGACTGACTGGCATCCGGCCACGGCGGGTGGCCGGTACGGCATGAGTTCGGCTTCGCCAATGCCGACAGGGTCTCGATCGTCCAGCCCTGAGGAGCGCCGACGTGCCCGGAGTGGCCGCGGAGGGGTCTCACGACACCTTCGCGGCCTCGTCGCCGGCCCGGGTGCCGCCCGGAACAGCTGATCCAGGCGACACAGCCCGGTCCACCCCCCGTCCCGCCCCGCTGTGATCGGCGCCTCGGATACGCACGAGTCGCCCCCTCGTCTCCGGGCTGCAGCGGGGCCATGGCGCCCGAGCATGACACGTGTGAGTGCGGGCGCCGCGCATCGGCCTCGGGGCCGGAGCGGCGCCGCGCCCTTTCAAGCCGGTGGGTTTCCCGGCGTGGGCCGGGCAGGCGTACGTCTGACGACTGTCAAGTAAACTGTGTGTGGGTCTTGAAAGGTTCAGACGCAGGTCATGCAGGTGGTGGAGGTACCGGTGGGAGCACGAGTCGGATCTGGTCGACGTCCGGGACGCCCCGGCGCGGGCACCCCCGCCGTGCCCGAGGAGCAGAAGATCCTGCTGCTCGGTCTGGAGGCGTTCGCGGAACTGGGCTATGACCGGGCCTCGGCCCGCGAGCTGGCCCGCCGTCTCGGCGTCAGTCACAACTTCATCAATGACCGGTACGGCTCCAAGGCGGCCTTCTGGCGTGCGGTGGTGGACTTCGCTCTGGGGGCGCAGCTGGCTCATCTGCCGCAGGAGGACCCGTCGATCGACGACGCCGAACGCCTGCGCCGGATCATCACCAGCCTGTATCTGACCGCGGTCGATACCCCTCAGCTGGGACGCCTCTTCGTGGACGAACTCTCCCGCGACACCGAGCGGCTGGACTACATCTACGAGCACTACATCGCGCCCACCCTGCGAATCCTGGAGCCCAGCATCGAGCGGCTCGTGGCCTCCGGGCGCATGGCGCCCATCCCGATGGACGTACTCTTCTTCGCGATCATTCCGCCCATCGCCGGAATGGTGGAAGTATCGCTGGCCCGGCGCCTGGGCAGGCCCGACCCGGCCACCCCGGAACAGCTCGCAGCCACCGCGAACTCACTCGCGACGCTGGTGATCAACGGCCTTCTGACGACGAACACGGACAGCCGCAGCTGAGTACGATCCGGCTGCGGCCTCCCCACGGCTCCCGCGTCATCCGCGGTCGTGCCCATTCGCGGATCTGACCGCATTCCTCGCTCAGTGGACCGGCAATTGTCACGGGGAGGGGCGGCCGGGCTACAGCCAAATCTCCTACCAGGGAAAGACACAGCTTATCCACCGTGTGGTGTTCAGGCTGCTGGTTGGGGGAATTCCGGAAAGCTTCCAGGTGCGCCATGCCGATCCTTGGGGACGGCACTACACGCTTTGTCGCAACCCGGACCACCTGGAAGCCGTGCCGAAGAAGGAAGCCTTGCGGCGCGGGAACTGGGAGAACGCGCGAGCCGGGAGGACGCACTGTCCCCACGGCCACGCGTACACGCCGGAGAACTCGTATCTGGATCCCCGAGGTTTCCGGCAGTGCCGGACGCGTCGCGCCGAGAGGATCAAGAGCCGCCGGGTTCCCCCGGCCGTGTGAGACTTCGTGATACGTGAGAGGGTCTGAGGCGTGAGTGAGACACCACCGAACACCCTGCAATACCGCTTTGACGGGCCAGAAGACGCCCCAGTCCTGATCTTGGGTCCCTCACTTGGTACCACCTGGCACATGTGGGACCGTCAGGTCCCGGAGCTGGCCAAGCAGTGGCGGGTCTTCCGGTTCGACCTGCCGGGGCACGGGGGCGCGCCCGCGTACCCGGCCGGTTCGGTCGCCGAGCTGACCACCCGGCTGCTCGCCACCCTGGGCGGGCTCGGGGTGCAGCGCTTCGGCTACGCCGGCTGCGCGCTCGGCGGCGCCGTCGGTATCGAACTCGCGCTGCGCCACCCCGAGCGCCTGGCCTCGCTGGCGCTGATCGCGGCCTCGCCCCGCTTCGGCACGGCCGACGAGTTCCGCCAGCGCGGAGTGATCGTACGGACGAACGGTCTCGACCCGATCGCCCGTACGTCACCCGAGCGATGGTTCACCGGAGGGTTCGCGGCCGCGCAGCCCGCGATCACCGAGTGGGCCGTGCAGATGGTGCGCACCACCGACCCCGGCTGCTACATCACGGCCTGCGAGGCGCTCGCCGCGTTCGACGTACGGGCCGAGCTCGGCCGTGTCGGAGTGCCGACCCTCGTCCTCGTCGGCTCCGACGACCAGGTCACCGGGCCCGCCGAGGCCCGCACGCTGGTCGCCGGGATCCCCGACGCCCGCCTCGCCGTCGTGCCCGGCGCCTCGCACCTCGTCCCCGTCGAGCAGCCCGCCGCGGTCACGGACCTGCTCGTACGGCACTTCTCGTCGGCCTGGCAGCCCGCGTACGGCTCGACGACGGGCCAGATGGCGATCCCGGCCACCCCGGCCAAGCCGGTCCTCACCGCCGTGCCGCCGCAGTCCGGGCCCGTCGCCGAGATCGCCCCGGCCGTGGACCGGTCCGAGCCCGCGAGCAGGCCGGATCCGTACGACGCCGGGCTGAAGGTGCGCCGCGAGGTGCTCGGCGACGCGCACGTCGACCGGGCGATGGGCTCGGCGGACGCCTTCTCCGCGGACTTCCAGGAGTTCATCACCCGGTACGCGTGGGGCGAGATCTGGAACCGGCCGGGCCTCGACCGCCGCTCCCGCAGCTGTGTCACCCTCACGGCGCTGGTCGCGGGCGGACACCTCGAAGAGCTCACGTTCCACATCCGTGCCGCCCTGCGCAACGGCCTCACCCCGGTCGAGATCAGGGAGGTGCTGCTCCAGGCGGCCGTCTACTGCGGCGTACCGGCGGCGAACAGCGCGTTCAGAGTGGCCCAGGAGGTCATCCGCGAGGAGACCACGCCGCAGGAGTGAGCCCCGGCCGTACGAGAGGGGCACGATGGACCCATGAAGCTCACGAAGAAGTCGCACGCCTGTGTCCGCCTCGAGAAGGACGGGCAGACGCTCGTGCTCGACCCCGGGGGATTCAGCGAGGAGGACGCCGCACTCGGAGCCGACGCCCTCCTCGTCACGCACGAGCACCCCGACCACTTCGACGAGTTCCGGCTGCGCGCCGCGATGGAGAACAACCCGGCCGCGCGGATCTGGACGCTCAAGGCAGTCGCGGACAGGATCTCGTCGGCGTTCCCGGGCCGGGTACACACCGTCGGCCACGGCGACACCTTCTCCGCCGCCGGGTTCGACGTGCAGGTCCACGGTGAACTGCACGCCGTGATCCACCCGGACATCCCGCGCATCACCAATGTCGGCTACCTCATCGACGACGGCCGTGTCTTCCACCCCGGCGACGCCCTCACGGTCCCCGACCACGCCGTGGAGACCCTGATGCTCCCCGTCATGGCCCCCTGGAGCAAGATCTCCGAGGTCATCGACTACGTCCGTGAGGTCGGGCCACAGCGCGCCTACGACATCCACGACGCGCTCCTCACCGACCTGGCCCGTCCGATCTACGACCGCCAGATCGGTGCGCTCGGCGGCTCCGAACACCTGCGGCTGGCAGCGGGGGAGTCCGCGCAGCTGTGACGGAGACCGGGCGGGAGGCGTTGTCGGACCCGCCCGGTAGGTTGTGGGCCATGCGCATCGCGACCTGGAACGTGAACTCGATCACCGCCCGCCTGCCCAGGCTCCTGGCCTGGCTGGAGAGCAGCGGCACGGACGTGCTGTGCCTGCAGGAGGCCAAGATCGCCGAGGAGAGCTTCCCGTTCGACCAGCTGCGCGAGCTGGGGTACGAGGCGGCGGTCCACGCGACCGGCCGGTGGAACGGCGTGGCGGTGATCTCGCGGGTCGGCCTGGAGGACGTCGTCAAGGGCCTGCCCGGCGACCCCGGCTACGACGGAGTCCAGGAGCCCCGAGCCGTCTCCGCGACCTGCGGCCCGGTCCGGGTCTGGTCGGTGTACGTGCCGAACGGCCGCGAGGTGGACCACGCCCACTACGCGTACAAGCTCCAGTGGTTCGAGGCGCTCAAGGCGGCCGTCGCGGGCGACGCGGAAGGCAGCCGCCCGTTCGCGGTGCTGGGCGACTACAACGTGGCGCCGACGGACGACGACGTCCACGACGTGGCCGCCTTCGAGGGCCTCACCCACGTCACCCCCGCCGAGCGCGCGGCCCTCGCCGCCCTGCGCGAGACGGGCCTGACCGACGTGGTCCCGCGCCCTCTCAAGTACGACCACCCGTTCACGTACTGGGACTACCGCCAGCTCTGCTTCCCCAAGAACCGCGGGATGCGCATCGACCTCGTGTACGCCAACAAGGCGTTCTCGAAGGCCGTGAAGGACGCGTACGTGGACCGCGAGGAGCGCAAGGGCAAGGGCGCGTCGGACCACGCGCCGGTCGTGGTGGACCTGGAGGTATAGCCCTCACACACCCCACGGCGGCCGACGCGCGACCCCTCCTACAGCAACCTCAGATCCACCGACTCGGCCAGCGCGGCGAGCCCCGCGTCCCCCGGATGCAGATGGTCCCCGCTGTCGTACGCGGGCAGCATCCGCGAGGGACGCTCGGGGTCCCGCAGCACAGCGTCGAAGTCGAGCACGCCGTCGAACTCCTCGGAACCTGCACCCCGGATCCACGTGTTCACCTCGACCCGCTCCGCGTCGGCCGCCGCCGTGCACCGGGCCTCGCCCTCGCACGGCGCGATCGTCGCCGCGAGCACGCGCAGCCCCCGCGCGTGTCCCCGGGCCGCGACCTCCCGCAGCCCGGCGATGACCTGCCCCGAGGCAGCGCCCCAGCGGACGTCGTTGACGCCCTCGAACACGACGACGGTACGGGCGGAGGTCTGGGCGAGGACATCGCGGTCGAACCGGTGCAGGGCGCTGACCCCGCCCGTGCCGGCCGACACCCCGTCGCCGGGATAGACATCGGTGACCACACGGTTCGCCGAGATCCCGTGGTTGAGGACCCCGTAGTGCGGAACCGCGCTCTGGCTCCGCAGCCGCCCGGCCAGCACGTCCGGCCAGCGGCGGTTCGCGTCCGGCGTGGACTTGTCGCCGTCGGTGATCGAGTCGCCGAGCAGCACGAGGGACCCCGGTCCGCCGCCCACGTCCACACCGGCCAGCAGCGGCCACGAGGTGATCGTCGAGGTGTACGCCTCCGCCGAGCCGTCGCGCGCGTGGTCGCCCGGTTCGCTGACGTACGACGTCTGCCACGCGAGCCGGTGCACGGGCGCCGCCGTCACCGTCCCCGGCAGATGGAAGCTCACCAGGAGGTTGGCGCCCGCGGGCACCCGGAAGCCGAGCGGATCGCTGAACGCCTGTGCCCCCGCCGGGATGCCGGTCCCCTTGGCACCCCGGAAGGTGAGCGGCACGGGGGCGCTCCGCGTGGCCGCCCCCTCCGCCTGTACGGCCACCGTGGCGCTCCCGATCCGCACCGGCGCCGCCGCGAAGGTGTTGTCGAGCCGGATCCGCACCCGGGGCCCGCCCACCGAGGTGTGCACCACGAGCCGCAGCGTCCGGTCGGTCCACGGCCCGACGGCCGTGTAGCCGGAGGCGGAGGCGGCCCAGGTCCCGGTCCAGCCGGGGGTCGTGGGCCGTACCGACAGCGCGAAGACGTGCAGGGACCGGTCGCGTGGCAGCGACACCGACGTGACCTCGCGGCCCCGCGCGAGCGGCACGGTCACGACGTACAGCCGTGCCTTCTCGGCGAGTTGGCCACCGGACGTGTTGATGTGCGGCAGCGCCACGGCCTTGGTGGCGAGCGGGCCGGTGCGCCAGTCGGAGGCGGTCAGCCGGTACGTGGAGTGGGTGCCGTTCGCGTACCGAACCGTGCCGGTGCCCCCCACCGCGTCACATTGCTCCGCCTCCGGGGCGCTCCCGCCGGTGTCGAGAGCCTGACCGTGCTCAGCCCTTCGGGCCTCCGCGCGCTCAGTCTCTCGACACCGGCGCGCCCCTGCGGCTCCGCCCGTCCCCGTGACGAGGAACGCGAGCGCGTCGCCGCGCCCCCGCACCCGTACGGACTGACCGTCGGCGCGAACGTTGTCGGGCTCGCCCGCCGCCCGGCGGGGCCAGGTCAGCGAGGCGCCCTGAACGGTCAGCGAACGCCCGGGAGTCCAGCCCGCACCCGCCAGGTCCTGCGCCGACAGCGAGGCGCCGGAGCCGTCGAAGTCCGCCTCCCCGGGCCGTGCGTCGTCGCTGACCGCCCTGTTGTCGAAGAGCCGCTCCAGCGGCAGCGGTCCGCCGGAGGCGGTCGTCGCGGCCCGGGCGGACGCCACGGGCGTGACCGCCGCCAACAGGCCGAGCACCACTGCCGTACCCCACACACGTCGGCGCACTCCCGACCCCTCTCCCTGACCATCGAAGTGACAGCTGCGCCTGAAGCTAAGGAGGCGTCAGAAAGCCGTCAATGAGGCAGGCGCAAACTCGTGGCGAACACGGTGGGAACATCGGAGCGAACTCCCCGGGAACGGGCGGCCCCGCGCGCCTGTGGTGCACCTGGGTGTGCGAATGTCACGCTGGCCGTATGGACATCCCTTTCCTCGGCAACTGGCGCAAGAAGCACGGGCCCGCCTCCGATGTCGCGGTGGTCTCCGGCGGCGGCGACCACGAGGGGATCGCGGACCTCCTGTCCGAGTGCGAGTTGTTGCGCTCGCACACCGACGAGGCGGGTGTCGAACTCGACGACTCGGCCGCCTCGTTGGAGGAGCTCGACCAACTCCTGCCGCGCTGGCGCGACGACGAGGAGACCCTGCCGTGGCTGGGGAACGACGCGGGGTGCTACCTCGGCACCGTCATCGTGCGCACGGTACCGGGAGCGGGCTGGGCCATCCCGCCGGACGGGCAGCCCGTGGTGCGGCTTGCCTCGGGCCGTGAGATCGACGTGGTCGACGCAGGCCGCACCTGGGCGGCCAGCGGCGCACCTGAACTCTCCCAGCTCTACGCCGAGGTGGCGGAGGGATAGGGCCTTCCTCATCAGAAGGCCCCAGGCCCCAGGCCCCGTGCCGGGCGTCCTCGTACGGTCGAACACCCCACCACCGTCCGGCAGTCGGTCGACTAGGATGGGCCGTTCACCCCTGGGCGGTATGGGACCGCAGGGGGAGGGCAGCAGCTCACAAGGCCAGGCCCGCCCGGTGGCAGCCGGAGATCACTGCTCGCGCAGCGGTACGGACACATAGGAGGGATCGTGCCGCGGTGAGGAGAAGGTCAGCTGTGCGCCGGACGGGTTGTGCTCGATGTAGAGCGGGTCGACCGTGTCGACGACCAGGGCCAGACGGTGCCCTGCCGGAACGTCGTAGGCCGTGGAGAACAGCTCCAGGTCGACGCCGAACGGCTTGCCGGGCGTCCGCCCGTGGAAGGTGTACGGCGCGTTGCTGACCAGCTTGCCGAGGCCGAGCGGCCCCACGTCGTAGAGGTACGCGACGAGGGTGCCGCTCTCCTTGGTGCTGGTGACCGTGGTGTGCAACTTCGCGGTGCCGCGCACCTGTTGGGCGGTCGCGTACTTCTCCGACTGCCATACCGCCGCCCAGCGGCGGGGCAGCAGCGGGATCGACGCCATCGGGGGCACCCGGGCCACCTGGTCGAGGACGCTGGACAGGAAGATGGTGCCGCCGTCCGCGCCCGAGTTGACGTTCGTGTGGATCGTGGAGGTGTCGGTGAGGGCGATCTTCCTGCTCGTCGCGCTCACGGACTTCCAGTCCGGATAGCCCTCGTAGCCGCCCGAGGAACGGGACTTGAGGCGCACGGGCTGCTCGCGGTCGATGCCGTTGTCCTCGCCCTTGAGGTAGTGGCCGAACCAGCGCCGGGTGTCGCTCCACACGTCGCCCGGTACGCCGAGCAGTCCGGGGATCTCGTTGGTGCCGTGGTCCCCCGGGCGCAGTTCCAGTCTCCTGGGGCCGGTCAGCTTCTCGTAGAAGTCGGCGTACTGGTTGGGCGGGAAGATCGTGTCGCCCCAGGCGTTGGCCAGCATGACGGCCGTGCCATTGGCGTTGATCTTGTCGACATAGGTCGTGGGGGAACGTTTCTTCCCCCAGGCGATGATGTCCTGCTCCTTGTCCAGGTTGGAGGCGAAGAAGTCCTTGAAGATCTGCTGGAGTTCGGGGCTGGGGCGGCCGGTGACCTGCCCGGCGACGTTCAGCAGGGCGGCCGCCTGGGAGTGCTGGGTGCGGCCCGAGTAGATCGAGTCGATGAGGTCCGCCCAGCCGCTCAGCGCGGCGACGGCCTTGACGCGCTTGTCGTGCGCGGCGGCGAGCAGGCTGATGCCGGCGCCGTACGACAGACCGGCCATGCCGACCTTCCGTTCGTCGGCCGGGGTGTTGGCCAGCGCCCAGTCGATCACCTTGGAGGCGTCGGCGATGTCGGGCGGACCGGCCACCTCGATGTAGCCGCCGGACTGCCAGAAGCCGCGCACGTTGTAACTGACGACGACATAGCCGGCGTCGGCGAGCTTTTGGGCCTGGGCCAGATACTCGACCTGCGGGAGGCCCCAGCTCGTGGGCAGCACGAGGAGCGGGTAGGTGCGGGAGCCGTCGGCGCCGACGGGGGTGACAACGTTGGCCTTGAGGACGGTGCCGCCGTCGCCGGTGATGTCGACGAAGCGGACGGCGGGGTCGGCGGCGCGGGCGGCCGGGGCCAGACCGAGGAGCGTTCCGGCGACGAGAGTCGCCGAGACGGCACCGGCGGCCGACGTGCGCAGGGCGGTGCGGCGGTGTCCCACGGGTCACTCCTCTACTCGTGTCAATAGAAAGTGACCCGACGGTAACCGCAGCCCCTTACCGGAAGTAACCCGTCGGTAAGTTACGTGCTGGTAACGATCGTTGGAAAGTGCTGAAAGACTGTTGAAATCTAGGAGGCGCGGTGGGTGTTGTGCGAAGGAGCCGTCGGGATCGCCGTCTGGGCCGCCTTCGTCACGTCGGCCACGAGTTCGACCACGTCCGGGCCGTACGCCTGTGAGTTCACGACCTTCAGCAGCAGCGCGAAGGTCCTGTCGCCGTGCTTGCGGGAGAGTCTCTCGTGGTTGCGGGCCAGATAGCGGGTCGCCGCCTGGGTGGTGATCGCGCGCTGGCCGCAGAAGAGGAAGACCGGGCGGGTCTTGTGCCCCTGGTCCGCGGTGAGCCGGGCGAGGAGGACGTACTCGTTGCGGCCCGGCTCCAGCCGGTACTGCTCCTTGCCGATCAGGAAGGCGCCCCGGTCCGGGCCTGGTTCGGGGTCGGAGTTGACCTGTATACCGGGCAGCAGCGAGGACAGATGGGCCGCCATACGGCGGTTCGGGGCCGGATGCCCGACGCAGAACTCCGTACGCTCCCCGAACCCCTGCTGGGTCGCGTCGTGCGCGACGATCTGCGCGCTCGCGCCGCAGTCCTTGATGAGCGCGGAGAGTTCGAGCAGCGCGGACACGTCATGGCGCGTCACCGTCAGGTCGGGGCCGCCGCCCGCCTCGCGGTTGACCACGAGCAGGGACTCGGCGTTGTCGGGCAGCCCGAAGAAGGCCTGCTTGCGGTGGAGCTTCCGCTTCCACAGGTACGTCCGGGCGATCCAGCCGAGTGTGGCGCCGATGCCCGCCACGATCACGCCCAGGACGAGGGTGCGCACGTCGTCATTCATGGGCGCGCATGCTAGCGGGCGCCCCCGGAGGCTGTCCGGCCCCTGTGCGTGGTAACCCTGACGCGCCCATGGCAACCGCGTTACGCTGCGCAGACGGTCGATCGACTGGAGGTAACGGATGGCTCGCCCTGTCGCACGGAGACTGGCGGTTCTGGCGGTTTCGGCCGCGGTGTTGTCGGTGGGGGCGGCGCCGCCCTCGGCCGGGAAGACCGAGGCGCCCGTGACGGCCGACGAGAAGGTGCCCGTGGCCGTCGGCTACGGCGGTGCCGTCGCGAGCGTCGACGCGGACGCCTCCGCCGCCGGGATCGAGGTCCTGCGCAAGGGCGGCAACGCGGTCGACGCGGCGGTCGCCACCGCCGCCGCCCTGGGCGTCACCGAGCCGTACTCGGCGGGCATCGGCGGAGGCGGCTACTTCGTCTACTACGACGCCAAGTCCCGCACGGTGCACACCATCGACGGCCGCGAGACAGCGCCGCTGACCGCCGACGAGAACCTGTTCGTGGAGAACGGCCAGGCGGTCCCCTTCGCCGAAGCGGTCTCCAGCGGGCTGAGCGTCGGTACGCCGGGCACGCCCGCCACCTGGGACGCGGCGCTGGACAAGTGGGGCAGCGAGCGGCTCGGCACGCTGCTGAAACCCGCCGAGCGGCTCGCCCGCGACGGGTTCACCGTCGACGCGACGTTCCGCTCGCAGACCGCGTCCAACGAGACCCGGTTCCGGTACTTCCCGGACACGGCGGAGCTGTTCCTGCCGGGCGGCCGGCTGCCCGTCGTCGGCTCCACCTTCAAGAACCCCGATCTGGCGCGTACGTACGAGGAGCTGGGTCGCAAGGGCGTCGGTGCCCTCTACCGGGGCAGGCTGGCCCGGGACATCGTCGACACCGTCCAGGAGCCCCCGGTGGACCCGGCCTCGGGCTGGAAGGCCCGCTCCGGCGACCTGTCGCTGAAGGACCTCTCCGCGTACCGCACGAAGCGCCAGGCGCCCACGAAGACCTCGTACCGCGGACTCGACGTGTACGGGATGGCGCCCTCCTCGTCGGGCGGCACGACCGTCGGCGAGGCGCTCAACATCCTCGAGGGCACGGACCTGTCCAAGGCGAGCGACGTCCAGTACCTGCACCGCTTCATCGAGGCAAGCCGGATCTCGTTCGCCGACCGCGGGCGCTGGGTGGGCGACCCGGCCTTCGAGGACGTACCGACGAAGGAACTGCTGTCGCAGAAGTACGCCGACTCGCGCGCGTGTCTCATCAAGGACGACGCGGTGCTGACCAGCCCGGTCGCGCCGGGTGACCCGCGCGATCCGGCGGCGTGCGGGACCGGTGGCACGGCCGCACCGACGACATACGAGGGCGACAGCACGACCCACCTCACAGCGGCGGACAAGTGGGGCAACGTCGTCTCGTACACGCTCACGATCGAGCAGACCGGCGGCAGCGGTATCACGGTCCCCGGCCGTGGTTTCATCCTCAACAACGAGCTGACGGACTTCTCCTTCACCCCGGCCAACCCGGCCGTCCACGACCCGAACCTGCCGGGTCCGGGCAAGCGCCCGCGCTCCTCGATGTCGCCGACGATCGTGCTGGACGAGCACGGCAGGCCCGTCGTGGCGCTCGGCTCTCCCGGCGGCGCGACCATCATCACGACCGTGCTGCAGACGCTGACCGGGTTCCTCGACCGCGGCCTCCCGCTGGTCGACGCGATCGCCGCACCCCGCGCCAGCCAGCGCAACCAGACCACCACCGAACTCGAACCGGGCCTGTGGAACAGCCCGCTGAAGGCCCGGCTGGAAGCCATCGGCCACGGCTTCCGCCAGAACCCGGAGATCGGCGCCACGACGGGCGTCCAGCGCCTCCCGAACGGCAAGTGGCTGGCCGCCGCGGAGACGGTACGACGCGGGGGCGGGTCGGCGATGGTGGTGCGGCCCGTGCCGTAGCCGTGGCGGCCGGGCGCGCGACGTGACCGGGGGTCGGTTGGTGCGGGGGGGCGTGACTGAGGCCGGCCGGCGCCGGGCCGGCCGGCCTCATCCGGTAGCGGTTTGTGCCGGGCCTGGGCTCGGGGCCATCCGATGCCGGGGACTGAGGCCGGCCGGTCGGTGCCGGGCCCGGCCGTTCGTCGTGGACATCATCAGTGACGCACGGGCGGCCGGGCGAGCAGATCCGGGGCGGGCCGCGCCGCGGGCGTGCTCCGACGCGGCTGATGCCGGGTGTGAAGGGCACGCCTGACGTCGCCCGAGACGTCCGGGGGCCCTGGTACCCGGGTGCGGCTGGGGACAGGCGGCTTCGAGCCGGCCCCCGGTGCCCGGTGCCGGGCTCGGCCCCGGACGAGGGGTACCCCGGGGGCCCTGGTACCCGGAGGGCCCCGGCACCCGGATCAGCCGGGGCCGATCAGCCGGGGCCGGTGTCGCGGACGGGACCTGCGCCGGGGTCGGCGGTGGCAGTGCCCGAGGCCGGCGCGGGTGGTGCCGTGGACGTGTCGAACGTCAGCCGTCCGTCCCCGGTGTCCACGACGACCCGGCCCCCCGTCCTGATCCGGCCGTCCAGGAGCAGGCGGGAGAGCTGCTTGTCGACCTCTCGCTGAATCGTGCGGCGCAGTGGGCGGGCGCCGTATTCGGGCTCGTGGCCGTGGTGTGCCAGCCAGTCGACGGCGCGGTCGGTGAACTCGATCGTGATGCCCTGGGCGTGCAGGCGGCGCCGGGTGCGCTCCAGGAGCAGGTCGGTGATGCGGCGCAGCTGCTCGGGGGTGAGCTGCCGGAAGACCACGATCTCGTCGACGCGGTTCAGGAACTCGGGCCGGAAGTGCTCACGCAGCGGGCGCAGGATCCGCTCGCGCCGGGCCTCCTCGTCGGCCTCGGCACCGCCCGCCGCGAAGCCCAGTCCGGCGCCGCGCCGGGTGATCGCCTCGGAGCCGAGGTTGCTGGTCATCACGATGACGGTGTGGGTGAAGTCCACGGTGCGGCCCTGGGCGTCGGTGAGCCGGCCGTCGTCGAGGACCTGCAACAGGATGTTGAACACGTCCGGGTGGGCCTTCTCCACCTCGTCCAGCAGGAGCAGCGAGTACGGGTGCCGGCGCACGGTCTCGGTGAGCTGACCGGCCTCCTCGTGGCCCACGTAACCGGGCGGGGCGCCGACCAGGCGGCTCACGGTGTGCCGTTCCTGGTACTCGCTCATGTCCAGCCGCACCATCCGGTCCTCGCTGCCGAACAGCGCCTCCGACAGCGCGCGGGCCAGCTCCGTCTTGCCCACGCCGGTCGGGCCGAGGAAGAGGAAGCTGCCGATCGGCCGGTCGGGGCTGGCGAGCCCGGCGCGTGAGCGCAGGATCGCGTCGGACACGGCGCTCACCGCCTCGTCCTGCCCGATCACCCGCTGGTGGAGGTGGTCCTCCAGGCCCAGCAGCCGGTCCTTCTCCTCCTGCGTGAGGCTGCTGACCGGGATGCCGGTCTGCCGGGAGACCACCTCGGCGATGTCCTCGGCGGTCACCTCCAGATGCTGTCCCTCGACGTCCTCCGGGAGCGCGCCCCCGGCGCCGCCGACCTTCTCCTTCAGCTCGGAGATACGGTCGCGCAACTGCGTGGCCTGCTCGTACTGCTCGCTCGCGACCGCCTGGTCCTTGTCCCGGGTCAGCTGCTCGATCTCGCGTTCCAGGGCCCGTGTGTCGGTGCCCTTCGTACCGGCCCGCAGCCGTACGCGGGCGCCCGCCTGGTCCATCAGGTCGATGGCCTTGTCCGGCAGCTGCCGGTCGGCGAGATAGCGGTCGGACAGCTCCACCGCCGCCATCAGCGCCTCGTCGGCGTAGCGGACCTGGTGGTGGGCCTCGTAGCGGTCGCTGAGGCCGCGCAGGATCTCCAGGGCGTCCCCCGTGGACGGCTCCGGCACCATGACCGGCTGGAAGCGGCGGGCCAGGGCCGCGTCCTTCTCGATCCTGCGGAACTCCTCCAGCGTCGTGGCGCCCACGATGTGCAGCTCGCCGCGCGCCAGGGCGGGCTTGAGGATGTTGCCCGCGTCCATCGAGCTGCTCTCCCCGGCTCCGGCGCCGACGACCGTGTGTAGTTCGTCGATGAACACGACCAGCCGGTCGGAGTGTGCCCTGACCTCGTCGACGATGTTCGTCAGCCGCTCCTCGAAGTCGCCCCGGTAGCGGGTGCCGGCGACCACGCCCGACAGGTCCAGGGCGACCACCCGGCGCCCCGCGAGGATGTCGGGCACGTCCCCGTCGGCGATGCGCTGGGCGAGACCCTCCACGATCGCGGTCTTGCCGACACCCGCCTCACCGATCAGGACCGGGTTGTTCTTGCCGCGCCGGGACAGCACCTCGATCGTCTGCTCGATCTCCTCGCCCCGGCCGATGACGGGGTCGATACGGCCCTGTCGCGCGAGGTCGGTCAGATCGCGGCCGTACTTGTCGAGCGTCGGCGTGGGGGCCTGGGGCGGCCGGTCGGGGCGCGTCTGCACACTGCCCTGGAGGCCGGCCGCCGACGGCTCCGGGGCCTCGGGCGGCAGCGGGGCAGGGGTGAACCGGGCGGCGTTCAGGATGTGCCCGGCAGCCGAGTCCGGGTTGGCCGCCAGGGCGCTCAGGACATGCTCGGGGCCGATGTAGCCGGCGCCCCTGGCCCGGGCCAGCTCGTGGGCGTCCAGCAGGGCTCGCTTGACCGCGGGGGTCAGGGACAGCGACGCGGGCGCCGGCCCGTCGCCCTCCTGCTGCCCCGTGGGGCCGGTCCGCTCGTCGATCTCCTCGGCCAGCTCGTCGGGATCGGCGCCGGAGCGGGCCAGCAGACTCCGGGTCGGCTCGATCGCGACGGCGGCCCGCAGCAGATGCTGGGTGTCGAGGTCGGTGCTGCCGTGGTCGGCCGCGTACGTGGCCGCGTCGGCGACCAACTGCCGGGCCTGCCGGCTCATCAGCCGCCCGATGTCGACGCGCTGCTGGGGGCGCGGCCCGCCGAAGAAGCGTGCGAAGAACTCTCCGAGGGGGTCCGGGCCGTAGCCCTGCGGACCGGGAAACCCGCTGGTCATGGCCATCCGTTCCGGGGCCCGCGGCCGGTTTCGCGGCCGGCCCCGGGCGCCCTCGCCGATCGACGTGCTCGTTCGGCACGCGAGTGCCCGGCCACCCCGGAGTTACACCTGCTGCCCCTGGTGCCGGGGTGGTGTCGCTCCTGGTGCCGGGGTGGTGTCGCCCCTGGTGTCAGCGCGCCCCCGGACGGCCGACCGCGGTCGCGGACCAGGTGTACTCGATCTCGTCGAGTTCGATGCCCGGGGCAACGGTGGCCGGGCGCTCGGCGGTGACGACGCCGCCCTCGCGTTCGTAGAAGGCGATCGCGCGGACGTTCCCGCTCAGCACCTCCAAGTACACGTCCCGGCCCGGGTGTTCGGCCGCCGCCCAGGCGAAGCCCCGGTGCAGCAGGCCGTGCCCGATACCGGTGCCGACCCGGCCCGGGCGGACATGCAGGTTCTCCACGTACAGGCGGCCGTCCGGGACCGTGACGAGGTGGATGAAACCCAGCAGCTCGTCGCCCTCCTCGGCCAGCAGCAGCCACCGCCCGGACGGCTCCGCGGTGCGCTCCCGCCACTGGGCGCGGTGCTCCTCGGGCAGCGAGCCGCTCAGATACTCGGCGGGCATGAGACCGGCGTACGCACTGCGCCAGCTGGCTGTGTGCAGTGCGGCGACCCGGTCGGCGTCGGAGGGGGTGCCGTTCCTGTAGAGCATGCGGAAGGGTATCCCGGCCAAGCCCGGCAAGGGCCGCGGGGAGCCGCGCGACCAGCCACGACGAGCCCGCGGCTCGGAACCGGCTGTACCTGCGGCGGTGGGTGGCTCCGTCGTTACGAGCCCGCGGTTCGAAACCGGCCACGCTTGCGGCGGTGGGTGGCTCCGTCGTAACGAGCACGCGGCTTGGGACCGGCCGTACCTACGGCGGTGGGCGGCTCCGCCGCAAAGAACCCGCAGCCGAAACGGACCGCACCCCCGACGGCGCCCTACCGCTCCGTCAGCACGCGCGGCCCCGCCTCCGTGATCGCCACCGTGTGCTCGGCGTGGGCCGCCCGTGAGCCGTCGTTGGTGCGCAGGGTCCAGCCGTCCGGTGCCTCGTGGTAGCCGTCGGTGCCGCCGCCGATGAGCATCGGCTCGATGGCCAGCACCATGCCGTGACGCAGCCGCAGGCCGCGGCCGGGACGGCCCTCGTTCGGCACCGGAGGGTCCTCGTGCATACGGCGCCCGATACCGTGGCCGCCGAAGCCCTCCGGGATGCCGTACCCGGCCGCGCGGCACACCGAGCCGATGGCGTGCGCGATGTCTCCCATCCGGTTTCCGGCCACCGCGGCGGCGATGCCCGCCGTGAGGGCGCGCTCGGCCGTCTCCACCAGCCGCAGGTCGGCCGCGCGCGGGCGGCCCACGACGAAGCTGATCGCCGAGTCGCCGACCCAGCCGTCCAGCTCCGCGCCGCAGTCGATGGAGACCAGGTCGCCGTCGCGCAGCCGGTAGGCCGTGGGGATGCCGTGCACGATCGCGTCGTTGACCGAGGCGCAGATCACCGCCGGGAAGGGCGTGGGCGCGAAGGAGGGGCGGTAGCCGAGGAACGGCGAACGGGCGCCCGCCTGGCGCAGTACCTCCCGCGCCACCTCGTCCAGTTCGAGCAGCGAGACCCCCACCGCCGCGCTCTTCCGTACCGCCGTGAGCGCCCGCCCGACGACCTGCCCCGCCTCGTACATCGCGTCGATCGACGCGTCCGTCTTCAGTTCCACCATGCCAATTACTATACCGCCTACCCCCAATTACTATACCGGTGAAGCCGGTCGCCGCGATGATCCACCCGATGAGGCGCCCGGTATTAGAATGGGTCCATGGTGCGCACCCCCCTGACCCCGGAAGAGCGCGAACGCGGCGAGCGACTCGGGCGGTTGCTGCGTGAGGCCCGTGGCGCTCGGAGCATGGCGGAGGTCGCCGCGGCCGCCGGGATCTCCGCGGAGACCCTCCGCAAGATCGAGACCGGCCGCGCCCCGACACCGGCCTTCTTCACGGTGGCGGCGCTGGCTCGGGCCCTCGGCCTGTCCATGGACGAGCTCGCCGGGCAGTGCGTGCTGGTCGGCACCTGAAAGCGGCCTCGGGGCCTGACTCACCTCCCGGGCCGGGTCTGGAAGGGTTCACGCACAGGTGCTTCCCCGTGTCGCGGAGCGCAGTGCGCCCAGTCTGAAAAGTTCTCGTAGCCCTCCTGTAACACGGCTGGTGTTTTCTACAGAACCGGAGTGTTTCATTCGGGCGGGGGTCATGCGATGGCGGTGCATCAACTCCCGCGTGAGGTGCGGGAGTTCGCAAGCTACTTCAACAAGCTGCTGACGCGTCTCGACCCCGGCACCGGCTGGTGCGCCGTGTTCTGGCAGCGGGACCCCGACGGTATGCGCGCCTGCCTCGACGGCTGGGAGGTCCCGCCCTGGGACGTGGTGGAGGCGCTCCTGCAGGACCTCGCCACCGGGTACGGCCCCGCGGCCGCCGCCCAGGAGGCCGAGCGCGCCCGGGTTCTGCACCAGGCCTCGCTCACCGCCCACGACTCCCGGCCCGGCGCCCGTGAGGCCCTCGCCGACCGCCTCGACGCCATGCTCCGTGAACAGCACCACTCCTCCGAGCGCGCCGCCGAACTGTCCCACCGGCTCCAGTCGGCCGCCACCCGGGAGGAGGCCGACTCCCTCCGCCTGGATCTGGCCTGGGCCCACGACGACCACCAGCGTGCCACGGCCCGCTGTGCCGAGCTCCGCGCCCGTATGGAGGAGCTCGACCGCCGCGCCCCGCGGACCACCTCCCCGCAGGACGCGTCGCACTTCCGGGACGACGACGCCGAATCCGTCTTCCGGGTACCGGTACGCGGCGGCCGTGCCCAGGACCTGTGGGGGGACCAGGGTCATACACGTGACGGCGGCACACACGACGGCCGTACGCATGACGCCCGCGCACATGACGCCCGCGCACACGACGCCCGCACACATGACAGCCGTACACACGACGCCCGCACGGAAGACACCGAAGTGGCGGCTCGTGCCGGCGGTCACCCGAACCAGACCTTCGACCCGACCGACCCCTTCCTCCTGGACCCGCAGGACCGGAACGCCACCGGACACGACAGCGC
>NZ_VJZE01000920.1 GCF_009377205.1 Streptomyces phyllanthi
GTGGAGAGCGGGCGTGGGGCGGTGGACCGGGAGTACGACCCGGCCCACGTGGCGCGTCAGCTTCCGCTCGCCGCCGACCTGGTGGCCGCCTGCATCACCGCGGGAGCCGGGCCGGTCGTGGCCGCGCGGGCCGTGGGTGAAGCCCTGGGAGGGCCCGTCGGGGAGCGGCTGGCGCGGGGTGCGGCGGAGGCACGGCTCGGGGGTGAACCGGCCGAGGCATGGCGGGCGTTGGGCTCGCTGCCCGGTGCGGGGCCGCTGGCACGGCTTCTGGAACGGGCGGACGAGTCCGGTGTTCCGGCCGCTGCCCCCGTCGCCCGGCTGGCGGCCGAGGCCCGCGCCACCCGGGGACGTGCCGCGACGGAACGGGCGCGCCGTGCCGCCGTCATGGTCACCGCTCCGGTGGGGCTGTGCTTCTTGCCCGCGTTCATCGCCGTCGGCGTCCTGCCGGTCGTGATCGGGCTCGCGGACGGGCTGCTGGGAGGAGGCGGCGGATGAGCGGCTGAAGCGCACGACAAGCACACACGGCGGACAGCACGTGTGGTGAACGGAACGGATTCCTACGGGGGTTGAGATGAACACGGCAGTACGGGCGGTAGAGGCGGTACGAGGACGGATGCGCGCCCTGGTGCGCAGGGTGCGCACGGCGCGCGGGGACGCGGGGATGGTCACCTCCGAGTACGCGGTGGGCATCATCGCCGCGGTGGCCTTCGCCGCGGTGCTCTACAAGGTGGTGACCAGCGGGCCGGTGCAGGCCGCGTTGCAGGACATCGTGAAGCGGGCGCTCGATGGCGGGGCGTGAGCCGTGGGTCCTGCGCCCACCGGGTGGTGATCGGGGGACGCTCCGGCGGTCGGTCTCGCGGAGTCGTGACGGTGGCTTCGTGACCGCCGAGGCCGCGGTCGCCCTGCCGGTCCTCGTGCTCTTCGCCACGGCCCTGGTGTGGGCGCTGCTCGCCGCGTGTGCCCAGATCCAGTGCGTGGACGCGGCCAGGGCGGGCGCCCGGGCGGCGGCGCGCCAGGACCCGCGGGAAGCGGTCGAGGCGATGGCCCGCCGCGTGGCGCCGCACGGGGCGAGGGTGACGGTGAGCCGTGAGGGGGACCTCATGCGCGTGGTGGTCGCGGCCGACCCGCCGGGGCCTGACTCCCTGGGCCTCGACCTGAGCCATGAGGCCGTGGCGTTGTCGGAGGAGACGGTGGGGGTGAGCGGGTGAAGCGGGCGGTGGGGGAAGCCGGACCGCGTGGGG
>NZ_VJZE01000921.1 GCF_009377205.1 Streptomyces phyllanthi
GCGACGACCCGCGGGAGGTGGGGTGGGGCGGCTCGCGCGGTCCCGCTCGGGCCTGCGCACCGGCCTGCGCTGGAAGCTCAGCGCGGCGATCGCCATGGTCGGCGCGCTGGTGGCACTCGCACTGAGCCTGGTCGTGCACAACGCGGCGCGCGTGTCCATGCTCGATAACGCGCGCGACCTGGCGGACCAGCGCATCCAGGTCGCCCAGCGCATCTACGAGTCGGGGCGCCAGCAGAACCCGGGGGCGTTCGGGGTGGAGGTCGACGACGCGGCCATTCCCAAGGACCTGCTCGCGAAGGTCACGGAGGACCGGCGCGCCACGTACATCGCCGAGGACTCCCAGGGCATCCCGGAGATATGGGCCGCCGTGCCGCTCAAGGACGGCCGCGTGCTGTCGCTGCACACGCGGATCACGGACCGCAGTACGGATGTGCTGAAGGACCTCGACCAGGCGCTGGTCATCGGTTCGATCGCGGTCGTGTTCGGCGGTTGCGCGCTCGGTGTGCTCATCGGGGGCCAGATGTCACGCCGGCTGCGCAAGGCCGCGGCGGCGGCCAACCAGGTCGCCAAGGGTGAGACGGACGTACGGGTCCGGGACGCGATCGGTGGTGTCGTACGTGACGAGACCGATGATCTCGCCCGGGCCGTGGACGCCATGGCGGACGCGCTTCAGCAGCGTATCCAGGCCGAGCGCAGGGTGACGGCGGACATCGCGCACGAGCTCCGCACTCCGGTGACGGGTCTGCTGACGGCGGCGGAGCTGCTGCCTCCGGGGCGTCCCTCGGAACTGGTCCGCGACCGTGCGCAGGCGATGCGCACGCTGGTGGAGGACGTTCTGGAGGTGGCCCGGCTCGACGGGGCGTCCGAGCGGGCGGAGTTGCAGGACATCGTGCTGGGTGAGTTCGTGTCCCGGCGGGTGGCCGCGAAGGACGCGGAGATCGAGGTACGGGTCGTCCATGAGTCGGAGGTCACGACGGATCCGCGTCGTCTGGAGCGGGTTCTGTTCAACCTGCTGGCCAACGCGGCCAAGCATGGCAGGGCGCCGATTCAGGTGACGGTGGAGGGCCGGGTGATCCGGGTCCGCGACCACGGTCGCGGGTTCCCGGAGGAGCTGCTGGCGGATGGGCCCCGCCGCTTCCGTACGGGCTCCTCCGACCGGGCGGGGCAGGGGCATGGGCTGGGGTTGACCATCGCGGCCGGGCAGGCTCGGGTGCTGGGGGCGCGTCTGACC
>NZ_VJZE01000922.1 GCF_009377205.1 Streptomyces phyllanthi
GGCCCGGTCGAAGCCGTCGGCCAGGACGGTGAGCGCCTGGAGGGCCGCAGGCACCTCTCCCACCGGGTCGACCTCCAGGACCCCGGGCCCGGTCATCAGCACCAGGGCCAGCGCCAGATACCTCAGTTCCCCGTCCCCGAGCAGCCCCAGCGGCGTACGCACCCCGTCGCCCCGGTCGAGCAGCCCCCGTACCGTCCCGTCACCCAGCGGTTCCGCCAGCACGTCCGCGACCGGGCCCGCGCACCCGGCGCGGACCGCCGCGGCGAACAGCGCGTGCCGCCGCCCGCACTCCGTACGCGTACGCCACAGCACCTCGGCGAGATTTCCGCACCCGTGCAGCAGCCGGCCCGCGCCGAGCGGCACGTGGCCGCGCATGGAGTCGGGTCGCGGATCGCAGGCGAAGACGGACCGCAGCGCCACCACCATCTGCTCGGCGGCGGCGAGCACCCGGCGCTGGCCGTCGGTCTTGCCGGCGACACGCAGGGGCAGCAGGGCCGTGCCGAGGCGGTCGTCGGGCAGCGGGCCCCGGGTGACCGGCGAGGAGCCCGCCGTGTGCCAGGCCGCCTGGACGACACGGCGGCTCGGGTCGCGCAGGGCCGTCTCCAGCAGGACCCGTCCACCGGCCGTCAACCGCTCGCCCACCAGGCGCAGTTCGGGTTCGGCCTGGACGGCTACGTCGAGCCGTACGGGCCCCTCGGAACCGTCGGCCGTGCAGCCGATGCGAAAACCGCGCCGCCGCTGGGCGTCGGGCCGGGCCCGCTCGGGCACGCACGCGGCCGGATCCGGGAACACCTCGTCCAGCGCGGCCCAGCCGCCCAGCCGGGCCAGCGCCTCGTACGCCCGCAGGGCGGTGGACTTGCCGCTGCCGCTGCGCCCGGCGAGGAAGGTCACCGGCCCCAGGGGGAACGCCGCGCCGCGGTGCCCGGCGAAGGCGGAGAGCCGCAGCTCGGTGATGCCGGGCCGGTCCGGGCGCGCTGCGGGCTCCGTGACCGGCGATGCCACGGAGACGGGTGATGCGACGGAGACGGGTGCCACGGAGGCGGGGGATGCGACGGAGACGGTCATGTGCGGACGGTAAGTGCCCGGCTTCCAGGCGAACCGTTCCGCCTGGATGACCTTCCTACGATCGGGGGACCGGCCCCGAGGGGCCGTGCCGTCACACGCCCGGAACCCCGGCCCCCTCCATCAGCC
>NZ_VJZE01000923.1 GCF_009377205.1 Streptomyces phyllanthi
CCGTTGTCGCTCCGGCGCGGCCCGGCCCTCCCCGAGGGACGCCACGGCGGCGAGCACCTCGGCGTCGCCGATCCCGTCCAGGCAGGGGTGTCCCGGCACCGGGCAGTGGCGGGACCTGCTGTTGGCGCACGCCGCGAGCTGGTCGCCGAGCAGGATGTGCGGCACCCCGTACGGGGCCCAGCGCTCGGCCGACACCACGGGCGCGAACAGGCTGACGACCGGAGTGCCCACCGCCGCGGCGAGGTGCGCGGGCCCGGTGTTGCCGGTCACCGCCACGCGCGCCCCGGCCAGGACGCCGGCCAGCTGCCGCAGGTCGGTGGCGCCGCCGAGGTCGAGGCCGTGGTCCCCGGCGACCTTCGCGGTCAGGTCCCGCTCCCCGGGGCCTCCGGTGACCACCACTCGATGCCCTTCGGCGGCGAGCGCGGTCACGGCACGCGCGGCCCGCTCCGGGGTCCACGCGCGCGCGGGTACGGCGGCGCCGGGGTGGAGCACGACATAGGGTCCGGCCCCGGTGAGGCGCGTGGTGTCGGGCGGGGACTCGACGTGCAGCCTGCCGTCGTCGCCGGGCGGCAGCGCGAACCCGGCGGCCCATGCCAGGTCCAGCGCGGCCAGTGCCTCGTGGCGGTGGGGCAGCCGGCGGTGCCGCAGGTCGAGCAGGGTACCCGGGTAGTCCTCGCTGTCGGCGGCCGTCCAGCCGACCCCGGCCAGTTTCACCAGCAGCGCGGCCGGCAGCGGGCTCTGGTGGTACGACACGAGCACCAGGGCGCGGTCGAAGCGGGCGTCCTCCAGCGCCAGGAGCAGCTGCCGCGTGGCCGTCCGCGACACCTGCGCCGGAGTGAACCCCACCCAGGGGGCGTCGTAGGTGAGCACGTCGTCCACGCCGGGGAGCAGCCGGCCCGCCGCCGCGCCCTGCGTCCCGCACAGCAGTGCCGTGTACGAGGAGCCGGCCGCCACGGCGCGTACGGCGGGGCCCGCCAGCAGCACGTCACCCGCGCTGTCCAGGCGGACGACGAGCGTGCGGGGACGGCTGCCTCTCATGCCGGTCATCGGCTCTCCCCCACGGTCCGGGACACGCCGTCGGGGGACCTGCTCAGGACCAGGCGTACCGCGTCCAGGAGGTCGGGAGCCGTGGTGCCCGCGGTGGCGATCTCCTCGGGGCGGGTGACGGGGG
>NZ_VJZE01000924.1 GCF_009377205.1 Streptomyces phyllanthi
GTCAAGGGCTTCACAGCGGGCGGTTGGGCTTCGCCCGCGAGGTCGCGGACCAGGTCTGCTTGGACGCCGGACGGCTCTGAGCGGCCGGAGTACCGCTCAGGCGTCCGCCTTCCCCGTCCCTGCCAGCGCGGCGACCCGCTCCACCCCGAACACGTACCCCTGCACACCGCACCCCGCGATGACCCCGTCGGCGCGCAGCGAGACGTACGAGTGGTGCCGGAACTGCTCGCGTTTGTGGATGTTGGAGATGTGGACCTCGAGGACGGGCAGGCCGTCGCAGGTGTTGAGCGCGTCCAGGATCGCGACCGAGGTGTGCGAGTAGGCGCCCGGGTTGATGACGATGCCCGCGTGGTTCAGGCGCGCCTCATGGATCCAGTCGACCAGTTCGCCCTCGTGGTTGGACTGCCGGAAGTCCACCGTGCCGCCGTGCGCGGCCGCCGCCTTGGCACACAGGGCCTCCACGTCGGCGAGCGTGTCGGAACCGTAGATCTCGGGCTGACGCTGGCCGAGGAGGTTCAGGTTGGGCCCGTTGAGGATCATGATCGGGGCGTTGGCGAGAGTGCGGGGCACGGTTCCTCCGGTCCGGTCGGCTGGGGCAGGGGCCACTCAGGACTGCTGCTCGGACCCGGTCTATCACGGTGCGCCGACACCTCGTGGGCCCGGACGCCCCGGCGCATCCACGGGACGGCGCCGACCTCGTACGAACCACCGCGCGCCCCCCGTAACCACTTGTCACCCTGGGTAGTTGACGCGGCATGCGCCCTGCACACACCGTGAAAACTCCCTCCATGCTGCGGCTCGCGACCGCCTCGCTCGCCGGGACGGCCATCGAGTTCTACGACTTCTTCGTGTACGGCACCGCGGCCGCGCTGGTCCTGGGGCCGCTGTTCTTTCCGACCTTCTCGCCGGTGGCGGGTACGCTCGCGGCCTTCGGCACCTTCGGCGTCGGCTTCGTGGCGCGGCCTCTGGGCTCGGTGCTGTTCGGTCATATCGGGGACCGGCACGGGCGGCGGCCGGTCCTCGTGGCCTCGCTGCTGCTGACCGGCACGGCGACCGTCGCCGTCGGCTGTGTACCGACATACGACTCGATCGGTGTGACGGCTCCCGTACTCCTGCTCGTCCTGCGTTTCCTGCAGGGGCTCGGGCTGGGCGGGGAGTGGGGCGGTGCCG
>NZ_VJZE01000925.1 GCF_009377205.1 Streptomyces phyllanthi
CCCCCGGACAACGCCCCGCCCCAGCGCGCGACCCGGACTGGCCTTCCTGAGGGCGACCCGGGATCGGACGCTACTCGACCCGGTCAGGTATCCCCGCGTCTGGCACTTGCCCGTGCTCCGGGGCATGGCCCGGCCGCGGGGACGAGCGGTGGCGGCGTATCGCGTGGGCCAGGAAGGCTGTCGCCCCCGCCAGACAGAGACCGGCCACGACCAGGGGTATGGCCACGAACCAGGGGACTTCCCAGGCGCCCTCCGCGTCGCCGGCGTAGACGACGGCGGTCAGGGTGAGGAAGAAGCCCGCGACGAGCTTGCCGGGCTGGATGTCATGCCGCAGCACGGGTCACCTCCGCCTGTCCCATGCCGACTTCGAGGTTGATGTCGATCGTGCCGCCGGACTTGGCGTCGCCCTTGGCACCCTTCGCGGGGTAGAGGGTCAGCTCCTGCTGCTTGTCCGGTGCCACGTCCACGTCCTCCTTCTTGTCGCCCGGCAACTGGATGTCTCCGACGCCCACTTCGATCGTCAGGCGCACGGTGACGTCCGAGGGGACCACCACCTTCAGCTTCCCCACGCCCACCTCCGCGTTGGTCGCCAGCGTGTCGCCCTTCGGTATGTCCAGGCGCGTCAGATCCAGCGTGCCCACACCCGTGCCCAGCTCGTACGCCGGCTGGACGTCGGCCACGGCGGCCGGCTTCCACGTCGTGCGTATCCACTGGGTGCTGATGTTCGCCGGAAGCGCTGCCGAGCACACCAGCAGGCCCGCCGTCACCACCGAGAGGAAGAGCGACCCCGCTCCCGTACGCCCCAGGAACGCGCTGACCCCGATGCCCAGGCCGAACACGGCGAGGGCGCAGGCCAGGCCGGTCTGCAGGCTGGTGCCCAGCGCGTGTTCGTCCCACGTCAGACGCGTACCGAGGCCGCCGGCGAGCAGCGCGAGCAGGAACAGCCAGCCGCCTATCCAGCGCGGCCCACGAGCCTTGGGCCCTTGAGCAGTGCGTATGCCCTGGTGGGACGGTGTACCGCGGGCGATGTTGAGGGCCGCCGCGATATCACGGTCCCGCGCCTCCCACGGGCCCCACAGATAGCCCGTCCCGCCCACGTGCGTGCCGTCCTTGACGATCGGGTCGCGCCACCAGGACGGGTAGGACGCGGGGACGGGGGGCGGCTGG
>NZ_VJZE01000926.1 GCF_009377205.1 Streptomyces phyllanthi
CGGGCGGGCGGGGACTCGTGGCGGTCCTGGCGGCGCTGGTGCAGACGTTCACGGGGGAGGCGCCGAAGGCGGGAGCCGTGGCGTCGGCGGCCCCGGGCTCGGTCGCGCCGGTGTCCGCACCCGCGCGCGTGGATGATCGCGCGGACGCCCAGGCCGCCGGACAGGCGCATGGCGAGGCGTGTGAGGAGGGCGGGCCCGCCTACGAGGTGATCTACCTGCTGGAGGCGGACGACACGGCCGTGGCGCGGCTCAGGGCGCGGCTGGACGGGCTGGGGGACTCGCTCGTGGTGGTCGGCGGGGACGGGCTGTGGAACGTCCACGTGCACGTCGACGACGCCGGAGCCGCCGTGGAGGCGGGCGTCGAGGCCGGGCGGCCGTACCGGATCAGGATCACGCACTTCGGCGCCGGGGACGCGCACATGGCGGGTGCGGGGCGGCCGCCGCGTGAGCGGGCCCCGCGCGCGGTGGTGGCGGTCGTGCCGGGGGAGGGGCTGGCCGGGCTGTACACGGAGGCCGGGGCCACCACGGTGCTCGCCCGGCCCGGGGAGCCGCCTGCCAGCGGGGAGCTCGTGGAGGCCGTACGACGTGCCCACGCGCGCGAGGTGGTGCTGTTGCCGAACGACGCGGACCTGCGGCACACGGCCGCCGCGGCGGCCGAGCAGGCGCGGGCGGAGGGCGTCCGGGTGGCGCTGATCCCGACCCGTTCCGCGGTCCAGGGGATCGCCGCGCTCGCCGTCCACGAGCCGGGACGCCGCTTCGACGAGGACGTCGTCGCGATGACGTCCGCGGCGGGCGCCACCCGCCACGCCGAGGTCGTCATCGCCGAGCGCGAGTCGTGGACCATGGCGGGTATCTGCCAGGCCGGCGACGTTCTCGGCCTCATCGACGGTGACGTGGCCGTCATCGGCTCCGACGTCACCATCACGGCCGCGACGGTCGTCGACCGCATGCTCGCCGCCGGCGGCGAAATGGTCACGCTGGTACTGGGCGACGAGGCCCCGGAGGACATCTCCGACCACATCGACGCGCGGGTACGGGAGTCCTATCTGGCGGTGGACACGGTGGTGTACCGGGGCGGCCGGCAGGGAGCGGTGCTGTTGATCGGGGTGGAGTAGGGGCAGGTCTGCGGCCAGGGGCTGTTGTGGGG
>NZ_VJZE01000927.1 GCF_009377205.1 Streptomyces phyllanthi
GGGGTGGACGACGCCCAGGCCTCCCTCGCGCTGGTCGCGGCCCTCCGGTTCCACTGGTGTGCCGACGGCTTCCTCGGCGAGGGGCGCCGGCGGATCGAGCGGGCCCTCGCGGTGGCACCGGAGGCCACACCGGCCCGGGCCAGGGCGCTGTGGGCGGGGGCCTGGGCGGCGCTGCTGCAGGGGGACCACGTCTCGGCGGGCCGGTGGCTGGACGAGGCGGAGGAGCTGGGCGAACGGCTGGACGACCCGGTGGTGCGCGCCTATGCGCGGGGTTTCCGGGGCTCCCTGGCGCTGTTCCAGGGCCGGCTGGAGGAGGCCGTGTCCTGGTACGAGGAAGCGGTGGCCGCCCAGACGGCGGCGGGTGAGGGATCGGGCGTACTGTTCTCCCTCTTCCAGCTGGCGGTCGCCCGGGCGTACCTGGGAGATCCCCGGGCGACGGACACCGGACGGCACGCGGTCGCCACCGCCGAGGCGCACGGCGAGCGCTGGTGTCGTTCGTACGCCCTGTGGGCGCGGGGCCACGACGCGTGGGTGCGCGGTGACCCGGCGTCCGGTCTGGCGCTCACCCGCGCGGCCATGGAGGTCCAGCGCGGTTTCAACGACTACGTGGGCACCGCGCTGATGCTGGAGCTGTTCGCCTGGATCACCGCGGCGGACGGCGACCACGGCCGCGCGGCCCGGCTGCTGGGCTCCGTTCGGACCCTGTGGCAGGCCGTCGGAACGACGATCTCCGCGTTCGGACCGCACCTGGCCGAGCACCACGTCCGGTGCGAGGAGGCGACCGTACGGGCCCTGGGTCCTGCCGCGTACGAGGGGGCGCTGGCGGAGGGCGCCGCGTACGACCGCCCCCAGCGGGCCATCGCGTACGCCCTGAGCGCCGGATTGGAGACCGAGTCCGGGCCGGTTCCCGCCCCGGACCCCCTGACCCGGCGGGAGCGCGAGGTGGCCGCCCTGGTGGCCCGGGGCATGAGCAACCGGCGTATCGCCGCCGAGCTCGTGCTGTCCCCGCGCACGGTCGACGGCCATGTGGAGCACATCCTGGCCAAACTGGGCTTCGCCTCGCGCGCCCAGATCGCGGCCTGGGTGGCCGCGCACGGGGTGTCCGCAGGGGTGCCCACCCCGAAGAACCAGGTACCCAC
>NZ_VJZE01000928.1 GCF_009377205.1 Streptomyces phyllanthi
GCACCCGTCCCCCACCGGTCTCGGCCCGACCGTCGCGGAGGCCACCGCCGGCATGTCACCGGGCCGCGTCCAGGAGATCCTCACGACGGCAGGACTCCCCAGCACCCACGACTCGGTCTCGGCCGTGGCGTCCCTGTCCGCCCTGTTCACCGACCGCACCCGCATGGCCGAGCTCCTCACCACGGCCCCCGCCGAGTCGCTGGACGTGCTCAACCGCCTGCACTGGGGCCCGCCGTACGGCCAGGTCACCGCCCACCCGGCGCCCCATCTGCGCTGGCTCCTCGACCGGGGCCTGCTCCTGCCCACGGCGCCCGGCACCGTCGTACTGCCGCGCGAGGTCGCCCTCCACCTGCGCGACGGCCAGGCGCACCGGGAGACGGAGCCGCTGGCCCCGCCCGTCGAGGCCGCGGCCACGCACCGTCCACAGGCTGTGGACGCGACGGCGGCCGGACAGGCGTACACCGCGCTCGCGACCGTCGAGGAGCTGCTGAAGGACTGGGACGAGGGCGGTCCGGCCGTCCTGCGCGCCGGCGGACTGAGCGTGCGCGATCTGAAGCGGACCGCCGTGGCCCTCGACGTGCCCGAGCCGGTCGCCGCCTTCTGGGTCGAACTCGCCCATACGGCGGGCCTGCTGGCATCCGACGGCGAGGCGGACGAGCGGTACGCCGCGACACCCGCGTACGACGAGTGGCAGGAGCTGCCCGCCGCCGAGCGCTGGACCCGGCTGGCCACGGCGTGGCTGACCGCGACCCGTACGGCGGGCCTGGTCGGCGGGCGGGACGCGAAGGACCGTACGCTGTCGGCGCTCGGACCGGGCCTCGACCGGTCGGCCGCGCCGGAGGTCCGGCACCGGGTGCTCACCCTGCTGGCGGGGCTCCCGGAGGGCACGGCGGCCACGGCCGACTCGGTCCTCGCCCGCCTGAGCTGGGAACGGCCCCCGCGCGGCGGCTCCCGGGGCCCGCAGAGCCCCAGGTCCGCCCAGTCGCCCACGTCACCCCAGTCGCCCCAGTCCGCTCAGGACGACCTGCGGTCCCGGCTCGCCCGATGGACCCTGTCCGAGGCGGAGTCGTTGGGCATCACCGGCCGTGGCGCCCTGTCCTCGCACGGCCGGGCGCTGCTCGGGCTGCCCCCCGGGAC
>NZ_VJZE01000929.1 GCF_009377205.1 Streptomyces phyllanthi
CGGGTGTGGAGGCCGCCCGGCGGGCTCGGCTGCTGCTCGCCGGCGGGGGCGCGGTGGAGCCGCCGCTCTGGGAGCGGGCGATGCTGCGCGCGCGGGGGCTGCGGGCCGAGTGGTGGGCGCCGGCCGTCGGACTGGTGGTCGGAGTGCTGGGTGCGTCCGTGCTGCCGGTGCTGGCAGGCGCGCTCGGGGTGCCGCTGTTGCGGCGGGTACGACAGGCCCGGGAGGCGCGAGGGGCGTGCGAGCGGAGGGGTGACGCCGTGATCGCGCTCTGCGGGGCGCTCGCAGGGGAGGTGCGCGCCGGACGGCAACCGGGGGAGGCGCTGTTACGGGCGGCGCGGGACTCGGGCGGGCTCGATGACGCACAGGCGGTGGTGCTCGCGGCGGCACGGTTCGGTGGCGATGTACCGGGCGCGCTCGCGGACGCGGCGCGGCAACCGGGCGCCGACGGGCTGCTGGGCCTCGCCGCGTGCTGGCGGGTGGCCGTGGACCGGGGCGCGGGCCTCGCGGCCGGGCTGGACCGGCTCGAGGGCGCCCTGCGCGCCGAGCGGGACCAACGGGCCGATCTGCGGGCCCAGCTGGCGGGCGCCCGGTCCACCGCCGTGATGCTCGCCGGACTGCCCGTGCTCGGCCTGCTGCTGGGCACCGCACTCGGCGCCGACCCGCTGCACGTGGTGCTGCACAGCGCCGCAGGGCTGGGCTGTCTGCTGGTCGGCGGAGTACTGGAGGGCGTCGGCCTGTGGTGGGCGCTGCGGATCGTACGGGGAGCGGAGACGGCATGAGCACGGAGGTTGTCCACAGGCTGGAGGCGCTGATGTGTATGGCCGCGGGGCCGTGGTGGATGGCCCGGGCCCTCCTCGCCGCCCGGCGCGAACGGAGGCTGCGCGCACGGTTCGGTGCGCTGCTGCTCCTGGAGAGCGTGCCGTCGCGGCGGCGGCTCGTGGCACGGGACGCCGTACGGCGGTGGCTTCCGGTCGCTGGGGCGGTGTGCACCGGGTGGGTGCTGGTGGGCGGCGTCATGGGGCTGCTACTGGGGCTCGTGGCGGGAATCGGGGTCTGGCGATGGCGGCGGCACCGGGGGCGTGGACCGGTGGGGAGCGGTCGCGGATCGGTGGGGAGCGGTCGCGGATCGGTGGAG
>NZ_VJZE01000092.1 GCF_009377205.1 Streptomyces phyllanthi
CATCCCAGGAGGCCCTTCGTGATATCCCGCCGCGCACTCCTCACCGGGACCGCCGCAGCAGCCACCACCGTCACGTATCCGGTTCTCGGGAGCGCTCTCAGCCCCACCGCCGAGGCCGCGCCCGCCACCTGCGAACTCGCCCTGCGGAACGCGTCGTTGCCCGGCACGGTCCGGGCGTACGTCACCGGGCACGAGCAGTCGACGGGCGGCTGGATGCTGCTGCGGGCCGACGGGAGCGTCCACCGGCCGGCCTCGCCGTCGGCACCGCAGACACCGCTCGCGGTGGACTGCTCCATCCCGCTGGGCCCCGCGGGCTCGGCGCCCACGGTGCTGACGCTGCCTCAGATGTACGGCGCCCGCGTGTACTTCGTCCGCGACGACACGCTGGACTTCTTCGTGAACCCGGGCCCTGCCCTGGTGGAGCCCGCCTTCGCCACGTCGGCCGATCCCAACTACGGCAGAACCTGGTCGTTCTGCGAGTTCACTTTCAACAGCGCGCAGCTGTACGCGAACATCAGCTACGTCGATTTGGTGACGGCCCTGCCGATCGGGCTGACCCTGGAGGGCGACGCCACCCACACCGTCGCCCCGCTGCCCGACGGTGCCGTGGGGCGGATCGCCGCGGATCTCCGGGCGCAGGCGGCGAAGGACGGCCAGCCGTGGGACGAGCTGGTGATCCGCGGCGGAGACGGAGAGGTCCTGCGGGTGATCTCACCGCAGAGCCTGATGGCACCGTACTTCGACCGGCCCGAGCAGATGCCGTTCCGGACGGTCTGGGACTCCTACGTCGACCAGGTGTGGACGAAGTACCGCTCCACCGATCTGCGGATCGACCTCCAGGGCGGCCGGGGCGTGCTCACGGGGCGGGTCGGCGGCGACATGCTCACCTTCACCGGCGGCCACAGCTTCGCCCGGCCGACCTCGAAGGACGTCTTCACCTGCGACCACGGCCCGTTCGCCAACAACCCCGCCGACCCGGACGACAAGAAGGCCCTCCTCGCCCGGCTCGCCGCCGGCTTCAACCGCTCGCTGATGCTCACCCACCCCGACCAGCCGAACGGGGCGACGGCGGACGACTACTACCGCGGTGACGTGACGAACCACTGGGCACGTGTGGTGCACGCCAACTCGCCCATCGGCTACGCGTTCCCGTACGACGACGTACGGCCCGACGGCCGGCCGGACGTCTCGGGCGCGGCCCACGACCCGAACCCTCGCAGGTTCACGGTGACGGTGGGGTCGTAGGGACCTGTCACGGCGTACCGCGGTCAGGCGGAGGCGCGGCGCACCAGCGTGGTCGGGAGGACGACGCTGGACGGCGTGCCTCCCACGCCCGGCTCGGCACGGTCCCGGCTCCGCAGCCCGCGGAGCAGCAGCCGTGCCATCAGCCGGCCCATCTCCTCGATGTCCTGACGGACCGTCGTGAGCGGCGGGTCGGTCTGTTCGGCCACGGGCAGCATGTCGTCGAAGCCGACGACGGCGACATCGCCGGGAACGCTGCGCCCGTGCTCGCGCAGCGCGCGCAGGGCGCCCGAGGCGGTGAGGTCGTTGGCGGCGAAGACGGCGTCCAGGTCCGGGCAGCGGTCCAGGAGCTCCCGCATGGCGCGCTCGCCGCCCGCGGGGGTGAAGTCGCCCTCCGCGATCAGCCGTGGGTCGGCGTCCACCATGACGTCCCGGAACCCGTCGAGCCGGTCGACGGCGGAGGTCTGGTCGAGCGGGCCGGTGATGTGTCCGATACGGGTGCGGCCGAGGCCTGCGAGATGCCGTACGGCGTCCCGTGCGCCGCCCCGGTTGTCGCTGTCCACATAGGCGATACCGCGGGTGCCGTCGCCCCAGCCCGGCCGTCCGCCGAACACCGTCGGGACGCCGGCCCCGTGGATCAGTCCGGGGAGCGGGTCGTCGAGGTGCAGCGAGAAGACGAGCGCGCCGTCGACGTGCCCGCCCGCGAGGTACCGTCCGACGCGCGCGTGGTCGTCGCGGCCCTCGGTGAGCAGCAGGACGAGCTGGGAGTCGTGCGCGGTCAGCTCCTTGCTGATGCCGCGCAGCTGGAGGGCGAAGAAGGGGTCGGCGAACACCCTGGTCTCGGGCTCGGCGATCACGACGGCGACGGCGTCGTGCCGTCGGGTGACCAGGCTCCGGGCGGCCTGGTTGGGCACGTATCCGAGTTCCTCGACGGCCCGCCGTACCCGCTCGACGAGCGGTTCGCGCACGCCCTCACCCCCGTTGACGACCCGCGACACGGTCGCCCGCGACACCCCGGCCCGCGCGGCCACGGCCTCCAGCGTGGGGCGCGACGCTGTCTCGGTCACTTCGGGACTCTCCTCCAGAGCGGTTGCGGATCAGGATAGCCGTGGGCGGGGGCGCTCTCTGAGAGCGCTCCCGCCCGGAAACCCGCATGCTCGGTGCCGTGGGGCACGATGAGGATCATCGCGTGACAACGTTTGACACGCCCTAGTGCTCGTGCGGCTCGTACCCCGGGATCGTGCCGTCCGGCTTCTTCACCAGGAACAGGCCGACCATGCCCATGTCGGAGTGGCTCTGGACATGGCAGTGGTACATCCAGGCGCCCGCGCCCACGCCCTCCCCCGCGATGACCTGGAAGCCGAAGGAGTCGGCCGGGCCCACGACCTTGTTGTCGACGACCTGGCTGGGATCGTCGGGGCCGGTCAGCATGCCCGTACGGTTGTCCGCCCAGCGGTGACCGTGCAGATGGAAGGTGTGGTAGTACTCGCCGTGGGTGATCATCACCCACTCGACGCGGTCGCCCACCGTGGCCTCGAAGTCGGGGCCGGAGTGGGCCGGCCTGTTGTTGATGAGCATGTCGTTGAAGACGACCGTGACGGTCTTGTCGGGCAGCACGTCGCCCTTCCTGCGCACGATCACCGGACCGTAGAGGCCCTTGCGGATGCCGCCCGTTCCGTGGTCCGTGCCCACCACGTGGTCGTGGTAGTGCCAGTATCCGGCACTGCCCGCGCGCCAGGTGCCGTCCTTGCGGAGTCCGGGGGCATGCGTGCGCCAGGTGTACGTGCGGGTGCCGCCCGGTTCGACATGGCTCTTGTTCATCCTGGTGCCGTCGCTGGAGATCTCGTAGTCCAGCCCGTGGACATGCAGGCTCGCCGCCACGTCCATCGTGTTCTCGAACTCGATGTGCAGCGTGTCGCCCTCGTTGAGCTCGATGAGCGGGCCGGGGACGGTCGCTTTGCCCTTCTCCAGGCCGTAGCCCATCTGCCCGCCGGGGAGCTTCTCGGCGTACAGCTTCATGTGCCGCACCTCGCCGCCGGCCGGCGCGGTCCGCGCCTGTTCCGCGGCCCCGCTGGCCTCCGGAGCCAGGGACAACGATGTCGCGACGGCCGCGCCACCGAGGAGCACCCGCCGGTTGAAGCCACGTCTGTCCATGCCGAACTCCCCAAAGTATGACGTCACGGAGATGACGGAGATGCCGAAGAGGGAACCGGTGACCGAGAGGAACCGATGCCGAGAGGAACCTCTATGACGGAGAGGAACCTGTGAGACGGTAGCCGGGCGTCCATCGTTTTTCCACATCAAGGACAAAGTTCGTGCCATTCAGGTCATAGGTATTGGCGAGCCGCGAAAAGAGGTCTAGCTTCCTTGGCGCTGTTGCTGTGACCGACGAGAAGTGGATGACCACATGCGGCTCACATCGCATCAAAGGCCGTTATCCCCACAACCATTGAGCAGGAAAAGACGCGGGGCGCGCCGCACCTGGACCGCCGCCCTGGCCGCCGGAGTGGTCGCCGCGGGGGTCCTCACGGGTCCCGCCGCGAGCGCGCGCCCGGCGCCCGATCCGGCACTGACAACGATGTCGATCAAGTCCCCACCGGGCGGGGGCGACGTAAGGGTGCTGATCTACTACGGCTCGGCGGCGGCCGGGGAGGAGTCCCCCGTCGTCAACGCGGGCATCGAGGCCATCGAGAAGATCGGCCTGTCCGGTCCGGCCGACCAGCGCTTCGGCGTCGAGGCCACGAACGACGCCTCCGTCTTCACCGACGACACCCGGCTGAGCCTCTTCAACGCCGTCGTGTTCCTCACCGGTGGCGGGGACGTCCTCGACCCGGAGCAGGAGGCGGGGCTGGAGGCCTATATGGAGGCGGGCGGCGGTTTCGTCGGGATCCATGACGCGGCCCGCGCCGAGCCGTACTCCGACTGGTTCACCGGTCTCGTCGGCGCCCGCCCGGCCGCGTCGAGCCCGACCGCCGTACAGCGGGCGACCGTCGAGGTGGGCGACCGGCGGCATCCGGCGACCAAGGATCTGCCGGTGCAGTGGAAGCGGCCCGACCGGTGGTTCAACTGGATGAAGAACCCGTCCGGCGACGTCCACACGGTGGCACGGGTGCGCGAGTCGACGTACCAGCCGGGAGCGAGCGGGAACGGCTGGGACCACCCGGTGAGCTGGTGCCGTGACTACGACGGCGGCCGCTCCTTCTACACGAGCATGGGCTCCACCGTGGCCTCGTACGACGAGACCGACTTCCGTACGCATCTGCGCGGCGCCCTGCTCTGGACGACCCGTCTGGTCCGGGCCGACTGCAAGGCGACGATCAACGGCAACTACAAGGCGGAGCGCCTGACCCGGCCCAACCAGCCGGGGCAGAACGACCAGATCGGTGAGCCGCACGGTCTGGTGACCGCGCCCGACGGGCGTGTCCTGTACATCGGCCGGGGCGGCGCCGACTCCTCCCAGCCGGTGGTGACCGACTGGAACAGCCCGGACATCGGCAAGGGCAAGGGCGAGATCCATGTCTACGACCCGAAGACGAAGAAGGTCACACTCGCGGGCGCGCTGACGGTCTTCGGCAACAAGGGCGGCGGCGACGAGCTGACCAAGGTCGAGGAGGGGCTGCTCGGCATCGAACTGGACCCGCGCTTCCAGCAGAACGGCTGGGTGTATCTGCACTACACGCCGCACTCACGGATCAACCGCGACACGCGGACGGCCGATCGCTACGTCTCCCGCTTCACGCTCGACCTCGCCACCAACAAGCTGGACCTCGACAGCGAGAAGGTGCTGCTGAAGTGGCCGGTGCAGATCCACAGCTGCTGCCACGCGGGCGGCGGGATGGCCTGGGACTCCCAGGGCAACCTGTACATCGCGACCGGTGACAACAACTCCAGCGGTTTCAGCGACGGTTACTCCGGCAACAACCCGCAGCCCAACTACAAGGGCGTCTCGTTCGCGGACGCGCGCCGCACCGCCGGCAACACCAACAACCTCAACGGCAAGATCCTGCGCATCCACCCGGAACCCGACGGCACGTACACGCTGCCCGAGGGCAACCTCTTCACCGGCAGGGAGACCGACGAGGGCGGCGGCAAGACCCGTGGCGAGATCTATGTGATGGGGGTCAGGAACCCGGCACGTATCTTCGTCGACAAGTCGACCGACATCCTGTACGCGGGCTGGGTCGGCCCCGACGCGAGCCAGCCGTCCACGACCTGGGGCCCGGCGAAGTACGACACGTTCGCCGTCATCACCAAGGCGGGCAACCGGGGCTGGCCGTACTGCATGGGCAACAAGCAGCCGTACCGCGACCGCAACCTGCCCGACCCGTCGAAGCCGCTCGGCTGGTACGACTGCGACGCCCCGAAGAACGAGTCCCCGAACAACGACGGCCTGGTCAACCTGCCCCCGGTGACCGGCAACAACATCTGGTACTCGCCCCAGGGCGGCGCCCCGGACTATCCGCGTGACGCGAACGGCATCCCCTCGTACAAGACCGCGGAGGCCACGTACGGGCTGCCGTGGCTCAAGGGCGGCGGACAGGCCGCGATGAACGGGCCGGTCTACCGGTACGACGCCTCCGTGACCGACAGCGGCCAGTGGCCCGCGTACTGGGACGGCAAGTGGTTCGTGGGCGACTTCTACGACGCCGACCAGCCGCGCAACGCGGTCATCACCGACCCGAGGACGCACGGGGACGGCGGGCTGCCGGTCCACTCCGAGTCGCTGAAGAAGATCGTGCCGATCGGCAACGACGGCATCAGGAACCTCATGGACTGGAAGTTCGGGCCCGACGGTTCGCTGTACGTCCTCGACTACGGCCGCGGCTTCTTCACCTCGGACGCCAGGTCGGCGCTGTGGCGGGTCACCTACACCGGGGGCGGGCCGACGCCGGCCGTCGACCGGCTGGCCAGGAAGGCGGAGTGATGCGCGCGAGACATCTGACACCCCTGATACGCCAAGGACGCTGGTGGACCGCGCTGCTGGCGGCCCTCCTCATGGTGCTCGGGCTCACGTCGACCTCGGCGGCGGGCCGTACGCGGACCGAGGGGTCCCGGGCCGCGGCCCAGGTGCTGACCTGGACCGCCGGCGACGACATCACCAGGTACACGACCGCCCCGCAGACCGCGGTCGCGGGACCGACGACCATCGTGTTCGAGAACAGCGCGGCGACCGGCAACACCACGGGCATGCCGCACACGCTGACGTTCGACGTCTCCGACCCGGAGTACAACAACGACGTCCCGCTGAACATCCTGGCCAACCCGAACGACGCCCAGGGCGGCAAGTACACCGCCGAGGTCACGCTCTCCCCCGGCCGCTACCGCTACTACTGCACGATCCCGGGCCACGGTCAGATGCAGGGCATCCTCGTGGTGACCGAGGGCAGCGGCGAGGACACGACGCCGCCCGAGACCACGGCCAAGGTGAGCGGCACGCAGAACGCACAGGGCGCGTACGTGGGTTCGGCGACCGTGACGGTGAGCGCGACCGACGAGAGCGGCGGCTCGGGTGTCGATCGCGTGGAGTACGCGCTGGGGCACTCGGGTGCCTGGCAGCCGTACACCACGCCTGTGGTGATCGACGAGGTCGGTGACCACCACGTCCGCTACCGGGCGTTCGACAAGGCGGGCAACGTCGCGGCCGAGAAGAACGCCGACTTCACCGTCGTCCCCCCGCCGACCGACGACACCACGGCGCCGGAGACCTCGGCGACGGTGACCGGTGAGCGGAACCCTCAGGGTGAGTACCTCTCCATGGCGACGGTCACCGTCTCCGCGTCCGACGCCGGGTCGGGCGTCAACACCATCGAGTACGCGCTCGGCGACTCGGGCGCCTGGCGGCCGTACACCGCGCCCGTGATGGTGCACGAGGTGGGCGCGCACCAGGTGCGCTACCGGGCCACCGACAAGGCGGGGAACGTGTCCGCCGAGAAGAACGTCCAGTTCACGGTGGTCACACCGCCCGCCGAGGACACCACGCCGCCGGTGACCGGGGTGACCGTCGAGGGCGACCGGAACTCCTCCGGCGCGTACCTCAGGAGCGCCGAGGTGACGGTCACCGCGACGGACGCGCACGGCTCGGGGGTCGCCGGGATCGAGTACTCGCTCGACGGCGGGCCCTATCTCGCGTACACCGCATCCGTGGTGGTGGACCGCGCGGGCACGCACACGCTCGCGTACCGGGCGACCGACAAGGCGGGCAACACCTCCCAGCCGCGCACCGTGACCTTCACGGTCGTCGCGGGCGGCGGTGTCCCGGCGCCCAACTGCGCGGAGTGGGACGAGCGGTTGACGGTCATCGTCGGCACGGTCGACTCGGGTGTACCGAACCGGCTCACGAACAACCGGTGCCGTATCAACGAGCTGATCGAGGACGAGAAGGAGTGGACGTCCCACGCGTTGTTCCTGAAGCACGTGAAGTCGGTCCTGGACAAGCTCTTCAAGGACGGGGTCGTCGACGAGCGCGAGTACGACGCCATCCAGGAGGCGGCAGCCGAGTCCGGCATCGGCAGGCCCGGCCAGACCGAGGGCTACCGGACGATCATGGACGGTACGGCGGAGTCCTTCGCCAAGTGGCAGCAGGTGGGCGGCGGTTCGTTCGCGCTGAACACGGACGGGTCGATCACCTCGGGTACGACGAAGGCCGGGCTCGGCATGCTGTGGTTCCCCGAGCGGAAGTACGGCGACTTCTCACTGCGGCTCCAGTGGCGTGACGACGCCCCGGGCACGGGCAACGCCAACTCCGGTGTGTTCGTACGGTTCCCCTGGGTCCACGACCACGCCGAGGAGTCCCGTCCCGAGTGGGTCGCCATCAAGTACGGGCACGAGGTGCAGGTGCTGGACCGGCCCGACGGCGACATGTACAAGACCGGCTCGGTCTACGGCTTCGACCGTGTGGGCCTCGCCGGTGCGGGTGTCACCCAGAAGGGCACCTGGAACGACTACGAGATCCGTGTCGTCGACCAGCACTACTCCGTGTACCGCAACGGTGTGCTGATCAACGAGTTCGACAACATCGGCGGCCAGGACTTCACCCCGCCGCGCGCGGACGACCCGGGCACGGACGGCCGGCGGTTCGCCTCCGGGTACCTCGGGCTCCAGGTGCACGGCACGACGGACGTGGTGTCGTACCGGGACATCCGGATCAAGGAGCTGTAGGTCCCTCGGTTCCGCTCGGCTTCGGTTTCCTGGCCCGGCTCGGCTGCACCCGCTTGGGCTCGCCCGGCATCTTCGGGTACTCGGGCGGGTACGGCAGGTCGCCGAGCCCGTGGTCGTGTTCGTCACGGGACGCCAGCTCCAGCAGGGCCTCCAGCGAGAAGGCGTGATCGTCCATGTCCGCGTGCACGTCGCCGAGTTCGGCGAAGCGCGCGGGCATGGTCGCGAGGTCGAAGTCCCGGGGGTGCGCGTCGCCCACCTCGTCCCAGCGCAGGGGCGCGGAGACCGGGGCGTGCGGGCGGGGCCGTACGGAGTAGGCGGAGGCGATCGTCCGGTCACGGGCGGTCTGGTTGTAGTCGACGAAGATCTTCTCGCCCCGCTCCTCCTTCCACCAGGCCGTGGTCACGTGCTCGGGCATCCGGCGCTCCAGCTCGCGGGCCACGGCGATGGCCGCCCTGCGCACCTGGGTGAAGGTCCAGTCGGGCCGGATCGGCACGAAGACGTGCAGGCCGCGGCCGCCTGAGGTCTTGGGCCAGCCCTGGAGGCCGCCGTACTCGTGGAGGACCTCGCGCAGGTCACGGGCGGCGCGCACGGCGTCGTCGTAGTCGGTGCCGGGCTGGGGGTCGAGGTCGATACGGAGTTCGTCGGGGCGGTCGACGTCGCCGCGGCGCACGGGCCACGGATGGAAGGTGAGGGTGCCGTACTGGGCGGCCCACACCACGGCGCCGGCCTCGGTGGGGCACATCTCGTCGGCGCTGCGACCGCTCGGGAAGGTGATGTGGGCGGTCGGGATCCAGTCGGGCATGTTCTTGGGCGCCCGTTTCTGGAAGAACCACTCGCCGTTCAGGCCCTCCGGATAGCGCTCCAGGGTGGTCGGGCGGTCGCGCAGGGCGCGGAGGATGCCGGGGCCGACGGCGAGGTAGTAGCGGGCGAGGTCCAGCTTGGTGAAGCCGCGCTCCGGGAAGTAGACCTTGTCCGGACTGGACAGCCGTACCGTCCGGCCCGCCACCTCCAGCTCCACCGCATCGCCCATGCGAGCCACGGTAGGCGGACCGCGTGCACCTCGCACACCGTGAGCCGGTGGCGTACGGGTGGCCCCGGCCTGGCGTGCCTCTGCCCCGGCTGCGGCACTCGGCTCCCCGCAGTCACGGAAGGTTGATCACCACCATGTCCAAGGACCGTCCCTGGAACCGCAGGCCCGAGCCGGCCGGCACGCCGGAACCAGCCGGGAAGACCGAGCCGGCCCACGAGATCCCGCCACTGGCAGGGCTCGAGCTCCACAGGATGGCCGACGACGAGGTCCGGGCACACTGCCTGAAGCAGGCGAGATTCTGGCTGGCGGGGTACGAGCACCTGCGCCTCATGAACGAGGACCACCTGGAGATCGCCACCAAGTACGCGGTCATCGCCCAGGCCTTCCGCCCGGGTCCGGCCTCGGAGTGACACCGCCGCCGCACGGTCCCCTGGTGACTCCGCGCGGCCTGACCTGGACTGATTCGGCCGCGCCGGACTCACGGACGCCAGGCGGATGCCGCGAACGGCTCATAGAGTCGGAGCATGGAGCTCCCCGTCATGCCTCCCGTGCTGCCGATGCTCGCCAAGTCCGTGGCGAGGATCCCGCCCGGCATGCACTACGAGGCGAAGTGGGACGGCTTCCGGGCGATCGTGTTTCGCGACGGGGACGAGGTGGAGCTCGGCAGCCGCACCGGGAAGCCGCTGACCAGATACTTTCCCGAGCTGGCCGAGGCGGTGCGGGAGCGGGTGCCCGAGCGGTGTGTGCTGGACGGGGAGATCGTGATCGCACGGGAGGGGCGGCTCGACTTCGACGCGCTGACCGAGCGCATCCACCCGGCGGAGTCCCGGGTCCGCATGCTGGCCGAGAGGACGCCCGCGTCGTTCGTCGCCTTCGACCTGCTGGCGCTCGCGGACGAGTCGCTGCTCGACGTCCCGCTCACCGACCGGCGCGCCCTGCTGGAGGCGGCCCTGGCCGGGGCCACGGCTCCCGTCCATGTCGCCCCGGCGACCACGGACATCGAGGTGGCCGAGCGGTGGTTCGAGCAGTACGAGGGGGCGGGCCTGGACGGGGTCATCGCCAAGCCGCTCACGCTGGGCTACCGGCCGGACGAACGCGCGATGTACAAGATCAAGCACGAGCGCACGGCCGACGTGGTGGTCGCGGGCTACCGCCTTCACAAGAGCGGGCCCGTCGTCGGCTCACTGCTGCTCGGCCTGTACGACGACCGGGGCGCCCTCCAGCATGTCGGGGTGTCGGCCGCGTTCCCCATGAAACGGCGCGCCGAGCTGGTGGAGGAGCTGGAGCCGCTGCGGATGGACGACGTGGCGGAGCATCCGTGGGCGGCCTGGTCGGACGAGGCGGCCCATGAGACCGCGCGGCTGCCGGGTGCGCCGAGCCGGTGGTCGGCGAAGAAGGACCTCTCCTGGATGCCGCTCAGGCCCGAGCGGGTCGCGGAGGTGGCGTACGACCACATGGAGAACGGCGTGCGCTTCCGGCACACGGCCCGCTTCCGCCGCTGGCGCCCGGACCGGACGGCCGAGAGCTGCACGTACGCGCAGCTGGAGGAGCCGGTGCGGTACGAGCTCGCGGAGATTCTGGGCGAGCGGAGCTGAGATTCTGGGCGAGCGGGGCTGAGCCCCTGCTCCTCCGGTTGCTGAACGCCGTCATGTCGGGGTCGTCGAACACGGCCCCGCGCCCCGTTCGGGGACGCTCCACCGTGTTGGCAGGTATGGCCATCTATGAACCTATCAGCACACAATTAACCCAAACGGACTAGATGGCCATGGGTGGGCACGGTGGGCATGAGACGGAGAGCGACGATGCGGCGCGGCAGGATGACGGCGGCGCTGCTGGCCGCCGTGGTGACGGGCTCCCTCATCACGGGGTGCACGAACGGCTCCGACGACGGACGGAGCGAGAACGACCGGGTCAGCACGGCGTCCGCCGGTTCCGTGCTCGCCGTGAAGATCGACAACACGTCCGCCGCGCGCCCCCAGACGGGGCTCGACGCGGCGGACGTCGTGTACGCGGAGCAGGTCGAGGGCGGGCTCAGCCGGCTGATGGCGGTGTACGCGACCGAGTTGCCGGAGGCCGTCGGGCCGGTGCGCAGCGCGCGGGAGTCGGACCTGGAGCTGTTGCGCCAGTTCGACGAGCCCACGCTCGCCTTCTCCGGGGCGCAGAGCAAACTGCTGCCGCTGATCGACGAGGCGCCGCTGCACGCGGAGACCCCGGCGGACGCGCCGGGCGCGTACTTCCGCAGTTCCGACAAGGCCGCACCGTACAACCTCTATCTGCGGCCCGGGCGGCTGATCGACTCCCCGCCCGGCGCCGACGCGCTCACGACGGGCTTCCGCTACGGCGAGGCCCCGGACGGAGGCGCTCCGGAGGACTCGCGCACGGTCCGCTACCCGTCGGCCCGCTTCACCTTCACCTGGTCCGACAGCCGGCAGAGCTGGCTCGTGGCCATGGACGGCACACCGACGGTGACGACGGACGGCACACGGGTGGCCGCCCCGACCGTGGTCGTGCAGCACGTGGACATACGGCCGTCCCAGTTCAAGGACTTCCTCGGCAACAACACGCCGTACACGGAGACCGTGGGCTCGGGGAAGGCCGAAGTGCTGCGCGACGGGCGGGTGTTCGAGGTGAACTGGGAGCGGGAGGAGGCGACGGACGGCACGGAGTTCACCACCGGGGACGGCGAGCCGGTGAACTTCGCCGAGGGCCAGGTGTGGGTGGTGTACACCGAGGCGTGAGCGCCGGGTGGGCCCGCACGCCCGGGGCCCGCGATGCCGGGATGATCCGAACGACAGGGCGCAGGGCGGGCCCTAGGGCTGGGTGACCAGGGGTTCCCCCGGGTTGCGGAGCCCCTCGGCGGCGTCCGCGACGCGGCGGATGAGGTCGAAGAAGACGGCCTGCTCCTCGGTGGACAGCGGGGCCAGGAAGACCTGGTTCATCCTGGCCGTGCGCACGATCAGCTTGCGGTGCGTACGGACGCCCTCGTCCGTGAGGCGCAGCAGGAAGCGGCGGCCGTCCTGCGGGTCACGGACCTTGTCGAGGAGCCCGCGCCGGCCGAGCCGGCTGATGACCTCGGCGATGGTGGACCGGTCGAGCCCGACCCGCTCCCCCACGGTGCGCTGGTCCAGGCCCGGCTCGGCGACGAGCGCGTTGAGGACCGCGAACTGCGGTGAGGTGATCTCCTCGGAGACCATCGTGTTCCACAGCAGGTAGTGCGCCTGCTGGAGCCTGCGGGCCAGGTGCCCGGGATGGGTGGACAGGTCCACCGCGGCCATGTGCGCTCCTCGACTCCCGGCCCGCGTGGGGCGCCTTGCATTCGTCGGTGCACTGAACGATACCTCGCCTTCCCATAACCCGTCTCCCCTCATCACCGAGCCGTCACCTGCACATTTGCCCGAGGTCTTGACGTCGCAAGGGACGGATGGCAGCTTGAGTGACACCTCACGTAAATAGTCAGTGCCCTGATTAACTGAATCAGCGACGGGCGCTGAACGCGCGGCAGAGATGGGGCTTCTCGGATGGACAAGGTGGTCGCCACAGCCCTGGAGGCGGTGGCCGACGTGCCGGATGGCGCGTCGCTGGCGGTGGGCGGGTTCGGGCTGAGCGGTGTGCCGAACGTGCTGATCCAGGCGTTGTACGAGCGGGGCGTGTCCGGAGTCTCGGTCGTCTCGAACAACTGCGGGGCGATGGAGTCCGGGCTGGCCGTGCTGCTCTCGGCCGGCCGGATCGCCCGGGTGACCGGCTCCTACATCGGGGCGAACAAGGAGTTCGCGCGGCAGTACCTGGCCGGGGAGCTGGAGGTCGAGATGATCCCGCAGGGGACGCTGGCCGAGCGGCTGCGCGCGGGTGGCGCCGGGATCCCGGCCTTCTACACCCCGGCGGGAGTGGGTACACAGGTCGCCGAGGGCGGACTGCCGTGGCGCTACGACGGCTCCGGCGGTGTCGCACTGGCCTCGCCGCCGAAGGAGGTCCGGGAGTTCGACGGTGTGGAGTACGTGCTGGAGCGCGGCATCCGCACCGACTACGCGCTCGTGCGGGCGGCGAAGGGCGACCGGCACGGCAACCTGGTCTTCAACAAGTCCTCCCGCAACTTCAACCCGCTCGCGGCGATGGCGGGCAGGGTCACGATCGCCGAGGTCGAGGAGCTGGTCGAGCCGGGCGGGATCGACCCGGACGCGGTGCACCTGCCGGGCATCTTCGTACAGCGGGTGGTGGCCCTGACTCCGGAGCAGGCCACCGCCAAGGGCATCGAACAGCGCACGATTTCCGCGCCTGAGGCACGAGGGACGGTGGGCAACTGATGGCCTGGACACGTGAGGACATGGCCGCCCGCGCAGCGCGCGAGCTCCAGGACGGCCAGTACGTCAACCTCGGCATCGGACTGCCGACGCTGATCCCCAACTACCTCCCGGACGGCGTGGAGGTGACCCTAGAGTCCGAGAACGGCATCCTGGGCACCGGCCCCTACCCCACCGAGGACCAGGTCGACCCGGACCTGATCAACGCGGGCAAGGAGACGGTCACCGTTCTGCCGGGCGCGTCCTTCTTCGACTCGGCGCTGTCGTTCTCGATGATCCGCGGCGGGCACATCGACGTCGCCGTACTCGGCGCCATGCAGGTCTCCGAGAAGGGCGACCTGGCGAACTGGGCCATCCCCGGCAAGATGATCACCGGCATCGGCGGGGCGATGGACCTCGTCCACGGCGCCCGCACCGTGATCGTCGTCATGACGCACACCGCGAAGGACGGCAGCCCGAAGATCCTGGAGGAGTGCGCCCTGCCGCTGACCGGCAAGGCGTGCGTGAACCGGATCATCACCGACCTCGGCGTGCTGGACGTGACCGATGAGGGCCTGGTCCTGGTCGAGACCGCGCCGGGCGTGGACACCGCTGAGATCGTGACCAAGACCGCCGCCAAGGTCCGTGTCCCCGGGGAGGTCTAGTCATGAGGGACGTCTACATCGTCGACGCGGTGCGCACCCCGATCGGCCGCTACAACGGCGCGCTCGCCTCCGTCCGGCCCGACGACCTGGCCGCTCACGCCATCCGTGAGCTCCTCGCCCGCACACCGGAGTTGGATCCGTCGCGCATCGAGGACGTGTACTTCGGCAACGCCAACGGCGCCGGCGAGGACAACCGCAACGTGGGCCGGATGGCCGCGCTGCTGGCCGGACTGCCGACCTCCGTGCCGGGCGTGACCGTCAACCGGCTGTGTGCCTCCGGACTCGAAGCCGTCATCCAGGCCGCCCGCGCCATCGCCTGCGGCGACGCATCGATCGCTCTCGCGGGCGGCGTGGAGTCGATGACCCGCGCGCCGTACGTCCTGCCCAAGAACGACAAGCCGTTCCCGGCCGGGCACACCGAGCTGTTCTCCACCACCCTCGGCTGGCGCATGGTCAACCCGAGGCTGGACCCGCAGTGGACCGTCCCGCTGGGTGAGTCCGCCGAGCTCATCGCGGACAAGCACAAGATCAGCCGCGAGCAGCAGGACGAGTTCTCCCTCGGCAGCCACCGGAAGGCAGCCGAGGCGTGGTCCGAGGGCCGGTTCGACGCCGAGGTCGCCCCCGTGTCGATTCCGCAGCGCAAGGGCGACCCGGTCGTGTTCGGCGCCGACGAGTGCGTACGACCGGACGCCTCCCTGGAGGCGATGGCCCGGCTCAAGCCGTCCTTCCGCAAGGAGAACGGCACGGTGACCGCGGGCAGCTCCTCGCCCCTGAACGACGGTGCGGCCGCCCTGCTGCTGGTCGACGAGGAGGGCCTGGCGGCCACCGGGCGCGAGCCGCTCGCCCGTGTCTCCACGACCGGTGTCTCCGCCATCGACCCGCACTACTTCGGGCTCGCCCCGGTCGAGGCCGTCAACCGCGCCCTCGCCAAGGCGGGCAGGAGCTTCGCCGACCTCGACGTGCTCGAACTGAACGAGGCATTCGCCGCCCAGGTCCTCGGCTGTGTGGCCGAGTGGCCCGAGTTCGACCCCACGATCCTCAACCCGCGGGGCGGCGCCATCGCGCTGGGCCACCCGCTGGGCGCCTCCGGGGCCCGCCTCGCCGGGACCGTCGCCCACCAGCTGGCCGCCAAGGGCTCCGGCACCGGCGTCGCCACGCTGTGCATCGGCGTCGGCCAGGGCCTCGCCCTCGTCCTCGAACGTTAAGACCCCCGGGACACCTCATGACTCTCACCCAGCACGACATCGACCAGGAGATCGCGGCCGAGCACGCCGCGTACGAGAAGCGGGTCGCCGACGGCGCCCCCGTCGAGCACCAGCCGCGCCGCGACTACGCCCCGTACCGCTCCTCCGTGCTGCGCCACCCCAGGCAGCCGCCGATCACCATCGACGTCGCCAAGGACCCGGAGCTGGTGGAGCTGTCCTCCCCCGCCTTCGGCGAGCGCGACATCACCGAGATCGACAACGACCTCACCCGGCAGCACAACGGCGAGCCGATCGGTGAGCGCATCACCGTCTCCGGCCGACTGCTGGACCGCGACGGGCGCCCGATCCGCGGTCAGCTGATCGAGATCTGGCAGGCGAACTCGGCGGGCCGCTACGCCCACCAGCGGGAGCAGCACGACGCGCCGCTGGACCCGAACTTCACGGGCGTGGGCCGCACGATCACCGACGCGGAGGGCCGCTACCACTTCACGACCGTCCAGCCGGGCCCCTACCCCTGGCGCAACCACCTCAACGCCTGGCGGCCGGCCCACATCCACTTCTCGATGTTCGGCACGGCGTTCACGCAGCGGCTGGTGACGCAGATGTACTTTCCGAGCGACCCGCTGTTCCCGTACGACCCGATCATCCAGTCGGTGACGGACGACGCGGCCCGGCAGCGGCTGGTCGCGACCTACGACCACAACCTGTCCGTGCCGGAGTTCTCGATGGGTTACCACTGGGACATCGTGCTCGACGGGCCGAAGGCCACCTGGATCGAAGAAGGGCGCTGACCTGCCATGACGAAGATCGACACGAGCAGCCCTGAGAGCGTGCTGCCCACCCCGTCGCACACGGTGGGTCCCTTCTACGGCTACGCGCTGCCCTTCCGCGGCGGCGAGGAGATCGCGCCCCTCGGGCACCCGGACACGATCACGGTCCACGGGTACATCCTTGACGGAGAGGGCAAGCCGCTGCCCGACGCGTTCGTGGAGCTGTGGGGAGCGGATCCCGACGGCAACGTGCCGACCACCGACGGCTCGATCCGGCGCGACCCGGCGACCGGCGGCTACCTGGGCCGCAACGGCGTGGAGTTCACCGGCTGGGGCCGCATCCAGACGGACGCCAACGGCCATTGGTACGCACGGACGCTCCGGCCGGGTGCTCGCGGGCAGAGTGCGCCGTATCTCAGCGTGTGCGTCTTCGCTCGCGGGCTCCTCGTGCACCTGTTCACCCGGATCTACCTGCCCGGCGACGAGGCGGCGCTCGCTGCGGACCCGCTGCTCGGGCAGGTGGACGAGGACCGGCGCGGCACACTGATCGCCGTGGACGAGGGCAACGGAACGTACCGTTTCGACATCCGCCTCCAGGGCGAGGACGAGACGGTCTTCCTGGAGTTCCGGTGACCTCTGGCGGTTCCGAGGGCTACGACGGTTCCGACGCCGGCCTCCTCTCTCCCGGGCCCGTCGGCTCCGCCGCGTCCTCCGCGACGAGCGACACCGCGTATCTGCGGGCGCTGCTCGACGCGGAGGCCGCGCTGACCCGCGCCCAGGCCTCGCTGGGACTCGCTCCAATGGGGGCGGCGACGGCGGTGACCGCGGCGGCCGTTCCGGAGCGGTTCGACGCCCGGGACATCGCCGTACGGGCGCGCGGGGGCGGCAATCCGGTGATCCCGCTGGTCGCGGATCTGACCAAGGCGGTCGGGGCGGAGTACGGCCCGTACGTCCACCGGGGCGCGACCAGCCAGGACATCATGGACACGGCGACGATGCTGGTCGCCGTGCGCGCGCTGGACCCGGTGCTGGCGGACCTGGAGCGCACCCAGCGGGCGCTGGCCCGGCTGGCCGCCGAGCACCGGGACACGGCGATGCCCGGGCGGACGCTCACCCAGCACGCCGTGCCCACGACGTTCGGGCTGAAGGCGGCGGGCTGGCGCTCGCTGGTGCTGGACGCACGGGACCGCCTCAGGGCCGTACGGGACGGCCTTCCCGCCCAACTCGGCGGCGCCGCAGGCACGTTGGCGGCGTTCACCGTGTTCGGCGCCTCGGACACCCAGGCCCTGGTCGCCGCGTACGCGCGCGAACTCGGGCTGGCCGAGCCGTCGTTGCCCTGGCACACCCTGCGCACCCCGGTCGCGGACCTCGCCGGATCGCTCGCCCTCACCGCGGGCGCCCTCGGCAAGACGGCCGTCGACGTGCTCACCCTCGCCCGTACGGAGATCGCGGAGGTCTCCGAGGGCAGCGGCGGGGGTTCGTCGGCCATGCCGCACAAGGCGAACCCCGTACGGTCCACGCTGATCGCCGCGGCCGCACGCCGGGCTCCGCAGCTCGCGGCCACGCTGTACGGGGCGCTGGCCGCGGAGGACGAGCGACCCGCCGGGGCCTGGCACGCCGAGTGGGAGCCGCTGCGCGATCTGCTCCGGCTGGTGGGGGGAGCCGCCGGGGGCGCCGTGGAGCTGACGGAGGGCCTCCAGGTGCACGCCGGGACGATGCGCAGGCACCTGGACCTCACCCACGGGCTGATCGTCTCCGAGCGGCTCGCCGCCGAACTGGCGCCGGTACTCGGCCGCGCCCGCGCCAAGGAGCTGCTCACCGAGGCGGCCCGGCGCACCTACGCCGAGGACCGTTCCCTGGCCGAGCTCCTTGCCGAGGAGCCGGAGTTGAAGGACCTCGACCTCACGGCCCTCACCGACCCCACCCGCTACACCGGCTCCGCGGGAGCCCTCACCGACCGCGCCCTGGAGCGACGTTGACCGACAAGCCGCTGAACCACCGTGCCGAAGGCCCCACCACCGCTCCCCCGCTGCTCCTCGGGCCCTCGCTCGGGACCTCGTACGCCCTGTGGGACAAGGTGGCGCCCGAACTGTCCGTCGCCCACCGGGTGGTGCGCTGGGACCTGCCGGGGCACGGGGGCTCGGCGGCGGACCTCATCGGCCCCGGAGCCACGGTCGGCGATCTGGCCGGACTGGTGCTGGCGCTGGCGGACTCGCTGGGGATCGAGCGGTTCGCGTACGCGGGTGTGTCGCTGGGCGGCGCGGTGGGTCTGCACCTGGCGGTCCACCACCCGGACCGGCTGTCCTCGCTCGCCGTGATCTGCTCCTCCGCCCACTTCAACGGCTCAAGGCCGTGGGAGGAGCGTGCCGCGCTGGTGCGCCGCGAGGGACTGGCGGAGCTCGCAAAGTCGGCGGACTCCCGTTGGTTCACGCCCGGTTTCACCGTTCCCGAGCTGGTGGCCGACCACCGTGACGCCGACCCCGGGGCGTATGCCGCCTGCTGCGACGCGCTGGCCGCGTTCGACCTGCGGGACCGGCTCTCCGAGATCACCGCGCCCACCCTGCTCGTCGCGGGCCGTGAGGACCCGGCGACCCCGCCCGCGCATCTGCGGGAGATCGCGGACGCCGTGCCCGGCTCGTCCCTGACGGAGCTCGCGGGCGCCTCGCACCTCGCGCCGGCGGAGCGTCCGGAGGCCGTACTGGCCGCGCTGCGCGGTCACTTCGGCGGGCACGCGTCGCGTGGCATGGAGGTGCGTCGTCAGGTCCTCGGGGATACGCACGTGGACCGCGCCCAGGCCCGCCAGACTCCCTTCACGGCCCGCTTCCAGGACTTCATATCCCGGTACGCCTGGGGCGAGATCTGGACGGACCCGACGCTGACGCGCCGTGAGCGCAGCATGATCACGCTGACCGCGCTGGTGGCGCACGGCCACTACGACGAGCTGGCGATGCACGTACGGGCGGCGCGCCGCAACGGGCTCACCCCGGAGGAGATCGGGGCCGTACTGCTCCAGACGGCCGTGTACTGCGGTGTCCCGGCGGCCAACTCGGCGTTCGCGGCGGCACAGCGGGTCCTCGCGGAGGAGGACGGGTCCCAGGACTCCCCGGCCTGACCCGGGGGCGCCCCCACCCCTAAACAGCAGGCCGATTTGCCTAACACCTTTAGGTAAATGCACAATCGAGTCCGCTGAGCGAGGAGCTAGCTGCGAGGGGCGAGGGCAAGCACATGGCACGCGCTGGACTGACCACGGAACGACTGGCCCGGGCGGGTGCCGAACTGGCCGACGAGGTCGGCTTCGACCAGGTGACCGTCTCGGCGCTCGCCAAACGGTTCGACGTCAAGGTCGCGAGTCTCTACTCGCACGTGCGCAACTCCCACGACCTCCGGGTCAGGATCGCCCTGCTCGCCCTGGAGGAGCTCGCCGACCGGGGCGCCGCCGCGCTGGCCGGACGGGCGGGCAAGGACGCCCTGGCCGCCTTCGCGAACGTCTACCGTGACTACGCCCGGGAGCACCCGGGGCGTTACGCCGCGGCCCAGCTGCGGCTCACCCCGGAGGAGGCTGCCGCCAGTGCGGGCGGCCGGCATGCCCGGATGACGCGGGCCATCCTGCGCGGCTACGACCTGACCGAGCCGGACCAGACGCACGCGGTCCGGCTGATGGGCAGCGTCTTCCACGGCTACGTCAGCCTGGAGCTGGCGGGAGGGTTCAGCCACAGCGCCCCGGACAGCCAGGAAAGCTGGACGAGGATCCTTGACGCCCTCGACGCCCTGCTGCGGAACTGGCCCGCGGCGTAGCGGCACAGCCAAGGCCGGTTCGGCGGAGCCGGACGATCCCCCACACGTCGATCAACAGGTTGAGGCCATGCACACCCCGCACGACTGGATCACCACCCCCATCACCGCGGACCTGCTGCGCGGAGCCCTCGAGGTGGAGCACACCGAGCACGGCGTGCTGCCGCACCGGCTGCCCGCCAGGGCGCGCGCCCAGTGCGCCGACGGGCAGCTGGCCATGGCCGAGGCCCAGCCCTCAGGCGTACGGCTGGCCTTCCGCACCCGGGCCACCGCCGTCGAACTGGACGCGCTGCGCACCAGGAGGAACTACGTGGGGGTGCCACCCCGCCCGGACGGCGTGTACGACCTGCTCGTCGACGGGCGCCTGGCCGGCCAGGCCAGTGTGCCGGGCGGCAACACCCTGACCATCGACATGAGCAGCGGGAGCACCGAGAAGCAGTCGGGCCCTCCCGGCACCCTGCGGTTCACCGGTCTACCCGAAGGCGGCAAGGACATCGAGATATGGCTGCCGCACAACGAGACCACCGAGCTCGTCGCCCTGCGCACCGACGCCCCCGTGGAGCCCGTACCGGACCGGGGCCGCAGGGTGTGGCTGCACCACGGCAGTTCGATCAGCCACGGCTCCGACGCGGCCAGTCCCACCGCCATCTGGCCGGCGCTCGCCGCCTCCCTCGGCGGGGTGGAGCTGATCAACCTGGGACTTGCGGGCAGCGCCCTGCTCGACCCGTTCACGGCCCGTGCCATACGGGACACCCCCGCCGATCTGATCAGCGTCAAGATCGGTATCAACCTGGTCAACCTCGACCTGATGCGGCTGCGGGCCTTCACCCCGGCCGTCCACGGCTTCCTCGACACCGTGCGCGAGGGCCATCCCACCGCACCGCTGCTGGTCGTCTCCCCGATCCTGTGCCCCATCCACGAGGACACCCCCGGGCCCGGGGCGTTCGACTTCGACGCGCTCAGCACCGGGCACCTGCGGTTTCTGGCCATGGGCGATCCGGCGGAGCGCGCCGGCGGGAAGCTGACCCTGCGTGTCATCCGGGAGGAGCTCGCCGACATCGTGGCGCGGCGGGCGGCCGAGGACCCGAACCTGTACTACCTCGACGGCCGCGGCCTCTACGGCGAGGACGACTTCGCCGAGCTGCCGCTGCCCGACCAGCTCCATCCGGACGCCGCCACCCACCGCCGTATCGGCGAACGCTTCGCCGAACTGGCCTTCACCGGCGCCTTCGCGGACCGCGGCGACTGAAAACAGGCCGACGCCGGCTGAAGCGGGCCGCCGTCGGCTGAAGCGGTCCGCCGTGACCGCAGCGGACCACGGCGCCCGAAGCACTCGGCGTGTCGGCCTCCGGCCGGCCGCCTACCGCAGCCCCCACCCCTCGTCCAGCGCCCGCTGGGCCTTGGCCACCAGTCCGTCCGCGCCGCACGAGCGTGCCAGTGTCAGGCCCTTCTCGAGTTCCGTGGTGGAGCGGGAGGCGATGCCGTGCTCCACGCGGGCCATGGCGTGTTCGTAGGCACAGGGCGACGCCTCCAGATAGGTGACGGCCTGGGCGTACAGGGAGGCGGCGCGCTGGCCGGTCTCCAGCGCGGCGGCGAGGCGGAGGGCCTCGCCTATGGCGGCGTCGGTGCCGAAGCGCTCGGCCTGGCGGCGGACGGCGACCGAGAGTTCGGCCGCACGGCGCGGGTCCTCGTTGGCCAGGGCGCGTGCGAGGTCACTGCCCCAGGAGGCCACCACCGGGTTGTGGTGGCCCCGGGCCGCGGCCGTCTTCTCCGCCGCCTCCAGTTCGCCCACGCCCTCCTCCGTACGGCCCGTGGCGAGCAGCAGCCTGCCGCGTACGGAGCGGGTGTCGGGCAGGACGATGGTGGACGGGTACGGCGGCGCGAAGCCGTACTGCTCCGCGGTCTGCCAGGCCTCGTCGACATGGCCGCGGGCGAGCAGGGTGTCCACGAGGCCGCAGGAGGCCGACCAGTACAGCGGCAGCCGACGGCCGACGCTCGGCCAGGCGCAGCGACTCGCGCAGGGACTTCTCGGCCTCCGTCAGGCGCCCGCGCCGCCGGTGTGCGAGGCCGATGTAGGCGTGCGTCAGGGCGATGTGGCCGCCGCTCCATCCGGCGGTCTCGTAGGCGCGCAGGGCTTCGGTGTAGAGGCTCTCGGCGCGGTCGAGCCGGTCCGTGTAGGCGTACGAGTTCGCCAGCATCAGCAGCAGTTCGATGCCCCACTCGGTGTCCGTCCAGCCGAGTCCGGGTGCGAGGCGGCCGTTGACGAGGGCGCGGTCGCAGAGCTCGACGACCTCCTCGGCGTTCTCACCGCGCATCATCAGGTCGAAGCCGCGCAGGATCAGCAGCGCGCGTTCGGAGTTGTCCCGGCCCGTGCAGGTGGCCGCGAGCGCGGCGAGTTCGCCGGAGCCTCCGGACGGGTGTTCCTCTCCCGAGTGGATGCCCTGCCACATGTGGTGCACGGCCTTCAGCCGCAGCTGGGCGGGGCCGGGGCCGAGCCGGGCGGCCTCCGCGTCGACCGTGCGTACGGCGTCCTCCAGCTGGTCGTTGTGGAGGAGGGCCTGGGAGAGCCGGACCACGGCGTCCACGCGGGTACCGCCGTCGAGCCCCGGTATGGCGAGCGCCGACTGCAGGTACTCGATGGTGGTGGACGGCGAGGTCAGCAGCGTGGCACAGCCCAGCTCGTAGAGCACCTGCGCGTGGATGTCCGGTTCGGGCGGTTCCACCAGGGCGCGTTCCAGGCAGTGGCGGGCCGCGTCCGGCGCACCGATGGCGAGGTGTTCGCGCGCCGCCTGGCGCAGCTGCTCGACCAGCTCCGGGTCGTCGTCCGGGTGGACCCGGAGGAGGTGGTGGGAGGCCGCCGCGGCTCCGAGCCCGGAGGCGGTGACGACCTCCGCGGCCACCCCGTGCATGGCGGTGCGCATGGCGGGCGGGATCGAGTGGTAGACGGCTGTGGCGATCAGCGGATGCACGAACTCCAGGTCGCCGGCGCCGACCTGGCGGCTGCCGGGATCGGTCTCGGCGAGGATGCGGGCCGCGCTGAGTAACCGGGCGCAGCGCAGGGCCTCCTCACGGCGCATGGTGGCGAGCGTGGCCACGAGGTCCACGGTGATGCCGGTGCCGAGGATGGCGGCGGCCCACGCGAAGCGGGTGGCGTCGACGCCGAGCCCTTCGAGGCGGGCGACGAGGCCGCGGCCGCGCGCCGAGCGGTTCAGGGCGCGGAGTTCGGCGGCCGAGGACTCGGCCGGTTCCAGTCGGCTGTCCTGGACCTTGGCGAGGAGTTCCACCGTCTCGTACGGGTTGCCGCCGGTGACCGCCCACACCTCGCGGCAGAACGGCGCGTCGGCGTGCTCGCCGACGGTGGCGCGGGTGAGCCCGGCGGTCGCCTCGGGGGTCAGCGCGCTGAGCCTGGCGCCGGTACCGGCCACGGCGGCGACGGCGTCGAGGAGGGCGGCGCGCTCACCGGTCACCTCGCCGGGGCGGCGGGCGACCACGAGGAGGACGGACAGCTCGTCGAGGCGGGAGGCGAACGCGGCCAGCCAGTGCAGGGTCTCGTGGTCGGCCCAGTGCGCGTCGTCGACCAGCAGGACGAGGGGCCACTCGCGCCGGGCGAGCCTGGTGACCGCCGCGATCAGTCCGTCGCACACGCCCTGCGGGTCGGCGTGCCGGCCGCCGGGGACCGCCACTCCCAGCGCGGGCCCCGCGATGTCGTACCAGTCGCCGAGGTACTCCCTCGCCTCGTCCGGCATCAGCGACAGGAGCGCGGGCTGTAACAACTGCCGTACGACGTTGAAGGGTACGGAGGTGACGGTCTGCCCGCCGCGTGCCGACCACACCGTGCAGTCGCGCTCCTCCGCGATGCGCCGGGCCTCGGCGAGGAGCGCCGTCTTGCCGATGCCGGCCTCGCCCTCGAAGACGAGAAGGCCGCCCCTGGACGTTCGGTTGGCGCGCAGGGCGTCGATCGCCTCCCCGACGGCTGCGAGTTCCTCGTCGCGCTCCCACAGCGAAGCCGACGGGCCCCCTCCCGGCCCTGCTTCCGTCATCCCGCTACCTCCCCAGGTCGCCCAAATGACGTACAGGCATCGAGCGTAGCCCTCCGCGCGCCCAAGTGGAGCCGGTCCGGGCACGTGTTGCCGCCAGGAGTGACACCGGGTGCGCGAAGGCGACGCGACGGGCCGTTCACCAGCGGCGGTGACGGTCGTAGAGGGTCAACAACGGGTAAACCGCGACAGCGGGGCCCCCTCTCATCCGTCTTTCACGCTCACCTCATACCGTGGCCCCATGACCCAGGTGACTCCTCCCGGCTGGTACCCCGACCCGGGGCAGACAAGTGACGCTCCCGCCACCGAGCGCTGGTGGGACGGCAAGGCATGGACGGACCAGATCCGGCCCGCGGACCCGGCCGCCGTATGGGGTCCCCCGACGACGCCCGCGGCTCCTGCCGCCCCGGCGGCCCCCGCCGCGTATCCGGCGGCCCCCGGGGGTCAGCCGGTGCCGCCCGGGGCCTATCCGGCGGCAGCGGGGCCGTATCCGGCCGCGCCGGGGGCGTACCCGGGGTACCCGCCCAACCCGGCGTATCCGCCCGCGGCTTCGCGGCGCGGGCTGCGTACGGGGATCGCCGTCGCCGTGGCCGCGGCCGTGCTGGCGAGCATCGGTGTGGGCGTGTACGCCCTGACCAAGGACGACGGGAACGGGAACACCACCAGTTCCCAGGGCCCCGGCGGGCAGGACGGCCGGGGCGACCCTGACGGGCAGGGGGACTCCGGTGGCGGTTCCGGCGGCCCGGACGGCCGGACCCCGGCGCCCGGCGAGTCCGTGGAACCGCGGATCGAGGACGGTCTCGCCATCGACCCGGTCAACGGCATCGGCATCCCCGTGCCCGACGACTGGAACGCCGTGTCGGTCGGGGTGGGCGTGCAGGTCACGGCCAAGGGCTCGTACAAGTGCCCCGGCGACACCTCGAAGACCTGCACGCGCGGCGGCGCGTACTCGGCGCCCGCCGAGGTGCTGAAGCTGAAGGCCACCACGGCCGAGGCCGCCGCGAAGGAGGACATCTCGAAGAACGCCGAGGAGTCGTACGGCGGCACGACCTACGGGAAGATCACCTCGCACGAGGAACTCGCCTCCAAGGCGGTGACCGTGGCCGGGCAGAAGGGCTATCTGGTCCGCTGGAAGGTCGTCACCAGCAAGGGCGCCGACGGCTACGTCGAGTCGCTCGCGTTCCCGTCGCCCGCCGACCCCGACCGGCTGGTCATGATCCGCTTCGGCATCGACGTGGGCTCCGACGCACCCGAGCAGTCGGTCATAGACGAGATCACCAAGGGCATCAAGAAGGCCTCCGGCGGCGGTAGCGGGCAGAACGTCTGACGGACCGGACGGGACGACGGGAAGCACGGACGGGCACCGGCGGAGACGAACCGGCCGGGTGGGTCCCCCCTCCGCTCCGGAGGGCCCCACCCGGCCGGGGTGCGCGCCGCACCGTGGGGACG
>NZ_VJZE01000930.1 GCF_009377205.1 Streptomyces phyllanthi
GCATGGAGGAGGGGGCGTGCGCCTGCGGCGGGTTCGCGGGTCGGGGGCTCGCCCCCGACAGGGGCGCGGGGCTGTACTGGATATGCGGCTCCGCCGCGTGGGCGCGACCAGCCACGTACGACCGTTGGTCGGCCACCGGCCGCGACGGGGCAGACGAGACGACCCGGCCTAGCTGGTGCGCCGTTTCGTGTCGAACCGCTTCATCCGGTCCAGCACCGTCTCCGCCGTCGGCTGGTACATGTCGTCGACGATGCGCCCGTCCGCGAGGAAGACCACGCGGTCGGCGTACGCGGCGGCGACGGGGTCGTGGGTGACCATGACGACGGTCTGGCCCAGTTCGCGCACGGAGTTGCGGAGGAAGCCCAGGACCTCGGCGCCGGAGCGGGAGTCGAGGTTCCCGGTGGGCTCGTCGCCGAAGATGATGTCCGGCTTGGAGGCGAGGGCCCGGGCCACGGCCACGCGCTGCTGCTGGCCGCCGGAGAGCTGGGACGGGCGGTGGGTCAGGCGGTCGGAGAGGCCGACCATCTGGATGACGGTGTCCAGCCACTGCTTGTCCGGCTTACGGCCCGCGATGTCCATCGGAAGCGTGATGTTCTCCAGGGCGGTCAGGGTCGGCAGCAGGTTGAACGCCTGGAAGATGAAGCCGATCTTGTCCCGGCGGAGCCGGGTGAGCTGCTTGTCCTTCAGGGAGCCCAGCTCGGTCTCGCCGATGCGGGCGGAGCCGGAGGAGAAGGAGTCCAGGCCCGCCACACAGTGCATCAGCGTGGACTTGCCGGAGCCCGAGGGACCCATGATCGCGGTGAACTGGGCCTGCCCGAAGTCGACGCTGACCCGGTCCAGGGCGATCACCTGGGTCTCGCCCTGTCCGTAGACCTTGGAGAGGTCCGTGGCGCGGGCGGCCACGGCGGTGGCCCGGCCGGCGATGGAAGTGGTGGTCACGGAGAGGTGCTCCTGTCGGGACGACGGTGTGTCCGGGTTCCCGGGTTTCCGGGAACGCGTTCCATCGTCAGGGGCGGACAGGGCGGTTGTAGTCACCCGCTGATCCGGTTCCGGGGGCCCTCTTGGGTCGGACGGACCGACGGAGTGTCATACCTGGGGAGGACAACCGGGGGAGGGC
>NZ_VJZE01000931.1 GCF_009377205.1 Streptomyces phyllanthi
GAGCGGGAGTTGGAGTACGTGATCGAGGGGGCGTAGAGGGTTGCCGTTACACCGGTAGCTCGTACTGCGGCCAGCGTGATCTTCCCTGTTCTCGTGAACGCATCAGTGCCAGTGTCGGCATTCCCCGGTCCGTGCCGTCGGCCAGGAGGGCCGGGAGTTGGGGGAGTGGGGCCACTGCTGCCACGTCGTCCAGGATCAGGGTGAGTGGTGGGTCGAGGCGGCCGGAGGATGACCGTTCGGCCATGCGCCGGCCGCGCTCGACCACGCTTGCGGCCAGGGCCGTCAGCAGGGGCATGGCCCCTGGAGCTGCCCTGGGGTCCTCGATGGGTTCCCCCACGACATAAAGTGTGCCCCCTTCGGCCACGAAGGAATCCAAGGCCAGCGAGTCTGTTCGGTTTGGAGTGCAGGACTCCCGGACGTTGACGGTGGAGAGGGATGACAGGGCCCGGGTCGTCAGTTCCTGTGCCATGTCGCGGCGTTCGGGGTGTGAGGTGAGGGCCGACTCCAGTTCGCCGGCTGTGCCCGGTGATGCCTTCGGGTTCGTACGGAGGGCTCGTACGGCCTCCTGTACCTGTGTGCCCTGGGCCCAGCGGTGGATGTGGCGGATGGTGCGGCCGTCCACGGCGGCGGCGTGCAGATAGCAGCGCAGGAGCGTTTCGGCGGTGTCCGCGAGTGCCTGGTCGATCTTGGCTGTGGGGCGGATCGGGGCCAGGAGTGCGGCTGCGCGTGCCGCCGCTGTCGCCTTGTCCTCGCACCCTCTGGAGGGCGTCCAGTGGAGGCGGGCCGGGGTGTCGCAGAGGTGGGCGGGGTCGTAGAGGAGGACCGGGCCGAGCTTGGCGCGTGCGTCCTTGGTCTCTGCCCAGAGGATGGGGTTCGAGGTGATGACCAGGGCAGGGCCTTCGGCGTCGCTGAGTGCCTGGACGGCTAGGGGGTGCCGGGTTTCGGGGGTGCCGAGGACCACCGGGCCGCGTGGCGCGGGCACCGGCACGGCGATGTCAGTGACGGCAGTTGAGGTCTCTGCCGCCAGTGCGGAGGGTACGGATGGTTCGGCGGTGGTGGCCGGGGTGTGGGTG
>NZ_VJZE01000932.1 GCF_009377205.1 Streptomyces phyllanthi
GCCTGCGCCCCTGGTTGCCGCCCCTGGTTGCGGCAGGCCTGCCGCCCCCTGGCCGACGGGCATATGCCCTCTGACCAACCGCCCCCTCATCTCTCCCGGACCGACGGCAGTACGGTGTCCTCCATGCGCCCCGACACCGCTGCCGAGAACGTCGACCACAACGCTGAAGCAGCCCGCCTGGAGCGGACTGCCGGCCTCTACCCCGAGGACGCCGAACACCTGCTCCTGCAGGCCGCGGCGCACCTCGAACTGGCCGGCGCCCGCGCCGGCGCGACCGCGCTGTACGACCGCCTGCTGTCGTCGGCCGACTCCCTCGAGAACCCCCACCTCGTACGCGCGCTCAAGGCGTCCAACCTCTGGGAGTACGGCCACGAGGCGGAGGCACGGGCGATCATCACGGGAATCCGCGTCGCGGCCCCCCGCGACCCGGCCCCCTGGGTCATCGCGGCGGAGGCCCTGGAGGCCCACGACGAGCTGGAAGCGGCCCAGGAGACCTTCACCGAGGGCGCGACCGCGCTGCTCTCGGGCGTGACGGAACCCCCGTACTCGACCCACGCCCTCCTCTTCGGCCGCCACCGCGTACGCCGCATGCTCGGTGCTCCGCACGACGACTGGGACGCCCTGGCGGACACGCTCCACTCGTCGTCGGTGTCACTGGACGAGCTCCACGACCCGAAGCGCGTCTGGTCCCTGGGCTCGGACAACCCGGCGGAACTGGAGGCGGAGATCTCCCGCTTGCGGGCCGAGCTGGGCGCGTACAGGGAGGCCCTGTCCCGCCCGTTCCCGGTGGCGGTCCTGCACTGGCCCGCGGCGGAACTGGAGGAACTGCTCACGGCGTACCCGACGTTGTCGGAGGAGTACCCGTCACACGAGCTGCACCTGGCGACGATAGAGGCGTCCCTGAGAGAACTGGCGGCGTCGGGCACGCCCAACCTCGGCATCGTCACGGGCACGGTCCCGTCGTACGAGGCCTTCGCGGCATCGGAGGGCGCGTCCCCGAGCGACTCGTCCCTCCTCCCCCAGTACGCGACGACGCTGGCGGCGCGGGGGCGGGCGGTGGCTTGGCC
>NZ_VJZE01000933.1 GCF_009377205.1 Streptomyces phyllanthi
TTCTCGTCCGGTATCCGTTGCGGGAACTGCTCACCGTCTCGGAGGAGTTGGCGTTGCTGGTGGAGCGGGAGCGGGCGCTGTACGGGGCGTGGTACGAGTTCTTCCCGCGGTCGGAGGGCACGCCGGAGCAGCCGCACGGGACGTTCCGCACCGCCGCCCGGCGTCTGCCGGCGATCGCGGACATGGGCTTCGACGTGGTGTATCTGCCGCCGGTCCATCCGATCGGCACGACGTTCCGCAAGGGCCGCAACAACACCCTCTCCCCCGGTCCCGAGGATGTCGGTGTGCCCTGGGCGATCGGCTCGCCCGAGGGCGGTCATGACGCCGTCCATCCGGATCTGGGCACGCTGGCAGACTTCGACGCCTTCGTCGCCCGGGCCGGTGAGCTGGGTTTGGAGATCGCGCTGGACTTCGCCCTGCAGTGCTCCCCGGACCACCCTTGGGTCAAGGAGCATCCGCAGTGGTTCCATCACCGCCCCGACGGCACGATCGCGTACGCGGAGAACCCGCCGAAGAAGTACCAGGACATCTACCCCATCGCCTTCGACGCGGACATGGACGGGCTGGTCGCGGAGACGGTGCGGGTGCTGCGGCACTGGATGGCCCACGGGGTGCGGATCTTCCGGGTGGACAATCCGCACACCAAGCCGGTCGTCTTCTGGGAGCGGGTGCTGGGGGAGGTGGGCCGCACCGACCCCGATGTGATCTTCCTGGCGGAGGCGTTCACCCGCCCGGCGATGATGCACACCCTGGCCGCCATCGGCTTCCAGCAGTCGTACACGTACTTCACCTGGCGTAATTCCAAGCAGGAGCTGACGGAGTATCTGACGGAGCTGTCGGGTGAGGCGGCGGCGTGCATGCGGCCGAACTTCTTCGTCAACACGCCCGACATCCTGCACGCCTACCTCCAGCACGGCGGGCGCCCGGCGTTCGAGGTACGGGCGGTGCTCGCCGCCACGATGTCACCGACCTGGGGTGTGTACAGCGGCTACGAACTGTGCGAGAACACCCCCCTGCGCGAGGGCGGCGAGGAGTACCTCGACTCCGAGAAGTACCAGCTCA
>NZ_VJZE01000934.1 GCF_009377205.1 Streptomyces phyllanthi
ACCCAGAGCCCGCCGCACGGCGCCCGCCTCCGCCCCAAGCCCGCCATGACGGTGTGCACGCTCCTCCCCCGCTCCCGTACCAGCCGCAGACTCTCGGCCAGCAACGGCACCCGCTTGGACGCGTCCAGACGTCCGGCGAACAGCACGAGCGGCCGGTCCACCGGTACGCCGTACTCCCGGGCGAGCCGGGCACGGGCCGTACCGTCGGGGCGAAAGCGCTCGTGGTCGATGCCGCGGCGTAGCAGCGCCATCCGGTCCGCGCCGAGTGTCCGGGAGAGCTCCTCGCACCCTTCCGGCGTCGGCACGAGCACGCGCTCGCAGCTCCGCAGCAGCCTGTCGCGCCGCCACCGCAACCAGGTCCCGACCCGGTCGGCAGCCCACTGCGCCCCCCGGTCCCCGAGCAGGCCGCCCGTCGCCCGGCCGGCGAGGTACCGCGCGTACACCGAGGCCAGCGCCGGAACATCGGTGTGCACGGAGCCCACGACCCGGGGCCGTACGGCCCCGCGCCGGGCGAGCCGGACGGCGGTGGCGGCGTACGCGAAGCAGTGCGTCAGGTGCCAGACGTCGTGCCGGGGAAGCAGCGCGGCGAGTCGCGGGTGCCAGGGTGCCAGGTCGGAGATGTCCTCGGCGCCGTCGGACGACGTCAGGGCTGCCGTACTGAGCACTGGCGGCAACATGACGAACCGTACGCGCGGCGACAGGGGTTCGACCCGCTCCCTCCCCCGCCGGCCGAGGAAGTAGACGGTCAGATCCAGCCCCGCCCCACCGGCACCGCCGGATCCGGGGCCGGGCAGCCGCGCGGCGCTCTCCGCGAAGCGCTCCCAGCACTTGACGTGGCCACCTGCCGTACCGCTCCGCACCAGCTCGACCAGGACCGCCACCGAGACCGGGACCGAGACCGGGACCGAGGCCGGGACCGAGGCCGGGACCGAGACCGGGACCGGGACCGGGACCGAGACCATGATCCCCGAGTACCACTCGGGTGGCTGATCCAATCGGCCTCAGAAGCCCCGGTCTGCCTCAGAAGCCCCGGTCTGCCTCAGAAGCCTCCGCCGA
>NZ_VJZE01000935.1 GCF_009377205.1 Streptomyces phyllanthi
GAGCCCCGCCCCCTCACCCGCCGCCGGCGGATGCCCCCTGCGGCAGCATCGGGTTCTCCAGCCCGGCCGCGATGGCGCGCAGGTCCTTCAGCAGCGCCTCCCGGAACTCGTCGTCGAGCCGCGCCTTGAGCACGGTGACGCTGATCGCGAAGGGCGACGAGTCCGTGCGGAATCCCTTGACGGGCACGGCCAGGCAGAGCACACCCGCCGTGGCCTCCTCGTCGTCGACCGCGTAACCCCGCTCACGGGCCGCCGCCAGGTCCTCCAGCAGTGCGGGCACCGAGGTGATGGACCGCTCACTGAGCGCGGGCAGGGTCCGGCCGCGCAGCCGGTCCTCGGCCACCGCCGGATCCAGTGTCGACAGGATCGCCTTGCCGGTCGCCGTGCAGTTCGCGGGGAACCGGTCGCCGATGTTGGCCGTGAGCCGCAGCGGCTGAGTGCCGTCGTACCTCGCCAGGTAGAGCACGTCCAGGCCGTCGAGGACGGCGACCCGGGCCGTCTCCCGGGAGATGTGCGCACTGCGCCGGCACAACTCGTAGAAGTCGCGCAACTGGTCCACCGTGGACAGATAACGGCCACCCAGTTCCACGAGCTTGCGCCCGAGAGTGAAACCTGTTCCGTTGCGCGTGATCATGCCTGCCGCCTCCAGGGAGGCGCACAGGTTCCCCGTCGAGGACTTCGGCAGGCCCAGGGCCCGCGCGATCTCACTGACCGACAGCGGGCGGCCCTCCGCCTCACCGAGCGCGTCAAGGATCGCCACGGCCCGCGTCACCGCCGGGACAAGACTTCCCGGGTCGCTTGCGCTCACCGTCAACTCCACCCATCATTCTGTTCGTCGTTCAGCATGTTGTTATTGTCTCTCGTGTGTCCCCGAACGACAATGCCGTCGGCGCACGCTTTGCCGTCGAGTTTCACCGGGATTCCCGACCGAGTCCCACCGAGAATCCCGACCGTAGCGCGCCGTCCGGGCCTGCCGACGCCACCCTGCGAGCTTTGGAGCGCTGAGCAGCACATGACCAGCAGCCCGTCCGATTCCCCGCCGCCCCCTTCCCC
>NZ_VJZE01000936.1 GCF_009377205.1 Streptomyces phyllanthi
GGCCGTGGCGGGTGCTGGGTGTCGCGTGCCGGGGCTCGGGTCGCTTCGGTGTCTGTGGCCTTGGGCGTTCAGGCCGCTCCGTTCTTCAGCGCCGACACCTTCCCCACCGCCAGGAGCAGCAGCAGGGCCAGCAGCGCCAGGCACACCGCCGCCTGCACCAGCGCCCGGCGGCCGCCGCGGGGCGCGTACGCGAACGCCAGGGCCACTGCCGATCCCGTCAGCAGCCCGCCCAGGTGGCCCTGCCAGGAGGTGAACGCCGCGGAGAGGACCAGCCACAGGAGCAGGCCCGCCATGAACTGGTTGACGGCGCGCAGGTCGGCGCCGAGGCGGCGGGCCAGGACGTAGTACGCGGCGCTCACCCCGAAGATCGCGCCCGACGCCCCCACCGTGCTCGTCTCCGGTGCCAGCAGCAGGACCAGGACCGAGCCGCCCAGCGCCGACAGCAGGTACAGGGCGAGATAGCGGGAGCGCCCGAGCTGTGCCTCCACGACCCGGCCGACGTTCCACAGCGCGACCATGTTCATCACGATGTGCAGGATCCCGAACGTCCCCTGCGTGGGCGGCATATGGAGGAACGCGCCGGTGAGCAGCCGGTACCACTCCCCGTTCACCACGCCCGCGGGCTCGAAACCGGACGGGTAGGCGTCCTGCCAGACGTAGTGGCCGCCGTCCGGGCCCCTCAGCACGGCACCCAGTACCGAGAAACGGTCCACGATCTCCGGGCTCACGAGTTCGCCCAGGTAGACAAGGACGTTCAGCGCGATGAGGACGTACGTCACCACGGGCGCCGTGGTGATACGCCCGCCGAACGCCGTGCGCGCCTGCCTGACCGACCGCGCGCCCTCCCGTACACACTCCACGCACTGGTGCCCGACGGCCGCCTCCCGCATGCAGTCCGGGCAGATGTACCGGTCGCACCGGGTGCAGCGGACACGCGACTCCACCTTGGGGTGGCGGTAGCAGGTGGTGACGGCGGGCTCGGACGGCGACTCGGGTTCCACTGCCGGCTCCTCGGTGGGGTGGGGCGGGTCTGACG
>NZ_VJZE01000937.1 GCF_009377205.1 Streptomyces phyllanthi
GAAGCCGGCGGAGCGGCTGGGCTTCGTACGGGGGGAGTTCCGGACGCTGGGCCGGTCCGCCACGCCCGAGGCGTGCCAGGCGCTGGTGGACGCGATCGGAAGCGATCTGAGGGAACTCGCGTCTGCGGCGGCGCAGCTGGTCGCGGATGTCGAGGGGACGATCGACGAGGCGGTGGTCGGGCGGTACTACACCGGGCGGGCCGAGGCGTCGAGCTTCGAGGTGGCCGACCGGGCGGGGCGGTGGCCTGCCTCCGTACGGGCGCACCGGGGTGACCGGACCGGCCGGCCGTCCCCGTCATGCGGCGCGCACCGGCCGGCCGCGCGGGGTCCTGGGCTCACTGAGGGGCGAAGCGCCGCGCACCGACGGCCTCCGGCGTCTCACGCGCCGTCGGCAGGTGGCCCTGGCGGTCCTGGCGGTCCTGGTGGTGAGCGGCTGCGTGCTGGTCCCGCTCGCCCTGGCGTCGGCGAGCGGGACCACCCCGGAATCCAACAGCCCTTCCGGCTCGGCGAGTTCCGGACCGGGGCAGTCGGGCGGGCGGCAGTCCGGCATCGGAGCCGGAGACTTCCTGAGCGGACCGCTGGAGGGCCGCCTGCGCAACGCCGAGAGCGGACTCTGCGTCGGTGTGGACGGTACGAAGGTGGTGGCGGAGGTGAAAGCCGTGCTCGCCATCTGCACGTCGTCGGTGCGGCAGCAGTGGTCGTACGAGACCGGCGGGCTGCTGCGCAGTCTGGCGGACATCGAGCTGTGCCTCTACTCCCGCCTCGGTCTCCCCGTCCGGCTCGGGTCGTGCGACGCCCCCGCGCTGCGGGGGCGCGTGCGCTACGCCCTCACCCTTGACGGCGCCCTGCTGCCGCGCGGTGCGTCGGGACTCGCCCTGGCACCGGCCTCCGCCGAGGAGGGAGCCGACCTGCTCCTCGAGGAACGCACGGACGACGCGTCCCAGCGGTGGGTCATCGACAGCTCGGTCGAGTCCCTGCAGACCGAGTCGGTCTCCCGCGTGACGGACGCCTCGCCGAGGACACCGCACCCC
>NZ_VJZE01000938.1 GCF_009377205.1 Streptomyces phyllanthi
GCTGGGCTCTGCGGGGAGCCGTGGGGCTCTGGGCGCTGCGCGAGGGAGGCGAGTGCCGTGGAGATACGGAGAGGGGAGAGACGCTTGCAGCGGAGAGTTGCTTACGGCGGCGCTTACAGCGGAGAGGCGCACACAGCGGAGATGCGCTTGCGGTGAACGCCACTGCGCTGCGGGGCCTATTTAATAAAGCAGTTGCGTTTCATAATCGACATCGAGCCATGGGGCGTCAAGAGACCGGCGCCCGGTTGTTCGTCGTGGTTCGTCGTAGGGTCACGGGCACAGGAGGTTGACCATTGACCACGTCCAGGGACCCCGGGGCCGCCGCCCCGCCGGAGCCGGATGCCGTCTGGCCGCTCAGCGGGGCCACGGAGCCGGGCCCGCCGGTCGGGGTGCCCGCGGTCGTGGCCGTGGCGGACCTGCGCGCCACCAACGCGGCGGCCGTGCTCGCCGCTGTGCGCTCGGCGGACCCGTACCCCCGGCTGTCCGAGCTCGCCGCGGCGACGAGCCTGTCCCGGCCGACCGTTGAGGCGATCGCCGAGGAACTCACCGACCGAGGCCTGATCGTGGTCGCCCCCGCCGTGTCCGCCCGTGGCCGGCGCTCCCCGGGCCGCCCGGCCCGCCGCTTCCGCTTCCGCTCGCACGCGGGATTCGTCGTCGGCGTCGACGTACGGCCCCGCTCCGTCACCGCCTGCCTGGCCGACCTGGACGGCGAGCCGGTCGCCGTCGAGCGCCGCGCCGTCCGCGCGGACCTCACCGGCCCCGCCCGCGCGCGAGCCGTGACCTCGTTGATCCGGTCGGCCATGGACAGCGCGGAGGTGGACGTATCCCGCGTCTGGGCCGCCACGGTCGGCACCCCGGGACTGGTCGACCGGAACAACACCCGCGTCCGCCAGTCCGACAACCTCCGCACCTGGACCGAGGTCGACATCGTGGGCATCCTCCGCGACCACCTCGGCTGCCCGGTCGCCGTCGAGAACGACGCGAACCTGGCCGCGCTGGGCGAACAGTGGCGCGGGGTGGGCC
>NZ_VJZE01000939.1 GCF_009377205.1 Streptomyces phyllanthi
GGGTACCGGTGTCCGAGGCTCCCCCCACTCCGCCCAGGGGGGCACGCCCACTCGAACCCCCGAATTCGGGGCTGCGCCGCCGGGCCCTGCCTCGGGGCTCCGCCCCGGACCCCGCTCCCCGAACGCCGCAGGGGCTGATCCGTTCACCGACGGACCCCGCACGGCCACATACGCACGGCTCACCCCCACGTCCTCGTCGCCCTCATTACGGTAGGCCGCATGACTGCGATCCGACTGCTCCTGGTCGACGACGACCCCCTGGTGAGAGCCGGCCTGACCTTCATGATGGGCGGTGCCGACGGCATCGAGATCGTCGGCGAGGCCGCCGACGGCGGCGAGGTCGAGGCCCTCGTCGACCGCATCCGCCCGGATGTCGTCCTCATGGACATCCGGATGCCGACCGTGGACGGACTCGCGGCCACCGAACGGCTCCGCACCCGCGAGAACGCCCCTCAGATCATCGTCCTGACCACCTTCCACGCCGACGACCAGGTACTGCGCGCGCTACGCGCCGGAGCGGCCGGGTTCGTACTGAAGGACACCCCACCCGCCGAGATCGTCGAAGCGGTACGCCGCGTCGCGGCCGGCGACCCCGTGCTCTCACCCGCCGTCACCCGCCAGCTGATGCGCCACGCCGCGGACGGCGCCCCCGACACCCGCCGCACACACGCCCGCACCCGCATGGCCGTCCTCCACGACCGCGAGCGCGAGGTCGCCGTCGCCGTGGGCCGGGGCGCCTCGAACGCCGAGATCGCCGCCGAACTCTTCATGAGCGTCGCCACGGTCAAGACCCATGTCTCCCGCATCCTCGCCAAACTCGGCCTCAACAACCGGGTGCAGATCGCGCTGCTGACGTACGACGCGGAACTCCTGGACGAGGACGGGAGTCAACGGGCGTAGGGGAACGAGGACAGGCGCCGCGACGGGTGGTGTCCACGGAAGCCGGGGGAGAAGGGGAGGGGCACTCCCTCAATCGGTCCCGCACCCCCGCGCTCTCCCGTTCC
>NZ_VJZE01000093.1 GCF_009377205.1 Streptomyces phyllanthi
GGCCGGGGTGGGTCAGAACGTCAGAACGTGAGGACGGGCTTGATGGCCTTGCCGCCGCCCATGTCCGCCACGGCCTGGTCGATGTCCTCGAACTTGTAGCGGCTGATCAGGCGGTCCAGCGGCAGCTTGCCGTCCTTGACCAGCTGGACGAGGACCGGGATGGCGGTCTGGGTCTCGTTGTCGCCGAGGGTGAGGCCGACGACCCGCTTGCCACCGAGCATCCCGTTGACGTCCAGGGCCACCTCGCTGCCGAAGGGCGGGGCACCGACGATGACCAGGGTGCCGCGCAGGGCGAGGGAGTCGACACCCTTGCGCAGAACGACCACGCTGCCCGTGGTCTCGACGACACCGTCCGCGCCCTGACCGCCGGTGATCTCCATGATGGCCTCGGTGAGGTCCGCGACCTCGTCCGCGTTCACGGTGTGGGTGGCCCCCAGCTCCCTGGCCAGCTCCAGGCGTTCGCCGACCTTGTCCACGGCGATGATCGTGGTCGCGGGGGTGAGGGCGGCGGCCATCACCGCGGAGAGGCCGACGGCTCCGGCGCCGAGGACGACGAGAGTGCTGCCCGCGCGCGGCTCCAGCACGTTCCAGACGGCGCCGACACCCGTCTGGACACCGCAGCCGAGCGGGGCGATGGAGTCGAGCGGTACGTCCGGGTCGACCTTGACGAGGCTGCGCTCGTCGACCAGGGCGCGCTCGGCGAAGGAGGACTGGCCGAAGAAGTGGCCGCCGAGCGGCTCACCGTCGCGGCTGATGGTGCTGGTGCCGTCGGCCCGGCGGCCGGAGAGGAGGTTCAGCGGCAGCCAGGTGGCGCAGTAGGCGGGGTGTCCGTCACGGCAGTTGTGGCAGCCGCCGCAGGACGTGAAGGACAGCAGGACGTGGTCGCCGGGCGCGACACCGGTGACGCCGGGGCCGACGGCCTCGACGACTCCGGCTCCCTCGTGGCCCAGGACGCCGGGGAGCGGGAAGGGCAGGCCTCCGCTCGCCACACCGAGGTCGGTGTGGCACAGCCCGGCGGCGACCATACGGACGAGGGCCTCGCCCTGCCCGGGCTCGTCGAGGACGACCTCGGAGAGGGTGAAGGGCGCTCCCCCGGACTCGACCACGGCGGCACGAGTGGTGGTGGACATGGTGTGGGCTCCTTTGATGCCGGTGACTTCGGGGGCGCGCTCAGTCGAGCGAGACGACGACGGACTTGACCTTGGTGTAGGCCTCCAGGGCCTCGGGGCCGTACTCACGGCCGAAGCCGGAGGCCTTCACACCGCCGAACGGCACGGCTGGGTCGAGCATCGCCCACTCGTTGACCCAGACGATGCCCGCCTGGAGCCGGTCGGCGACTCGGTGGGCGCGGGCCAGGTTGGTGGTCTGGAGACCCGAGGCCAGCCCGTACGGCGTGGAGTTGGCCATCTCCACGGCCTCGTCCTCGGAGTCGAAGGGCTGCACGGTGAGGACCGGGCCGAAGATCTCCTCCTGGACGACCCGGGAGTCGTTGGCGAGGTCCGCGATGACCGTGGGCCGGTAGTAGAAGCCGCCGTTCAGGTCGAGGCGCTCACCGCCGCACACGATGCGGCCGCCCTCCTTGCGGGCCAGCTCGACGTACTCCTCGACCTTCTTCAGGTGCTTCTCGCCCGCCATCGGGCCGACGACGGTCTCGGGGTTCCGCGGGTCGCCGACGGGCACGCCGGGCACGGCCTGGGAGAGGATGCCGATCACGGTCTCGTACAGCGGGCGCGCGACCAGCAGGCGGGGGCCGCCCATGCAGAACTGGCCGGTGTTGAAGACGAAGCCCTTGATGATCGCGCCGATGGCCTTCTCGACGTCGGCGTCCTCGAAGACGATGTGCGCCGCGTTGCCGCCGAGCTCCATCGTGACCGACTTCAGGCCCTCGCCGGCGACGCTCGCCGCGTGGCGGCCGACGGCGGTGGAGCCGGTGAAGGCGATCTTGTCGACGCCCGGGTTGCGCAGCAGCGCCTCGCCCGCGACCGGTCCGGTACCGGTGACGACGTTGAAGACGCCGTCCGGGACGCCGGCCTTCTTCAACAGCTCGGCCATGTAGAGGGCGCTGAGCGGGGTCTCCTCGGCGGGCTTGTGCACGACCGTGTTGCCGGCCGCGAGGGCCGGGCCGATCTTCGATCCGGCGAGGATCAGCGGGAAGTTGAACGGCGTGATGGCGGCGACCACGCCGAGGGGTCCGCGCCGGGTGTAGGCGAGGCCGTTGAGCGGGGTGTCGCGGGTGGCTCCGTCCAGGGTCCAGGCCAGGGAGGCGTAGTACTCGTAGTCGTTGGCCGCGTTCGTCACGTCGACGGCGTGGCACAGCGTGATCGGCTTGCCGACGTCACGGCTCTCCAGGGCGGCTATCTCGTCCGCGTTCTCCCGTATGAGCTCGGCGACGCGGTGCAGGACGCGCCCGCGCTCGCGGCCGCTCAGCCCGGACCAGGCGCCGTTGTCGAAGGCCTGCCGCGCGGCCTGCACGGCGGCGTCGACGTCGGCCGCGCTCGCCTCCGCGACCGTCGTGACCACCTGCCCCGTGGACGGGTCGATCACGTCGGTGCGTGCCCCGTCAGCCGCCTCGCGCCACTGTCCGCCGATGAACAGCCGCCCGGGCCCGCTCTCGAAGGTGGTCGTCATTGCCCACTCCTCAGCCTTGATCGCCAAGATTTCAACCAACAGGATTCCTGTTTGTTCGCAGTCTCATTACACACAGGTTTCCTGTCAATGCCTTAGTCTGAACCCATGGTCGGCACAAAGGCACCCCCGTCGCTGCTCTACATGCTCAAGCAAGTCGAGCTCGTTGTCCGCTCGCATCTCGACGAGTTGGTGAAGCCGGCCGGGATCACGGCCCTGCAGTACACCGCCCTCACCGTCCTGGAGCGGCACGACGGGCTGTCGGCCGCGCAGCTGGCACGCGACTCGTTCGTCACCGCCCAGTCCATCGCGGATCTGGTGCGCAGCCTCGAGAACCGTGGACTCGTCCGCCGCGAGCGGAATCCGCGCAACCGGCGCGAGCTGCTGATCCTGCTGACCGAGGAGGCGCGCGAGCTGCTCAAGCGGTTCGCGTGCCCCGTACGGGAGCTGGAGGAACGCATGATCAGGGACCTCACCGCCCACCAGGCCGACCAGTTCCGCCAGGCCCTGTCCAAGGCCTGGCACGCGCTCTCCTAGGCGCGCTGAGCAGGTCGCCCTCCCGGGCACGCGCATGCCGGACGGCAGCGTCCGCGGTCCGGTGCGAGCGGCGCGCACACCCGGGCGCGGGCCCGGTCGTAGATCCGGCACGCAAGTTGTCGGACGCTCACTGCTCAAAACGAAGACATATGTCAATCGAACATGCTGAAATTCACTCCAACGAGAGTAACTTGCAGGGCAGGGACGGGACTTGCTCCGAGACCCTGCCCACGCGAACGCCGGTTGGAGGCGATGTCGGTGCACGATCACCCCGCACCGCCCACCCGGCATCTGCGCGTCCGCGGGGAGCGCGGCCACACGGTGCTGGAGTTCCACGGTGAGATCGACATCCTCGCCGCCATGGAGATCATCCCCTACCTGGACTCCGCGACGGCGCGCCCGGAGCCACGGATCGTGATCGACCTGCGGCCCGTCGAGTTCTTCGACTGCTCCGGGCTGCGCCTGCTGTACCGGGCCCGGCGCCGGGTCCTCGAACAGGGCGGGGAACTGCGTCTGGTGTGCACGCGCGAGCTGACCCTGCGTGTCCTCAGGGCGACCGGCCTCGCCCGCCTGCTGCCGCCGTCGGCGTCGCTGGACGAGGCCCTGAGCCTGCCGGAGGCCGCCTCCGGGTCCTTGTGACCGGGGCTACTCGCTCGCGGGCGCGTCGAACAGGGCGCTGACGGACTCACCGTTGTGAATGCGGCGTACGGCCTCTGCGAGCGCCGGGGCGATGGACAGCACCCGCAGCTTCTCGGTGCGCTCCTCCTCCGGGACCGGCACGGTGTTGGTGCACACGATCTCCAGGACGTCGGGCTGCTCGCCGATCCGCTTCAGGGCTCCGGCCGCGAACAGGCCGTGCGTGCAGGCCACCCGGATGGAGCGCGGGCCCAGCTCCCGCAGCCGTCCCAGCAGTTCGATGACGGTGCTGCCCTTGGCGATCTCGTCGTCCAGGACGATGACGTCCCGCCCCGCGACCTCGCCTATGACGGAGCTGATGCTGACCCGGTCGTCCGCGAACCGCTGCTTGGCGCCGGCGGCGACCTGGGCGCCGATCATACGGGCGAAGGCCGCCGCCTCCTTGGCGTTGCCGAGGTCCGGTGAGACGACCGTGGTGCGCGAGAGGTCGTACTGCCGGAAGTGCGCGGCGAGTTCGCGCAGCGCGTGGAGGTGGTCGACGGGTACCGAGAAGAAGCCGTGCACCTGCGGCGAGTGCAGCGTCATGGCGAGGATCCGGCTCGCACCCGCCGCCACCATCAGATCGGCCACGAGCCGGCCCCCGATCGAGATGCGCGGCGCGTCCTTCTTGTCCGAGCGGGCGTACGAGTAGTGCGGCATGACCACGGTGATGCGCCCGGCGGACGCGCCGCGCGCGGCGTCGCACATCAGCAGCAGCTCGACCAGGTGCTCCTGCACGGGGGCCACGAGCGGCTGCACCAGGAACACGTCCCGCTCCCGGCAGTTGGCCTGCAGCTGCACCTCCAGGCAGTCGTTGGCGAACCGGCTGACCCGGGTCGGCCGGAGCGGTACCCCCAGATGTGCGCAGACCTCCTCCGCCAGTTCGGGGTGGGCACTACCGCTGAACACGGCGATGTCACGCACGATCCGCTCCTCGCATGATCGACCGGGGGTCCGGCCTCATGCTACTGGGCGCCTCCCGGGGCCTCTGACCCGGGGAAACCCGGTTTCGGAACGGCCGCTCGGCGCGCGTCGAGGGCATCGCGCCCGCGAGCACGTCCACGCCCGACGCCTCCGCTGCGGTGCCGACCGGCACATCCGGAAGCGGTGGCCCGGCAGCCTGTTCAGGCGTCACGACGACCCGCGTCCGCCGTCGGGCCGGCCCGACGGCGGACCGCCGGCAGAGGCAGGTGCCCACCGGACGCGACGCGTCCCCGGTCTACGCCGAACGGCGGGCACCGCGGGGGTCCATCCGTACCGGTCATCCCCGTGCGTAGCCGCCGACCGGTCCGGCCCGGGGTGCCGGCGGGCGCGCCCGTGCGCCCGACCATGCCCCCGGAGGGGCGCGCTCAAACCGCCAACCCGGCGTTCTGGCAAGGGATTTGCCGGGCACTCGTTGAAGCAGGAAGGAGGACCGTCGACATGACGACGTCCATCAAGCGAGTCCGCCGCCTGCCCGGCTGGGCGAAGCTCCTGACCGTCCTCGTCACTCTTCTCGTGGTCCTGCTCGCCGCCGTGCGCCTGCTCTTCTTCGACGGGCTGAAGGACGTGTTCGGCGAGGAGACACACGACCGGTCGGGTCCCGCGCTCCTCACGTCCATCCGGGACATCAGCCGGTACGACGCCGCCTCGGGCAACTTCCAGGTGGTCGTGGACCTGGAGAAGGACGCCAAGTACCTGCCGGACGCGATCCGCGGCACCCGCACCCTGTACGTGGGCGCGGGCACCGTCGACGCCTACGTCGACCTGGGGAAGGTGGGCGAGGACGACGTGACGGTGAACCAGGACCGCACCTCGGCCACACTCCGCCTGCCGCACGCACAGCTCGGCAAACCCGCCCTCGACCCCGAACGCTCCTACGCCGTCTCCAAGCAGCGCGGTCTGCTGGACCGGCTGGGCGATCTCTTCTCGGACAACCCCAACGGCGAACAGGCCGTCCAGCGGCTCGCGTCGAAGCACATCGCCGAAGCGGCCGAGGAGAGCCGGCTCACCGCCCGCGCCGAGTCCAACACCACCGGCATGCTCGAAGGGCTGCTCCGCTCGCTCGGCTTCGAGGAGGTGGAGGTGACGTACGGCGGCACCTGAGCCCGCCACGGATCAGGCGCCCAGCACTCCGGGCAGCGCCAGCACGCCCAGCAGCACCGTCCCCAGCAGTGTCCACGCCACGTAGTCCCCGATGTGCCCGGACTGCAGCCGGCGCAGCGGGGCGGCCCAGCCCGGCTCGGCCAGGAGGGCGGGCCGGGTGACCGCCAGGGTCGCCAGGCCCGCCGCGAGCGCGGTGGAGACGAGACCGAGGAGCACACCTGGTGGAGTCCAGTGCGCCGGGGTGACGGCGCCGCCGGAGCCGGCCTCGTTCACGGCACGGCTCACGCCGGCGGCGAAGCCCGGGGTCACGCCGACGGCCAGCGCCCCCGCCAGGAGCAGGGCGGGCACCGCGGTCATGGTGCCCGGCACGCGGCCGAGCCGGTGCCGCGTCTCGGGTTCCTCTCCGGCACCGGTCGTCTCGTACGCCGGCGAGGGGGTCTCCCCCGGCTGGGGACCCAGTCCCAGGAACACACGGGCGGCGACCCGCAGCACCGCGCCCGCGGTGATCGCGGACACGGCGACGTACAGCACGGTCAGCGGTCCGCCCACGGCCTCCTCCGTCACCGCCTTGCCCAGCGCGGTGCCGAACGGCGGCAGTCCGCCGAGCGCGAGAGCGCCGACGAGGAACAGCACGGCGACTCCCCGCAGTTCACGCGCCCGGCCGTACAGGGCGTGCTCGTCGACCGTGCCGTACCGGTCGAGCAGGATGCCCGTGCACGCGAACAGGGCCGCCTTCACTCCGGCGTGCCCGAGGACGTACAGCGCGATCCCGTCGTCGGCCTGAGGGGTCAGGATGCCGATGCCGACGAGGAACAGTCCCGTGTGGGCGACCGTCGAGTAGGCCAGCAGCCGTTTCACGTGCCGCTGGTACCAGCACATGACGGCGCCGATCACGGCGGTCAGCGATCCGAGCACGACGAGCACGCGTTCCAGGTCGGCCTCCGGGACCCCGCCGGGGCCGGAGAACACGGAGTCGTGCACGCGCCAGACGCCGTACGCGCCGAGTTCGACCATCACCCCGGACAGCAGCATGCACACCGGGGTCGGCGCGACCGCGTGCGCGTCGGGCAGCCAGAAGTGGAAGGGCACGGCCGCCGCCTTGACCAGCAGCCCGGTCAGGACCAGCACGAAGGCGGCGAGGACGAGCGCGTCGGGACCGCCGTGCCGGTCGAGGCCCCGCCCGATGTGCGCCATAGCGAGCTCGCCCGTGCGCGCGTACAGCAGCGCGATACCCATGAGCATGGCGTACGCGCCGAGCGAGGTGACGACGCCGAAGGTCAGCGCGCCCTGCACGGCCTTGGCCTCCTCGACGCGGTGGCCGGTCAGGGCGTACGCGACGACGCTCATCAGCTCGAAGAACACGAACGCGTTGAAGAGGTCCCCTGCGACGGCGAATCCGCACATGCCCGCCTGGAAGAGCAGGACGAGCGCCGGGAAGGAGCCCGTGTGGCGGCGGGGCGGTTCGTCGAAGTAGTGCCAGGAGTAGGCCAGGGCCGCCACGGTCAGCAGGGAGGCGAGCGCCGCCAGGCCGAGCCCGGGTCCGTCCCCGACGAGCACGATGCCGACGCTGCGGCCGTTCTCGGGGGTCCATCCGCCGACCCACTCGACCATCGGCGGGGAGGAGTTCGCGAGGAGCAGCAGGGCGAGCGCGGCGGTGCCCGCGGCGACGGCGCACCCCACGGTCTCGGCCACGACCCGGGGCAGACGGCGGCCCCCGGCGACCAGCAGGGCGGCCCCGAGCAGCGGTACGGCGACGACGAGCGGCAGCAGATGCTTCATCGGCGGGTCAGCCGCGCAGCTCGGAGAGTTCGTCGGGGTCGACCGTGCCGTGGCGCTTGGCGATCTGCATGACGAGGGCGAGCAGCAGGGCCGTGACGGTGGCGCCGACGACGACGTCGGTGAGGGCGAGGGCCTGCACGACCGGGTCGACCACCGGGCGGGAGCCGGGTTCCAGGTCGGCGTACACGGGAGCGGTCGCGCCCTCGCGGTATCCGACGGCCAGCAGCAGCACGTAGGTGCCGGACTGGCACACGGCGAGGCAGCCCACGGCGTGGATGAGGTTGCGGCTGGTGGCCAGGCCGTGGGCACCGACGAGGAAGATCCACACGGCGACGAGATACGGCAGTACGGACATCACGTCCCGCTCTTCCCTTCCCTCACGTTCCGCTCTCCTCCTCGATCTCGACGGCCTGGTCCAGGAAGCGCGCCAGCAGGACGACGACCGCGCAGGCCACCTCCATGCCGATGGCCGCGTTCAGCAGCGGCACGGTGCCGCCGGACGTCAGGGTGTTGAACGTGCCGTACGGCAGCAGGGTGTTGGCGAGGAAGGCCGTTCCGGCCAGTACGCCCGCCAGGCCGAGGACGAGGTACGCGGAGGCCGCGAGCGCGTCGCCGACCTCGTACAGGCCGACCGGGCGGATCCGCTCCAGCGCGCGGTAGTCGGCGCCGAGGTAGAGCAGATGCAGGGCGGTCGCCGCGACGACGCCGCCCTGGAAGCCGCCGCCCGGGCTGAGCTGACCGTGGGCGATGACGTACAGGCCGGTGAGGACGGCCACGGGCAGGACGGCGAGGGCGTACCGGCGGACCGGCGGCGCGACGTCCTCGGGCCGGGGTGCCGCGCGTCGTTCGTCGCGGGTCTGGCGCAGCAGGACGACGGTGCCGAGAACGGCGCCGAAGAGGATGGTCATCTCGCCGAGGGTGTCGAAGGCGCGCTGGTCGAAGTTGACGGAGGCAATGGTGTTGGCGGTCCGCCGGGCGAGGGACTCGTGCACCGCGCGATCGCCGTACGGGTGCCGGTCGCCGCCGAAGCCGGGCATGTCCAGGCACGCGGCGACGAGGAGGGCCGCGAGGCCCGCGCCGCCCGCGAGCACCATCAACAGCCGTACGCGCCGGTTCACTCGGGCTCCCCCTTCGTCTCCTGTTTCTGACGCCGCCTGACCTTGCGGACGGAGAGCAGGAGCAGCAGCGGGGTGAGGGCCGAGCCGACCGCGAGCTGGGACAGGGCGACGTCGGGGGCCTGGAGGACGGTGAACAGCACCGCGAGGGCGAGTCCGAGGACGGCCAGGACGAGGGCCTGGCGCACGGGGTCGCGGACGGCCACGGCCGTGGTCGCGGCGGCCGCGACGAGGAGCAGCGCGACGACGACAGCCGGGTCATCCACGGCGGCCTCCGGGGAAGCCGCCGGCCAGCGCCCGTGAGGCGACGAGGTTTCCGCCCGTCAGCAGGGCGCCCGTCACGAGGAGTTTCACCATCGCCCGGCCGGGACCAGTGGCCGCGCACAGCACGAGCACGACCACGGCGGCGAATCCGGCGGCGCACCAGGTGGCCCACGGGGACGCCGGCGGGTCCGCGGCCAGTTCCTCGGCGAGGAGGCGGGCGAAGACGAGGGTGCCGACGGGGCCCAGGAGCGCGAGGACCAGGGCGAGGTCGACGTACGCGGGACGGCCGTATCCCTGGGCGAGCAGCAGTAGTCCGGGGCAGGCGAGCGCGCTGGAGAGGTTCTGCGCGACGACGCGGCGGCGCAGTGGTCCGGTGGCCACGCCCCACACGGTGGCCCCGACGCCCCCGGCGAAGGTGAGGGTCGCGGCAGTGGTCCAGCCGTTCACCGGCCGCTCACCGCCCCTCGCGCTCCCCGGGCCGCGGCGGCCGCGATCCCGGCGACGACACCGCCCACGACCAGTTCCAGGGTGTCCACCGCGCTGACGAACACCAGCCACAACCCGGCGAGCAGGACCCACCAGCCCAGGACGCCGAGCGCGGCCCGGAACGCCGTACGCCGGTTCACACACCACCTCCGCGGGCCTGCGCGCACCACCACCGGCACGCGACGGGTCGCTGCCCGGAGTGCCCCCGGAGAGCGAGGGGAAACCGGTGGGGGCGACGGCCAAGTCCGGCCAAGTCCTCACCCTCTGCGGCATCGGAGCCCATCTCGGGGGTAACCACCTTGAAAGGAAGGGAAGTTGAAACTGGGAGGGTTGTGTGGCCCGGACAGCGTCACGTTCCCGCACCTCGACATCCCGCCGCCGGCCGAAGGGGGACTCGCGCGGTCGGCGACCGCTCGCGTTCCCCTTACGCCTGCTGGCGACGGTGCTGGCCTTCGCCGCCATGGTCGCGTTCGCGGTGGCGCTGGCCCGGCTCACGCTCCAGCCGTCACCGGCCTCGGAGGAGCTCACCCACAGCAATCTGCGGCCGGGCCGCTCCCTGGAGGCCTATCTGAACCAGCCGGCGCTGCGGGACGCGGTCAAGCAGATCGGCGGGAACATCCTGCTCGGCGTTCCCTTCGGCGTGCTGCTGCCCGTGCTGGCGCCCGGGGCGCGGGGCATCCTGCGCGTACCGGCGCTGACGGCGCTCGTCATGCTTCTGGTGGAGCTGACGCAGGGCGCGGTGATCACCGGGCGCGCCTTCGACATCGACGACGTCATCCTCAACACCACGGGCGCGCTCCTGGGGTACGTGCTGCTCGGGCGGCGGCTGGGCCGTGTGGTGCACCCGCCCGGCCGGGGAGCGGACCCGGGCGGGGCGAGCGGCGGACGCCCACGGCCCCGCCGGGGGATCCACCGCCGCAAGGACTAGGGCCCTAGTGCGGCCACCAGGTGAACTTGTCGCCGCCGACCCAGCGGACCAGGTCAGGGTCGTCGAGGTCGTGGACGGCTATACCGGCCGCCGAGGCGGCGACCAGGACGTCGGTGAGCGCCGTGGCCTCACCGACGACCTCTCCGTCGATCTCGACGATACGGAACGGCGGAGTGCCCGGCTGCACCCCGAGCACGATGATCCGCGGGCGGGGGATGTACGGGCTCGCGATTTCGGTCATACAAGAAAGCGTAGAGCGAAACGGGGTCATTGACCCCAAAGCGACCGGGCCGGTCGCCGAGCGGGCCGAGCCGTTCTCAGGGGCGCCGCCAGTCGTCGCTCTCCAGGTGTGAGCCCGCCTGGGGGCCCATCCGCAGCATGCCGCCGTCCGCTGCCCAGGAGGCCCCGGTGACGTACGAGGCGTCGGGGCCCGCGAGGAAGGCGATCACGGCCGCGATCTCGCGGGCGTCTCCCGGGCGCCCCAGGGGGATGCCGGGGCGGCTCTCCGTGTGCGGGTCGGTGTCCTCCTGGCCCGTCATGGGGGTGGCGATCTCGCCGGGGGCCACCGCGTTGACGGTGATGCCGTGTTCGGCGAGCTCCAGCGCCATGACCTGGGTGAGCAGGCCCAGGCCGCCCTTGGCGGCGCAGTACGGTGCGGCACCCACGCGGGGCTGATGCTCGTGCACGGAGGTCACGTTGACGATGCGTCCGCCCTCACCCTGCTGGATCATGTGCCGGGCGGCCCGCTGACCGCACAGGAACGGGCCGACGAGGTCCACGTCGAGGACACGGCGGACGTCCTCGAGCTCCAGGTCCATGAAGGGCGTCATCGTTCCCGTACCCGCGTTGTTGACGAGGACGTCGATGCGTCCCAGCCGGTCGCACAGCTCGTCGACCGTGCCCGCGGCGACGGGCAGCCGGGTGAGGTCCATCTGCGCGACGACGGCGCGCTGCCCTCGAGCGCGCACCTCCTCGGCCGTCTCCTCGGCCCCCTTCAGATCGGTGTGCCAGGTGATCCCGACGTCCATCCCCGCCTCCGCCAGACGGACGGCGGTGGCCCGGCCGATACCGGAGTCGGCTCCCGTGATGACGGCCACCTCGGTGCGTTCGTGCGCGGACATCGGCCCTCCTCGGCTGCTGGACGACTGCTGACGGACGACTGCTCACGGACGGCTGCGGAGCACGGACCGTCGCAGTACCCGGGCACGCGAGGGACAAACCGGCTCCCGTGTGCGGTACCGGTGCGGGTGGGCAACGCTGGACGAGGAGGTGCCCATGGAGCCTGTCGAAGCCCTGGACCGCATCGCGTTCCTGCTGGAGCGGGCCCAGGCCCCCACCTATCGCGTACGGGCCTTCCGTACCGCCGCCGCCGTGCTGGGCGCCCTGCCCGCGGGCGAGGTCGGGCGGCGGGCGGCCGACGGCTCGCTGGAGTCCCTGCGCGGGGTCGGCCCGAAGACCGCGCAGGTGGTGCGCGAGGCGCTGGCCGGTGAGGTGCCCGGCTATCTGCGCAAGCTGGAGGACGAGGCCGGGGAGCCGGTGGTGTCGGCCGGCGAGGGGTTGCGGTCGCGGCTGCGGGGCGACTGCCATCTGCACTCCGACTGGTCGGACGGCGGGAGCCCGATCGAGGAGATGGGGCGGACGGCGGCCCGTCTCGGGCACGAGTGGGCCGCGCTCACCGACCACTCGCCGCGGCTGACCGTGGCCCGTGGGCTGTCCGCGGACCGGCTGCGCGAGCAGCTCGACGTGGTGGCCGGGCTCAATGACCGGTGGGCGCCGTTCCGCCTGCTCACCGGCATCGAGTGCGACATCCTGGAGGACGGGTCGCTCGACCAGGAGCCGGAGCTGCTGGAGCGGCTCGACGTCGTGGTGGTGTCGGTGCACTCGAAGCTGCGCATGGACGCGCGGGCGATGACCCGCCGCATGGTCGCGGCCGTACGCAGTCCGCACGCCGACGTGCTCGGACACTGCACGGGACGGCTGCTCAGCGGGCGGGGGCGGCCCGAGTCGGAGTTCGACGCGGACGAGGTCTTCGCGACCTGCGCCGAGTCGGGAACGGCCGTGGAGATCAACAGCCGTCCCGAGCGGCTCGACCCTCCCAGGCGGCTGATCCGCCGGGCCCTCGACGCGGGCGTGCTGTTCTCGGTCGACACCGACGCCCACGCACCCGGCCAGCTGGACTGGCAGATCAACGGCTGTGCCCGGGCGGAGGAGTGCGGGGTGCCCGCCGACCGCGTGATCACGACATGGACCGCGGACGAGCTGCTGGCCTGGACGCGGGAGCGCACGGTGCCGTCACGGACATCACGCGTGGGCAGCGCGTGACGCGGTACCCGAGCGGTACCCGAGGGCTGACGCGGTACCCGAGGGTTCAGGACCCGCACGCGGGCCCGACAGGACTCACTGCGACGCGCTCGCGGGATTCAGGACTCACCACGACGGACTCAGCGGACTACGACGGACTCAGCGGACTCGTGCCGCGGGAAGGGGGCTCGTACATGGGCCGGGCAGCCGTGTTCGACGTCGACGGCACTCTCGTCGACACCAACCACCTCCATGTGACGACCTGGTGGGAGGCGTTCCGCCAGGCCGGTCACGACGTGCCGATGCACGCCATCCACCGGGCGGTGGGACTCGCCTCCGGTGATCTGATCGCCCACCTCCTGGGCGAGGAGCGGGCCTCGGACGAGGTGGCCGCGCTCAGTGCCTCCCACAAGACCCTGTACGGCACCTACTTCGACCGTCTGCCCGCGCTGCGTGACGCCGGACGCCTGTTGCGGCGCCTCGACCAGGACGGCTGGAGCGTGGTCCTCGCCACCTCCGCCGGGGGTTCCGAGCTGGCGGCGCTGCGGCGGGCGATCGACGCCGACGACGCCATCACGGCCACGGCGAGCGCCGACGACGTGAATGCCGGGAAACCCTCTCCCCAGCCGGTCGAGCACGCCCTGGACCTGGCCGGGGTACCGGCCGAGCGCGCGGTGTTCGTGGGGGACACGGTGTGGGACATGCGTGCGGGCACCCGCGCCGGGGTGCGCTGCGTGGGCGTACTGAGCGGCGGCATCCCGCGCGCCGACCTGGAGGCGTCGGGCGCCGAGGCGGTCTACCGCGACCCGGCGCATCTGCTGGCGTCCCTGGAGGAGAGTCCGCTGGGGGCGGATGTGTGAGGCGGCGCGGCGACATGCGCGGTCCTGCCGTATGACCTTCTCGGCCCAGGCTCTCCGTACCGAAACCCACGCCCTGACCTCCGCAGTCCGCAACGCGCTGCGCGGTCCCGGCCGCGAGCGCGATCTCGTCGTGCAGTCGCTCAAGGCCGCGGGAGCGGGGCTGCTGGCCTGGGTGGTGGCGCGCAACCTGCTGGGCGACCCGATGGCGCTGATGGCGCCGTGGGTGGCCGTGGTGCTGGTGCAGGCCACGGTGTACAGCTCGCTGCGGCAGGCGGCGCAACAGTTCACCGCGATGTGCCTCGGCGCGCTGCTGGCGACGGCGGCCCAGACGCTGACCGGGGACACCACCGCCGCGCTCGCCCTGTGCCTGCCGGTGCTGATGCTGCTGGGCAACTATCCCCGCTTCGGCGACCAGGGCGTCTACGCCGCCACCACGGCCCTGTTCACGCTCGCCGCGGGCAGCCCGGTCACGGCGTCTGCGCTGGGCCACCGTCTGGGCCAGGCGGCGCTGGGCGCGGTGATCGGTGTCGCCGTGAACGCGTTCGTCCTGCCACCGGTCCATCTGCGCGACGTTCGGGAGAACCTCGCGGCGCTCGCCCACGAGACCGGCAGGGTCCTGCACGGGGCCGCCGACGGGCTGCGGGACGGCGAATGGGACGAGCAGGCCGCCGCACGCTGGTCGCGGACCGCCCTGGACCTGGAGCGGCGGCTCGACGGGCTGCGCTCGGCCCGGCGGTGGAGCGAGGAGAGCCTGCGGCTGACCGGGAGCTGGCTGCGGGCCTTCCACCGGGTTCCGCTCGATGTGCCGTCCGCCGAGGAGGACGAGCGCTGGAGCCGGGTCACCGGGCACATGTCGACCCTGGCGCGCACCCTGGCCGTCGCGGCCGACAGCGAGCGGTCCCCGGGTCCGCCCGACGACCCGGCGCTCCGCTCGTATGCGCGCCTGCTGGCACTGATCGGGGACGCCTGCCACGCGGAGGGCAGGCGCATCGAGGGATCGGAGACCGGCGGGACCGATGGTGCGGCGCGGGAGGCCATGGAGGAACTGCACGACGAACTGCAGGCCCGGCTGCGCCGGCTCGCGGCCCACAGCGCCTCACGGACCGCCGTACTGGGCGCGCTGCTCCTCCAGGCGGAGAACGTGTGGGCCGAAACCGTACGGTCGCGGTGACCGAAATAGTGCGCTTATCGTGACGCAGATCACCGTGAATGCTCCCATCCTTCAGGAACACTCGCTGGTAGCTTCCCGTTAAACCAACCGTGGGTGCGGACGGGACAGTGTCCCCGGGCCTCAACCTCCGCCCACAGGGACGATCGTTCGGCTGAAGCCCTGTGGAGCCTTTCGCCGAGAGGCGACCGCCGTCCGTGCCCACCACAGACCGCCCCGACCGTGATTCCCCCGTCCGGTCGGGGCTTTTCTCTGCCCATCGAGCCCCGTGCGCGTGCTCCCCCTCCCGGCCGGGTACTCGGGGTTCCCCCTCCGGGAGGAGCGGGGTCCCCAGGGCTGAGAGGAGTCAGCGGTGAGCAGTGAAACCGGTGACAGGATCGTCGTCACGGGTGCCACCGGCAACGTGGGCACCAGTCTCGTGCGTCTGCTCGCGGAGGACGACCGGGTCGGTTCCGTACGGGGGCTCGCCCGGCGGATTCCCGACTGGTCGCCCGACAGGACCGAGTGGTCGGCGGTGGACCTGGCGGTCGAGGAGACCGACCTGGTCGCGGAGTTCGAGGGCGCCGACGCCGTCGTGCACCTCGCCTGGGCGTTCCAGCCCACCCACGATCCGGCCCAGACCTGGCGCACCAACGTGCTCGGCAGCATCCGCGTCTTCGAGGCGGTGGCCGCGGCGGGGGTGCCGACGCTTATCCACGCCTCCTCGGTGGGCACCTACTCGCCGGGCCCCAAGGACCGCGCGGTGGACGAGTCGTGGCCGACGCACGGGTGGCCGGACGCCGCGTACTGCCGGGAGAAGGCCTATCTGGAGCGTGCCCTGGACGCCTTCGAGTACGAGCACCCGGAGGTCCGGGTGGTGCGGATGCGGCCCGGGTTCCTGTTCAAACAGGAGTCGGCGAGCGAGCAGCGGCGCATCTTCGGCGGCCGTTTCCTGCCCGGACCGCTGCTCCGCCCGGAACTGCTTCCCGTCCTGCCCGACATTCCCGGGCTGCGGGTCCAGGTCCTGCACACGGACGACGCGGCCGAGGCGTACCGGCTCGCGCTGCACGGCGACGCGCGCGGCCCGTTCAACCTGGCGGCCGAGCCGCCCCTGGACGCGGCGGCCCTGGGCGAGTTGCTGGGTGCCCGTCCGGTACGGCTGCCCCGCGCGGCCGCCCGTTCGGCTCTGGCCGCGGCGTGGGGGCTGCATCTGGTGCCCGCCTCGCCCCATCTGTTCGACGCGGTGCTGCGGCTGCCCCTGCTGGACTGCACGCGCGCGCGTGACGAACTGGGCTGGCGCCCGGAGCGTACGGCGGTCGAGGTCCTGGAGGAGTTCCTGGAGGGGCTGCGGCGCGGAGCGGGGGCGGAGACGGAGCCGCTGCGGGGGCGGAAGGTGGGCTGAGCGCCCCCACGGGGTACGGCGGCTGAACACCACGGAGTACGGCGCGACCAGCCACAGGCCGCACCAGCCACAGGCCGCTGCCCCGCTGCCCCACGACCGACGAACGCGGCTGTGGGGCAGCGGGGCAGTTGCAGTCTGCCGGTTGCAGCGGGGCAGTGGTCTGCCGGTATCGGCCGGTCAGTCGGTATTGGCCGGTCAGTCGGTGACCTCGTTCGGCACCGGCTGCTCCGGGTGGACGCCGCCCGACTTCGGGGCGCCCTTCCTTCCCGAGCCCGCCTCGTCCGTGTCGGGCACGTCGGTGGCGGGTGCCTCTCCCTCGTCCGTCTCGCCGGGCGCGGAGTCGACCTCCCACGGGTCCTCGCCGGCGCCGGCCTGCTGGTCGGGCATGTCCCTCGGCACGGGCTCCCCGTTCTCGCCGGGGCCCTCCGAACGGTGATCCGTCACGGTGCGCTCCCTTCGTGTGGCGCGGCGCGAGTACCTCGGGAGGGTCGGCCGAAACCAGGGGCCGCGGCCGGGTCCGGTGTCAGCCGCCGAGCTCGTCCAGGGCCGCCGTGAGCTGCGGTGCCACCGCCTCGCGCACCCAGGCGACATGCTCCTCGCCCGCGGCCCTGGGCACCGTCTCGACCAGCATGATCAGGTACAGGTAGCTGCGGTAGAGGGCGAGCCGCTGCCGCTCGGCGGACGTGAACTCGCCCTTTCCCCCGCCCTCTTGGTAGCCCGCCAGGAAGTCCCGTTCCTGCTCGATGTCCCCGAGGAGCGCGAGCGACACGAAGTCCGCGAGGGGGTCGCCCCAGAACATGCGCTCGCCGTCGATCAGACCGCCGATGCGCGGAGCACCGTCGCGCTCCACGAGGATGTTGCCGTCCCAGAGGTCGAAGTGGACGAGACACGGGACGGTGACCTCGTCGAGGGCGTCGTACGCGGTCTTCGCGATCCGCGCCACCTCGTCCACGGAACGCGGCAGCCAGGCCCGGTAGCGGCGGGCGTCGGCGAGGACGGCGTCGTACATGGTGGTGAAGGCGGTGCGCCAGTCGGGGACGAGAGGCCCGAAGGTGCCGGAGGGGTAGCCGAAGCCGGGGCCGGTCACACGGTGGAGGCGGGCCACCATGCCGCCCAGCTCCCGGCGCAGTGCCTTCCGGTCGGTTCCCTCCGGGGAGGCGAGGTGCCAGGGCGTGCCGGGGCAGGCGGTCATCAGGAGATGGCCGTCCGCCAGGGCGACCACCTGGGGAGCGGGTACGCCGGCCGTGGCCGCCCCTCGGTAGAACTCGGCCTCGCCCGGGAGGAGCCGGCGTTCGTAGCTCAGGACCGGGGTCTCCGGTGGCGGGGGTGTCTTCAGGACCAGCCGGCCGCCGTCGGTGAGCACGAGTTCCTCGACGGTGTTGTAGGTGCCGCCGCCGAGGGGGCGGAGGCCGGCGAGGCTGTCCGGCGGGAATCCCGCCGCCTCCAGGGCATGCCGTGCCCGCTGCTGTCCGTTCACCGTGGCTCCCCCGTGTCGTGATCGGCCGGAGCCCACTCTGCCAAGTGGGCCCCCGTTTCTCCACCCGTTGCCCGTCCTCCCTCGGCCCCTTATCCCGCCGCGTACACATCCTCGACGTACCGTCCGGCGCCGATCAGGTCGGCGAGCCACTGCTCGGAGTCGCCGTCCGGGACCCGCTCGCCGTGGATCGCGCGGAAGGCCTCCCGTACGCCCGGCGCCATACGGGAGCCGTCCCCGCAGACGTACACCCGGGCACCCGCCTCCAGCAGGTTCCACACCTCGTCCGCCTCGGCGGCGATCCGGTGCTGGACGTAGGCCAGGCCGTCGGTGGCTGCCGCGCTGAACGCGGGGCGCAGGGAGACCGCTCCGGCTGCCTCGGCGACGCGGAGTTCGTCCGCGTGGAGGAAGTCCGCGTCGGGTGCGTCGCAGCCGAAGTAGCAGACGGCGGGGGCGACCTCGGCCCCGGAGGCGAGCCGGACGACACGGTCGGCGACGGCTCCCCGGAAGGGGGCGAGGCCCGTGCCCGCCGCGACCATGATGACCGGCGCGGGGTCGTCGTGGTCGATCCGGAAGGCCTCGCGGCACGGCTGGATCCGGGCCAGGACCGTCTCGCCGGGCTTGACGGAGTTCAGATAGCCGGAGCCGACACCCGTGTAGGTGCCGTCGCCCGAGCGGGCCGGGGCCTCCAGCAGCGAGACCATCAGGTCGACGTGGCCGGGGTCGATGGCGGGCGACGAGGACACCGAGTAGTGGCGCGGGCGCAGCGGGGTGAGCAGGGCGAGGAGGTCCGGCCAGTCCAGGGCGCCGCGCAGGGCGGGGTACGCCTCGACGATCTCGACCAGGGTGCGCGGGTCGTCGGTGAGCGCGGCGAGGGCAGCCCGTTCGGGCGGGCACGGGTTGGCGGCCGCCAGGGCGGCCAGCTGGGCGGCGGTCGGGCGCTCCTGCAGCTCCACGTGGTGGGTGAGGAGCCGGCGCACGGTCAGCGGGCGGTCCACGGCGATTCCGTCGCGCCGGTGCGATCGGATGTCGAGGATCTCGTCCGGGTCGACGCCGAGCGCGGCGGCGGCCCGCTCGGCGAGGGCCGGGTCGTTCACGGGCAGGACGGTCAGATGGTCGCCGGTGCGGTAGGTGGTTCCGTCCGGCAGGGCGAGCCGTACGAAGCGCTTGGTGCGCGGATGACCGGGCGCGGTCAGGTCGTACGCGTCCGTGACGGTCATCGGGACGAGCCCGTGCCGAGCGGCGACGGCGTGGAGGGGGCCGCCGGTGAGCGTGCGGACCTCGTACGCGGCCGTGGGCCCGGCGCTGGGAGCGGTGGCGTCGGGGTCGCCGTGGCGCTCCAGCAGGGCGGTGCGCAGGCCGGCCGTGAAGGCGCGCACCGTGCCGCCGAGGTCGCCGGACGCGTCGGCGGCGGCACGGTCCAGGAGGCGGGTGCCGCCCAGAGCGGCGAGGCGGTCGTCGAAGCGGGCCGGGACGTGCTGGTAGGTGGCGGCCCAGTTGCGGTCGCCGACGCCGAGGACGGCGTACGTGCCGTCGAAGGCAGCCGTGTCGCCGTCGAGCCAGGCGGCGAACGCGGTGGCGTCGTCCGTGGGGCGGCCGTTGTACGAGGCGGCGGTGACGATCACCGGACGGTCGGCGGGCAGGCCGCCGGCGTACGCGTCCAGGGGCGCGACCTCGGTCTCGGCGCCGAGTGCGGTGGCCTCGTCGGCGAGGGTGGCGGCGAACTCGCGGCAGGTGCCGTAGTTGCTGCCGTGCAGGAAGAGGGCGCGGGTACCGGGGCGTACGCGGGCGGGCAGGGCGCCCTCCGCGGCCTTCGCCTCCGTGTGCGCCTGGGTCGCGCCCGGAAGGGGCGTGTGCGAGCGGTCGGCGGCCGTGCGCGGCGAGAGCGTCAGTGTGAGGCCGTCGGGCTTGAGGGTGAGCGTCTCCTTGACGGAGAGCGCGTAGTCGGCGTGGTCGTGCAGCCGGTAGCGGTGGACGAGCAGCGCGAGCAGCATGATCGCCTCGTGCAGCGCGAACTGCCGGCCGATGCAGGCGCGTTCACCGGTGCCGAAGGGCTTGAACGCGTGCGCGGAACGGGCCGCCTCCGCCTCGGGTGTGAAGCGGGAGGGATCGAACAGCTCCGGGTTGTCGCCCCACACGGACTGACGGTGCAGCATCGGCGCCACCACCGTGGCGGTCTGGCCCGCGCGCAGCGGGATCCGGCCGCCGAGGAGGGTGTCCTCGCGGGCCTCCCGGCTGAACGCGGCGGCGGTCGGCCACAGCCTCAGCGCCTCGTTGAGGACCTGCCGCGTGCAGGTGAGACGCCCGATGTCGTCGAACGTCGGCTCCGGGTCGACCGTGTCGCCCCAGAGGGCGTCGACCTCCCGCTGCACCAGCTGGAGCACGGCAGGGTGCTTGGCCAGGTAGTACAGCGCGAAGGACATGGCGCCGGACGTCGTCTCGTGGCCCGCGATGAGGAAGGTGATGACCTGGTTGCGGATGTTGGCGGTGTCGAGCGCGGTGCCGTCGGCGGGGTGCGTCGCGGTGAGCATCAGCGCGAGGAGATCCTCGGGCTCGCTCTCCCCCGCGTTCCCGTCCACCCGTGCGGCGATCACCTCGTCCACGACCTGAGCGAGGTAGTCCGCGTCGGTTCGGAAGGCCGCGTCGGCGGCGGCGTGGTCGCCGCCCGGCACCCGGCTCAGCCGGGTCATGCTCCACTCCAGACAGCGGACCATGGCCTCGACGAACGGGTGGGGCTCGTCCCGCTCGAAGGAGCCGAAGTCATAGCCGAATCCGGCGAGCCCGATGGTGTCGAGGGTCATCCGGGTCATGTCGTCGGGCACGTCCACCGGCCGGCCGTCGCGGGCGGCCCGGTCCCATGCCCCGATCAGCCGGCGCGCGACACGCAGCATCACGGGGTGGTAGGTCCGCATCGAGCCCAGTGCGAACGCGGGCATCAGGATGTCGTGCGCCCTGGCCCAGTTCGGTTCGTCGTTGTACGCCGTGAAGAGGCCGTCGGCGGCGAACTCCCGCACGTTCTCCAGGGCGGGCCCGACGGCCTTCGCGAACCGCCGCTCGTCGGCCAGTTCGGTGACCAGGTCGAGGTCGCTCACGAAGAGCGTCTCCCGCCCGTGCAGCCGCCGCACGATCACGGGTCCGTGGCGGCGCATGAGCTCCATGACCTGCTGGAGCGGGGTGCGGCCGGGGCCGGTGGCGGAGATGTCGACGACGGGTACGTCGTCCGGGGTCCCGGTGGCGCTGGGGTCGGTGGCCTGGGGATGCGGCGCGGTGGGGGGCATGACGCGGCAACTGCCTTTCGCGGTACGGGTACCGATGTCGCGGTACTGGGGTACTGCGTTCCAGCTTGGGCTTCGGGGGGCCGCCGCCCGGCCCGCTGGACTACGTGATTGTGTAGTGGTTGAAGAATGAACGGCACTTGCCCCCGGCCGACCGGACATGGCAGGCGGGGCAGCGGACCGGGGAGGCGAGAGGTGGACCTGACACGGCTGGATCCCGTGGTGTGGCGCAACCGCACCATGCTGCTGTTCGACCGGATTCCGATGCCGGTCGCGGTGTGCGACGTGTACGGGTCCGTCCTGCTGGCGAACCCGGCGATGGCGGCCGAGTGGGGCGCCACGCCGGGCAGTCTCCGGGGCCGTGACGTGCTGGAGCTGTTCCGGCCCCAGGAGGCGACACAGGTGGAGCGGATCGCTCAGGCGCTCCGGCTGCGGCACCGCTCCCGCTACCCGGTGTCGGTGCGGTGGGACGCGGCGGACGGCGTACGCCGTCACGGGGAGCTGACCGCCGATCCGGTCAGCGACGGCCCCGACGGGACGACGGCGCTCCTGGTCCTGGTCCAGGTACTGGGCGAGTGCCCGGACCCGGCCGGGCCCCCGGCCCCTCCCCCGGTGAGCGCGGCCGAGGCCCGCATCCTGGAACTCGTCGCGAGCGGCGCCACCACGGCCCGTACGGCCCGTGAGACCGCGCTGAGCGTGGACGGCGTCAACTACCACCTGCGGCGCATGTCCACCCGCTGGGGCGCGGCCAACCGCACGGAACTCGTCGCCCGCGCCTACACGCTCGGCGTACTGAAACCCGGGGTGTGGCCACCGCGGGTCACCTCGGCGGAGTGAACCGCTCACGTACGCGAGCTTCCCGGTGCGCGAGAGCAGTCGGTGACACGTGCCACCGCGGCCGCCACCCCAGGATCCACGCGCCGTCCACCGGTGCACGAAATCATTGGCGCTCGGCGATTTGGCTACATAGCCTAGGCTCAAACCTAGGGCTCCTAGGCATCTTTCGCACCCGCACTTCCCAGGAGGCTCCCCGTGAGGTCACTCACCGAGCAGGACATCCGCACCTCGTTCATCAACTGCTCCAAGGGCGAGGCGAAGCGGCTCGCGATACCTCGGGACTTGGCGGAACAGCCATGGGACGACCTGGACTTCCTCGGCTGGCGCGACCCCGGGGCCCCGGACCGCAGCTATCTGGTCACCGAGCACTCCGGGCGCCTCGCGGGTGTCACGCTGCGCTTCCCGTCCGTCAGGCGCGGTCTCCTGCACCGCAGCCTGTGCTCGCTCTGCCTGACCACGCATCCAGGGAACGGCGTGTCCCTGATGACGGCCCGCAAGGCGGGCGCGGCCGGGCGCGAGGGCAACTCGGTCGGTGTCTATATGTGTGCCGACCTCGCCTGCTCCCTGTACGTGCGCGGCAAGAAGGTCCCCGCGTCCGGGGGCCGCTTCGAGGAGACACTCACCCAGGAGGAGCAGATCGCCCGGACGGTGGGCAATCTGTCCTCGTTCCTGCGCAAGTTGTACGAGTGAGCAGTGCCGGACCGCCCTGCCGGTCCCGCAGCCGCGCTGACCTGATCGCAGCCTCAGAGCCTCGCCGGTCCGGGCGGCCATCTCCTGGCGTTCGGCATGCGGCCTCTCCAGGGGCTCATCGGAGGTCCCGAGTACGGCCTACTCTCGGGTGCGGACGACCCACGTTCTGGAAGAAACGTTCCGGGTGAGGGCGGAAGGGGAACAGCCGAAGGATGCGAGACGTACGTGGCGCCTGGGCCGTGGTCGGCACCCAGGTGACGAAGTGGCGCCAGGAACCCGTGGTCGTGCAGTCGGTGCGGTCGGCGGCGGCCGCCACGCTGGCGTATGTGGTGGCGCTGCGGTTCAGCCCCGAGGCGGCACCCCTGACCGCCCCGCTGACCGCGCTCCTCGTCGTGCAGGTCACGCTCTACGCCACGCTGACCACCGGTATCCGCCGGGTGAACTCGGTGGTCACCGGCGTCGTCATCGCCATCCTGTTCAGCAGCCTGGTGGGGCTCACCTGGTGGAGCCTCGGCCTGATCATCCTCGCCTCGCTCGCCGTCGGGCACTTCGTGCGGGTCAGCGAGTTCGTGCCCGAGGTGGCGATCAGCGCCATGCTCGTGCTCGGCGTCACCAGAGTCGGGGACACGGCGTGGGCGCGGGTCCTCGAGACGCTGATCGGCGCCGCCGTGGGGCTCGCCTTCAACTTTCTCCTCGCTCCCCCGGTCTGGGTCGGCGCGGCCGGCGAGTCCATCGAGGACATGGCGCGCCGGATGCGGCAGCTGATGCTGCGCGTCGGCGAGGAGGCCGCGGGCCGTACCCCCGTCGAGGAGGCGGCTGCCCAGCTCCACGAGGCCCGCCGGCTCGACCACGACATCGTCGAGGTGGACGCGGCCCTCAAACAGGCCGAGGACAGCCTGAAGCTCAACCCGCGGGTCAGGGAGGGCCTGCTGAACCGGGTCGTGCTGCGCACCGGCCTGGACACGCTGGAGATCTGCATGGTGGTCCTGCGGGTCATCGCGCGCACCCTCACCGACCTCGCCAAGAGGCGGGAGCCCGAGCCGCTGTTCGAGCCCCAGACGGGAGCGGCCCTCGAACAGCTCCTCGGCGAGATCGCCGACGCCCTGGTCAGCTTCGCGGTGCTGGTCACCACCGATGTCAGCCGTAACGCCGAGTCCGCCGAGGCCCGGCTCGCCGCCGAGCTGACCACGGCGTGCGCGACCCGCGACAAGCTGGCCCAGCTGCTGCTCGACGACGTGCAGCGGGACGTCCGCGACTGGCAGCTGCGCGGCGCCATCCTCACCGAGGTCAACCGGATCCTGGACGAACTGGACACCGAGCACCGCTCCAGCCGTCTGCTGGAGGAGCTCGACCGCTGCACCCGCGAACAGCGCGAGCGCAGGCCCCGTCTCACCCGTCTGCGCGACCGCGTGGTCCTCGCCCGCCGCTCCCTGCGGAACCGGCGCCCCCCGGTCCGGCGTACTAAGTGATGATCAGCCCCGCCACAGGGCGGGGCGGTACGGCACGACAGCGAGGGGGCGTACGGAATGGCCGACGGCACCGTGCGGATCGACGGGGACACACTGCGTCTGCCGGGTGGGGTGCAGGTCCGCTTCAAACGGACCCTGCGCCTGCCCGAGACCGGGACGCACAGCCTGCCGCCCGGCCTCGGCGCCTTCCCGATCCGCCGTGTCGAGGACTACCCGGACACGGCGCCCGAGCAGATGCGGGCGCGCGGCGGTGTGATGCTGCCGGTGTATCTGCGCGAGGCCATGTGGCTGCACTTCGGGCGCACGGTGGAGCCGGCCGCCCTGCAGGTCGGCGTCGGCAAGGTGTGCGCGGTCTCCGGCAAGCCCTGGAGCGGCCGGCTCAGCCGGGATCCGCAGAACTACGTGGTGCTGCCGCGCCAGCCGTGGCTGGACGGCATCAACTCGGGGAAGGGCACGGTCCGCCAGTTCGTGGCCGTCCCGCTGGGCCTCGGCGCCACGGTCGAGGGCCAGGTCACCGGCGAGGAGGTGTGGGGCGGCATCCAGCTCCAGGCCTTCCCGCTGAACGAGGCGAAGCTGGCCGAGTGGCGCGAGGCGGAGCGGCTCAGGCGGGAGCGGGAGCGCGCGAACGCGGAGCGGAGGTTCAAGGGCGTGCCCTACGGCGGTGCCCTTCCCGCTCCGGGCGCGGCCCCGGCCTACCCCATGGCCGCCCCTCCCGCTCCGGGTGCGGTTCCCGCGGCTCCTTCCGCGCCGGGCGCCGCCCCGGCCGGCCCGCCCCGTGCACCCGCCGCGATGGGTCTCGGTGTCGGCGGCTCGATGCGCCAGGAGGTCTACAAGGACGACTGGCCGCGCGGCAGCTGGGTCGAGGAGCCCGCCGGACGGGTCTTCGTGCATCTCGTCACCCCGCCCGAGTGGCGCAGGATCACCGGCGAGGCGCCCCCGCCGTCGCCCGTGAACCGCGCGGCGTACACACGGGCCGGGCTGCCCTGGTTCGACTACTACGACCAGGACGCACAGGATCTCCGGCCCACGGACACCCTCGGCGCGGTGCAGCCGGTCGGCGACTGGCTGGGCGACGACCACGAGCCCTGGCAGGAGCCCTCGCCCCACCAGGTGAAGCCGCTCGGGGACGCGCCGGGCAAGGCGGTCGGGGACGGCGACTGGTAGCCACCTCACACGGTGGGTGTTGCGTGGCCCGCAACACCCACCGCCCTGCTTTGCGCTTCGGCGTCCGTACCCGCCAAGGTGGATCACGGACGGGGCAACCGACGATCGACGACCGAGGTGCGACCAGTGACGAGTGAACCGGCGCGGGACCAGGAGCGACACGGTTGGAGCAGGCGCCGCTTCCTGACGGCGCTCACGGCGGCGGGTGTCCCGGCGGCGGCGCTGGCGGGCTGCTCGGACTCCCCCGAGGCGACCGGCCCCGGACCGTCGGCCACCTCGGCGA
>NZ_VJZE01000094.1 GCF_009377205.1 Streptomyces phyllanthi
CAGGTGGCGTGTCACTGGGCGCGAGCGCGGACGCGCACCGGTACGTGAACCACTCGCGGCCGCCCTGCTCGCCCTCATCGGCTGGTGCTGCTCGGGCCAGGAGCGCGCGACGTGCCGTCACTGGAAGGCCACGGCGACCTCTCCACGGCAAGGTCACGGCCGTCGGAGCCGGCCCAAAGCCTCCGATCGCTGTCCCTTGGTGGGCACGCGGCGCCGACTGCGGCTGTGCTCCCACACCTGGTACGGCTCACAACCGAGCCGCCCGAGCAGTCAGCCCCGTTCGCGCACCGGACGCGGCGGGGCATCAGCCCTGAGCAGCGTCCGCCGAGCCGTCTCTGACGGCCCGGAGCAGAGCACCGAGGGCTGTGGCGGTCGTCTCGACCACGGTGCCCGGCTCGTCGCTCTCGCGCAGGTGGGCACGGCCTGCGGGGTCGCTGGCGAGCTCTACGCAGGTGTCGCCACCGGGTTCGCTGAAGCTCGACTTCTGCCACGCGAGCTGGGACACGTGGATCCTCCTAGAGCAGGGGATAGAGGAGGCGCTGGACCAATCCAAGGGAGTTCTTGGCCAGGAACGCCCCAGTACCGGCCTCAACCGCCACGGGAGGCAACGCCGCCTCGCACAGCCTAGCGAACCAGTTGCGATACCTGGCCAGGGCTTCCGACTCCCCCAGATACAGGGCCTTTTCGACGTGCTCGACGACGACCGTACTGAGCTGTGGCACAGCCGGTTCCAGCAGCGTGAAGGAAGTGCCGAAACCCACTCGCCCGTCGAACGGGAGTACTTGGAGTGTCACGTGTGGCAGCCGCGCCATCTCGATCAGCCGAAGCAGCTGATCGCGCATGATCTCGGGGCTTCCCCACGAGACATGCAGGGCTGCCTCGTGGATCACCGCGTGGATGCGCGGTGGCCGCTCCCCGGTGAGCACACACTGTCGCTGCATACGGAAGTCGACTTCCCTCTCCTGCTGTTCGGGCGAGGTGAGGGCATAGCCACCCCGGTAGCCGGCCGTCGCGTACGCCAGCGTCTGGAACAGGCCGGGAATGAACATGGGCTCGTAGCAGACGATGCGTTCCGCCCTGTCCTCAAGCTCCGCCAAGTCCAAAAGTGACGGCCGCAGTTGCTCTCGGTACTCGGTCCACCATCCCTTTCCGGATGCCTGTCCCAGTTCGACGAGCCCTTCCACATAGGTTGCCTGTTCGCCACCAGAAGCTGACGCGAGCCGATGCAGCCGGTCCGCGGACAGGCCGGTTCTTCCCGACTCGACCGTACTGATGTGGGAGGCATTCATCCCCATCGCCTCCGCCGCGCGTGCGGCGGTGAATCCAGCACGTTCACGGATGCCCCGCACCTCGGCACCGAACCTCCGCTGCCGGTACGTCGGGTTCGCCCTGAGCCCCATTCCACCCTCCTCGATGCTGCCCTCGAAGTAACCAGCTACGCACGCTTTCCGCAACGAGGTTGAGAGTTGGCAACCATCACCGCTACCTTACGTATGGCGCCAGTCACAGCACGCACACACCTGGAGGCTGCCACATGCGCACGCCCGAAACCGACGAACTCCCCAGTCCCCACTGGTCATACGGTTTCCTCATCCCCCGCGACCCGCGCGCCGCCTCCGTCGTCAGAGCCGCCGTCCGCGCGATCCTGAGCGCGACCCGCCTCGGCTGTGTCGCCGACACCGTCGAACTGCTCGCCTCCGAGCTGGTCACCAACGCCTACCACCACTCCCCCAGCGACGCCTACGTCAGCGTCGAACACACCCCTGACGCCCTCACCGTCTCGGTCTGGGACCACGGCACCGGCACCCCCGCCCCGTCGCAGCGAGGCGACGACGCCGAGTCCGGGAGGGGACTCGCGATCGTCGAGGCATGCGCGGACGAGTGGGGCGTACGCGAGTATCCGCATGGCAACGCGGTGTGGTTCAGCGTCGCACCGAAGGCGAACGGGGACGAGGCATGTGCTGTCCACAGGATCAGCCCGCGCCACACCCCCGCAGGTACGCTGACGGACAGCGGGCAGACCGCCGCATCGCCCCGAGGAGACCGCAGATGAGCACCGCCGCACACCCCGGCTCCGGCGACTCTGTCACACCCCAGCCGGCCAGTACCCCGGAAGAGCTACGGGCCGCTCTCTCCCAGCTGGCGCCCGACGCCCTGCCCACGTTCGACGCAGAACGTGCCACGGCGCTCCAGCAGGCACGCGAGCAGGTCAGCGCTGCTCCGATGCGCCGATTCGTGGGGCAGTGGGCGGTGTACGCAGCGTTGGAACGGCACCCCGAGCGGGCCGCCAGGCTGCGCTCCCTGGAGGCACGTGCCTCCACCACCGAGAGTCTCGAGGAAGCTCGGGCCATCGCCGCCGAGATCGGCCGGACCCTCGACGTGGCGCGCGGAGGCCGGGGTCGAGCGAGCCGAGGGCGTGTGACGGCATGAGGGACGAAGAGGCCTGGCGCTGGGAGTACGACCCGGACGCCGAACACGTCGCAGCCGGGTTCCCGCAGCACATCGTCAACCCAAGGAGTAGAGGATCGTGAGCGCACAGTACGCGGAGACGCCCGGACCTCGGGCGCTGCCGTTGAAGACCATCGGGGACATTCGAGCGGCTCTACGGTCCGGACATGGCTTCCCCGGCGACCGGGAGTCGTTCGAAGCAGATCTTCAGCGCGCGCTGGAGGCCTCGTCGGAAACGGATCTCAGTGCTGTCGCAGCGGTGATCGTCGACTACCGCGGCAGGGCCCGGCTCTACCAGGATCCCGACTTCGACATTGCCGTGCAGGAGGGCATCGACCTCGCGGGACTCCTGAAGCGGGGGGCCCCGGGCCGATGAGTGGCGTGATCGCCGCGGTGACGGTGCGGGCTGCCGAACGGGCGAAAACCCCTGAAGCCGAGCAGGCACTGGAGACGCTGCGGCAGGAGCTGGAGCAGGTGCCCAGGCTCGGGGTAGTGCTCGGGCCACCCCGCCAGGACGGCAGCGAGGTCCGCAAGACAAGGATCGAGCCGCGGGGCAGCGTGCCGGGGCTGGCGGTGGCATACGTATACACGCCCGCACCGCCGCCACCCACAGTCGCCGTCGTCGCGCTGACCCCGGACGACGGCGTTCCCACCGAGTAGTTCCGCCGGGGCACCCAGACCCAGTCGGCCCTGGACGCCCCGGCGATTGGGCACTACGGCGACCTCACGCCGCGTGCACCACGTCCTTCTCCTCCGCGAAGTGGCACGCCGACTCGTGCGCCGCGGGCGAGTCCACGCCCTGGAACCGCTCGGGGACCGCCAGCAGCGGGACCTCCTCCGCGCACTTGTCCTGCGCCTTCCAGCACCGCGTACGGAAACGGCAGCCGGACGGCGGGTCCGCGGGAGACGGCACGTCACCGGTGAGGATGATCCGCTCCCGGCCCTCGCGCGCCTCCGGGTCGGGCACGGGCACGGCGGACAGCAGCGCCTGGGTGTACGGATGCGTCGGGTGGTCGTAGATCTGCGTGTCCGTACCGATCTCGGCCATCTTGCCGAGGTACATCACACCCACCCGGTCGGAGATGTGCCGGACGATCGACAGGTCGTGGGCGATGAAGACGTAGGAGAGGTTGAACTCGTCCTGCAGACGCTCCATCAGGTTGATGACCTGCGCCTGCACCGACACGTCCAGCGCGGACACCGGCTCGTCGCAGATGATGATCTCCGGGTTGAGCGCCAGCCCCCGCGCGATACCGATGCGCTGGCGCTGACCGCCGGAGAACTGGTGCGGGTACCGGTTGATGTACTCGGGGTTGAGACCGACGACGTCCAGCAGCTCCTGGACCCTCCGGCGCCGGTCGCCCTTGGGGGCCACCTCAGGGTGGATGTCGAAGGGCTCACCGATGATGTCGCCCACCGTCATACGGGGATTGAGGGAGGTGTACGGGTCCTGGAACACCATCTGGATGTTCCGGCGTACGGCCTTCAGGGCGCGCCCGGACAGCCTGGTGACGTCCTGGCCCTTGTAGAAGATCTCGCCCGCGGTGGCCCGCTCCAGGTTCATCAGCAGCTTGGCGACCGTCGACTTGCCGCAGCCCGACTCGCCGACGATACCGAGGGTCTCGCCCTGGTACAGGTCGAAGGAGATCCCGTCGACCGCCTTGACCGCACCGATCTTCTTCTTGAACAGGATGCCCTGGGTGAGGGGGAAGTGCTTCACCAGGTCGCGCACCTGGAGGATCGGCTCTCCGCGCTCGACCGGGGCCTCGATCGCCGCCACGGCCTCCGCCTCGGTGTGCGCGTCGACGACCTCCACCTCGGAGACGTTCGGCATGGCCTCGTCCTGCCCATCGGTCTTGCTGAGCTCAGCCATGGATCGTCTCCTTCCAGAAGTGGCACGCCGAGGCGCGGCCGGGCAGCTCGGTGCCGTCCTGCTCGGTGACGCCGTGCAGGGGCGGGATGTCCGTACGGCAGATGTCCTGGGCCTGCGGGCACCGCGGGTTGAACGCGCAGCCGCTGGGGATGCGCGTCAGGTTGGGCGGCAGCCCCTTGATCGCGTACAGCTCCTGGCCCTTCTGGTCCAGGCGCGGGATCGAGTCCAGGAGCCCCTTGGTGTACGGGTGCGCCGGGCGCTTGTACAGCTCGTGCACCGGAGCGCGCTCGACGATCCGGCCGGCGTACATCACCGCGATCTTGTCCGCGACGTCGGCGACCACGCCGAGGTCGTGGGTGATCAGGATGAGCCCCATGTGGTACTCGCGCTGAAGCTCCGCGAGCAGGTCCATCACCTGGGCCTGGACCGTCACGTCGAGGGCCGTGGTGGGCTCGTCGGCGATGATCAGGTCCGGCTCCAGGGCCAGCGCCATGGCGATCATGATGCGCTGGCGCATACCGCCGGAGAACTGGTGCGGGTAGTCGTTCACGCGCGCGGCGGCCGCCGGGATCTTCACCCGGTCCATCATCTCGATGGCCTTGGCCTTGGCCTCCTTCTTGGAGAGGCCCTCGTGCACGCGGAACATCTCGCCGAGCTGGTACCCGACGGAGAGCACCGGGTTGAGCGAGGACAGCGCGTCCTGGAAGATCATGGCGATCCTGCGGCCGCGGATCTTCCGCCGCTCCTCGCCGGACATCTTGAGCATGTCCTGGCCGCGGAAGAGGATCTCCCCCTTGGGGATACGGCCGGGCGGCATGTCGAGGATGCCCATGACCGCCTGCGCGGTCACGGACTTGCCGGAGCCGGACTCGCCGAGCACGGCGAGGGTCTCGCCCGCGTCGACGGAGTAGTTGACGCCGTTGACGGCCTTGGCGACGCCGTCGCGGGTGTGGAACTCCACGTGCAGGTCGCGGACTTCGAGCAGCGGACCGGTGTGGTCCTCCGAGCCGCGCGGCGCGGGGATGTCCGCCGTTTCGTCGATGATGGTCACGTACGCCTCCCTCAGCGCAGCTTGGGGTCGAGGGCGTTGCGTACCGCATCGCCGAACATGAGGAACGAGAGCACCGTGATCGAGACCATCACGGACGGGATGATCAGCGTGAACGGCGCGTTGCGCAGCTGCTCGCGGCCGGTGGACACGTCGAGGCCCCACGACACCGCCGGCTCGGCGAGGCCGACGCCGAGGAAGGAGAGCGTCGCCTCGGCTGCGATGTAACCGCCCAGGGCGATGGTCGCGACGACGATGATGGGCGCGAGGGCGTTCGGCAGGATGTGCTTCATCAGGATGCGGCCGGTCGAGGCGCCGAGCGCCTTGGCGGCGACCACGTAGTCGGCCTGCTTGACGGTGATCACGGCGCCCCGGGCCACCCGGGCGATCTGGGTCCAGCCGAGGAAGGCGAGGGCCAGGATCACCACCCAGACGGTGCGGTTCTCGAACGTCGTGAGGACGACCAGGGCGCCCAGCAGGAACGGGATGCCGAAGAACACGTCGGTGAGGCGGGACAGCAGGCTGTCGATCCAGCCGCCGAAGTAACCGGCGATCATGCCGATGAAGGTGCCGAGAATGGTCACCAGGACGGTGACCCCGACGCCGACGAGGATCGAGGCACGGGCGCCGTAGACGATGCGCGCGTAGATCGAGCGGCCCTGGCCGTCGTATCCGAGCCAGTCGGGGGCGAAGAAGTGGCCCCAGTTCGGCGGCTGGAGGTAGTGCTCGGCCAGGTCGGCGTCGCGCGGCGAGGCACTGGTGAACAGGCCCGGCGCGAAGGTCATGACGAGCAGCAGCGCGATGAGCGCGGAGGACACCAGGAACATGGGGTTGCGCCGCAGGTCGTGCCAGGCGTCGGACCAGAGGCTGCGTGCCTTCGCGGGCGCGGGGCCCGCCTCGGCGACGGCGCCCGGCGCGGGAGCCTTGTCGGTCACGTGCTTTTCGGCGGTCTTCTCAGGCATACCGGATCCTCGGGTCCAGGACCGCGTACAGCAGGTCGACGAGCAGGCTGGTGGCCAGGTAGACGAGGACGATCAGCGAGGCGATGCCGACGACGGTCGCGCCCTCGCGGCGGATGAGCGCCTCGTAGATGGCGTTGCCGACGCCCTTCACGTTGAAGATGCCCTCGGTGACGATGGCGCCCGTCATCAGGTTGCCGATGTCGGTGCCGAGGAAGGTGACCACGGGGATCAGGGAGTTGCGCATCAGGTGCACACCGACGATCCGGCGCTTCGGCAGGCCCTTGGCGACCGCCGTCCGCATGTAGTCGGCGCGCAGGTTCTCCGCCATCGAGGTGCGCGTGAGCCGCGCGACGTAGGCGAGTGAGAGGGAACCCAGCACGATGGCCGGCAGCATGAGTTCGCCGAAGTTCATGGAGTCACGCACCGTCGGCGTGGTGAGCTGCCACTGGAAGGCGAACAGGTACTGCATGAGGAAGCCCAGCACGAAGGAAGGCATCGAGATCAGGACCAGGGTCAGGGTCAGCAGTCCGCGGTCCTGCAGGGTGTCGGGGCGCAGACCGGCGACGATGCCGAGACCGACGCCCACGAAGACCGTGAAGGCGAACGCGAACAGCGTGAGCCGGATCGTGACCGGGAACGCGTCGGCGATGATGTCGGCGACGGGACGCTGGCTCCCGATCTCCGTACCGAAGTCGCCCTGGAACAGGCCGCCCAGATAGTTGGCGTACTGCTGCAGGATGGGCTGGTCGAGCCCGAGGTCCTTTCTGATGTTGGCGACGACCGCCGGGTCGAACGCCTGATCTCCCATCAGGGCCCTGACGGGATCGCCGGGCAGGGCGTACATCATCAGGAAGATCAGCAGGGTTGACCCGATGAACACCGGGATCATCTGGAGCAGTCGCCGCGCGACATAACGCCCCATTAGTGCCTCCGTGAGGGGTGTGCTACGGCCGAAGGGGCCGCCCCTGAGGGACGGCCCCCGCGGCCTTCCGCCGCCGCCGAAACCGGCGACGGCGGTCAACGGCCGAGTGGGATGAGGCCCGCGGCCTCCTTACTTGACGGTGACCTGGGGCAGCTCGATGTCACCGTGGAAGTCGACGTTCACGTTGTCGACGCCTTCACCGTGGCCGCCGTTGATGCGGTAGTACCAGAGCGGGATGGCCGGCATCTTCTCGACGAGCTTCTTCTCGACCTCCTGGTAGGCCTTGACGGCCTCGTCCAGGGAGGACGCCTTGTCACCCTCGGCCATCAGGTCGTCGATCTCCTTGTCGGAGAAACGACCGTTGTTGGACTCGGCCTTGGTGTGGTAGAGCTCCTTGATGAAGTTCACGTTGACCGGGTAGTCGGCGACCCAGCCACCACGGTACATACCCTTGACCTCGTCGTTGTCACGGGCCTCGAGGTCCGTGGCGAAGTCGGGCTTCGGGTCGCCCACGCAGTCGACACCGGTGGCCTTGCGGATGGACTCGCAGACCGCGGTCACCCACTCCTTGTGGCCACCGTCGGTGTTGTACTGGATCGTGAACTTGTTACCCGGAACGCCACCGCCCTCCTTGATGAGCTCCTTGGCCTTCGCCGGGTCGTACGTGAAGATGTCCGTGTCGAGGGTCTGGTTGCCCTTGACCTGCGGCGGGGTGAAGCTCGTCGCCGGCGTACGGGTGTTGTTCAGGACGGTCTTGGTGATCGTGTCACGGTCGATCGCCATGGACAGACCCTGGAGGACCTTGGGGTCGATGTCCTTGAACGTCTTGCTGTAGAAGGCCGGGACCAGCGTCTGGATGGCCGCGTACGGCTGCTCGATGGCGCCGTCACCGAGGTCCTGCTTGTACTTCGGCAGGTCCGTCGGGCCGACCTGGCGGATGATGTCCAGGTTGCCGGAGACGACGTCCTTGTAAGCCGCTTCCAGGGTCGAGTAGTTCTTGAACTGGATGCCCTTGTTCTCGGCCTTGTTCGGACCCTGGTAGTCCTTGAACGCCTTGACCTGGATGAGCTTCTTGTGGTCCCACTTCTGGAACTCGTAGGGACCGTTGCCGATCGGCTTCTGGCCGAAGGCCTTCGGGTCGTCGTAGAAGACCTTGGGCAGCGGCGCCCAGGTGGCGTAGCCCAGCTTGTAGTTGAAGTACGGGACCCGGTCCTTCAGCTCGATCGTGAAGGTGGTGTCGTCCACGACCTTCAGACCGGACATGGTCTCGGCCTTCGGGTCGCCCTTCTCCGGGTGGACGTCGTCGTAGCCCTTGATGTCCGCGAACCAGAAGGAGTTCTGCTGGTTGTTCTTGATGTTGGCGTACCAGTTCCAGGCGTCGACATACGACTTGGCCGTCACGGCCTCGCCGTTGTGGAACTTCCAGCCCGACTTCAGCTTGACCGTCCAGGTCTTCGAGTCCTGGGTCTCCACGGACTCGGCGTTCGTGTAGACGATCTCACCCTTGGCATCGAAGTCCAGCAGCTGGGTGAACAGGGACTGGATGACGTACGAGCCGTTGCTCTCGTTGGTGTCGGCCGGGATCAGCGGCCGCTGCGGCTCGCCGACGTCGATCGAGACGTAACCCGCGGGGCCGGAGCCCTTGTTGCCCTCGCTGTCCTCTCCACCACTGCCGCCACAGGCGGTGGCAGCCAGAGCGACCGTTATTGCACCCGCGACCCACTTGGCGCTCTTGGCACCACGCATGGGCTCCTCCTCATGAGTCCACTTGTTCACTGCTGATGGAGGCACAGGTAATCCCGTCGACCCCAACGCCGACCAGGATTAAGCGCCTCAGTGTGCTCGTGAGTCGGCGCTCCCCATCGCGCATGACCCATTGATCCGAGCTCTACGCGCCTAACTATCTGCCATGGGCCAGCGCCCGGCCACACTCATAAGGTCTCGGTTCGATCACACCTGACGCATACTCTGTCCAAAATCCGGACAAAGGGTTTGGTGAAAGATCCCTGCGAAACGGACTTGTTACACGTTTATCGGTCGCAGGTGTCCGAATTACGGACGCAAGAATGAGAAAAATCAGTTGCGGACATGCCCGCCGCCATGCGGGGGAGCATCGGCTCGCCCGCCCGTTCCCGGCACAGAGATCCTCTCTCCGTGCGGTCGGCGCGCTCCTGCCGCTGTCCCACCGTCAGATGATGGCGCGGCGACGGCCATGTGGCGTACCGCCATGACCTTGGAGAAACCTGTGCGTACTGAAGAGTAGTGCGAATCAGCCAAGTGCCACAGACCCTTCTTCGACAATGAAGGGTTTTCCCTACGCCTTACCGGCGCCTTACCCGGTTCGGGCGAGAACACGCACGACGGCCCGGTCGCCGCTGTCCGCGGCGACCGGGCCGTCCATGGGAATTCCGTCGGTGAGACGGCTGAGCGAACCGCTCGGGAGCAGCCGTCAGCCGTGCTTGGCGCGGCTCGCCGCCCGGGCGCGCTCGCGCTGGTCCAGGCTGACCTTGCGGATCCGCACGGCCTCCGGAGTCACCTCGACGCACTCGTCGTCCCGGCAGAACTCCAGGGACTGCTCCAGGGAGAGCTTGCGCGGCGGGACGATCGACTCCGTCACATCGGCCGTGGAGGACCGCATGTTGGTGAGCTTCTTCTCCTTGGTGATGTTCACGTCCATGTCGTCGGAGCGCGAGTTCTCGCCAACGATCATGCCCTCGTACACCTCGGTGCCCGGCTCGACGAAGAGCACGCCGCGCTCCTGGAGGTTCGTCATCGCGAACGCGGTGACGGAGCCGGCGCGGTCGGCCACCAGGGAACCGTTGTTACGGGTCTGGAGGGCGCCGAACCAGGGCTCGAAGCCCTCGTGGATGGAGTGGCCGATGCCCGTGCCGCGGGTCTGGGTCAGGAACTCGGTCCGGAAGCCGATGAGTCCGCGGGAGGGCACGACGAACTCCATGCGCACCCAGCCCGAGCCGTGGTTGGACATGTTGTCCATACGGCCCTTGCGGACGCCCATCAGCTGCGTGACGGCGCCCATGTGCTCCTCGGGCACGTCGATCGTCATGCGCTCGACCGGCTCGTACACCTTGCCGTCGACGTCCTTGGTGACGACCTGCGGCTTGCCGACGGTGAGCTCGTAGCCCTCCCGGCGCATGGTCTCGACGAGGATCGCGAGGGCCAGCTCGCCACGGCCCTGGACTTCCCAGGCGTCCGGCCGCTCGGTCTCCAGGACTCGGAGGGAGACGTTGCCGACGAGCTCGCGGTCGAGGCGGTCCTTGACCTGACGGGCGGTCACCTTGCGGTCCTTGACCGCCGCCTTGTTGTCGGCGCCCTTGCCGGAGCCGCCACGGCCGACCAGCGGCGAGGTGTTGGTGCCGATGACCATGGAGATCGCGGGCTCGTCCACCGTGATGAGCGGGAGGGCGACGGGGTTCTCGGGGTCGGCGAGCGTCTCACCGATCATGATGTCCGGGATACCGGCGACGGCGCAGATGTCACCGGGCCCGGCCTTCTCCGCCGGCTTGCGGGTCAGCGCCTCGGTCATCATCAGCTCGCTGATGCGGACGTTGGCGACGGAGCCGTCACGCTTCATCCAGGCGACCGTCTGGCCCTTCTTCAACTCGCCCTGCTGCACGCGCAGCAGCGCGATACGGCCGAGGAAGTTGTCGGCGTCCAGGTTGGTGACGTGGGCCTGGAGCGGGGCTTCCTCGTCGTACGTCGGGGCCGGGATGTGCTCCAGGATCGTGGAGAAGAAGGGCTCCAGGCTGGTGGAGTCCGAGGGGACGGTGCCGTCCTCGGGCTTGGTCAGGGACGCGATGCCGTCACGGCCGCAGGCGTAGACGATCGGGAACTCGATCTGGTCCTCGTCGGCGTCCAGGTCCAGGAACAGGTCGTACGCCTCGTTGACGACCTCGTCGATACGGGCGTCGGGGCGGTCCGTCTTGTTGATGCACAGGATGACGGGGAGGCGGGCCTGGAGCGCCTTGCGCAGTACGAAGCGGGTCTGCGGCAGCGGGCCCTCGGAGGCGTCGACGAGGAGGACGACCCCGTCGACCATCGACAGACCGCGCTCGACCTCACCACCGAAGTCGGCGTGGCCGGGGGTGTCGATGATGTTGATCGTGATGGGGTCCCCGCCGGCCTTCGGGTGGTACTTCACCGCGGTGTTCTTGGCGAGGATCGTGATGCCCTTCTCACGCTCCAGGTCGTTCGAGTCCATCATGCGGTCGTCGACGGAGTCGAGCTGGTGCGCGGCGAAGGCGCCGGCCTGCTTGAGCATGGCGTCGACGATGGTCGTCTTGCCGTGGTCGACGTGGGCGACGATGGCGACATTGCGGATGTCGTGGCGCTGAATGGACGCAGCCATGGTGCGGCGAATCTCCCGGGGTGTGAGGAAGGCCTCGCGGACTCATCCGTCCCGCAGACCCTGCCGGGCTGAACACGCCACGGCCTCTCCCCATGGTACGGGTGCGCCGGGACCGGGCTCCGACGGGCTACGTCGGTGCAGGTCAGGCAGCTTCCTTGGACGCGCGGGAGCCGGGCGGGCACACCTTGCGGGCGGCAACGCGCCCTGCCTCGCCCTCCGAGGGCTCGGAGCACGGCAGGAAGCCCCCGATGGTCGTCTCCCAGGTCCGCACTCGGCCCTCGACCGGCTCGCCGTCGCCACAGGTGTACGTGAAGCCGGCCTCGACCAGGCCGATCGCTCCCCAGGAGTAGTACGAGCCCTTGAGATCCCCGGTCCCCGACTCGTAGTAGCTCTCGTCCTGCGGACGCTCCACCTCGCCCGGGCCCGCGAGGGGCTCCTCGACCTTCAGGTGCCTGCCCAGCGCCTTGATCACGCCTCCCGCGCCGACCCCCTCGGGGGCGCCGGTCACCGTCGGCCGGTACACGGTGTCGTCGACGGGATCGAGACGGGCCGAGTAGAAGGCGGTCTTCTTCTTGATCGTGATCGGATCGGCGAGCTGGGTCAGCTTCTCCCAGCGGCGAACGCCGGACCAGGCGTACGTGCCGTCCGTACATGCCCCGGCCCCGGCCCCGTCCCCGTCGCCGCTGGTGCAGGCCGTCAGGCCCGACAGCAGGACAGCGGCGGCCAGTCCCGCCGTGCGGGCCCCCCGTACAGCACCGCGCATACGTCGGCTCCTCTTCCCCCGTACGGCCGCATGGCGCGACCGCGTGATGATCAGCAGTCGCGCCATGGTGCCGCCCGTCGTGCGGGCGGAACAAGCGGTTTGAGCCCTTCTTGAGGCGGCTGAGTCCTTCTCGAGGCGGCCGGGCGGCTCAGTGACGGGCCGTCGGGCCCGCCGCCGGCCGCGCGCCCTTCTTGAGGAAGCCCATGTCCTCGTAGACCGGTGTCCGGAAGCCGAAGGAACCGGCGTTCACGAGGTTCCGCTTCACGGCCGTGAGCTGGGGGCGCTGGTACAGGGGGATGGACCCGGCCGCGGCCCAGATACGGGCGTCGGCCTTGCGGATCAGGGAGCGGGACTCGCCCTCGTTGAGCGTGGAGACGGCCTGGTCGAAGAGCTGGTCGACCCGGTCGGTGCCGACGCGCGTGTAGTTCTGCTCGACGCTCAGGGAGCCGTCCGCCCCCGGGACGGGCTTGGAGTAGATGGGGCGGGCATCGGTGGCGGGATAGGCGGAGGCGGGCCAGGAGTACAGCGCGAGGTCGTACTGGCCGTTCGCGACATGGTCCTTGAAGTAGCTGTCGTCCGGGACCTGGACGATCTTCGTCCGGATCCCCACGCGCTCCAGCATCCGCGCGATGCGCTTGCCCACGGCCCGCAGCGACTCCGAGCCGGCCCCGGACGGCAGCACGAACCGCAGGGTGAGCGCCTTGCCGTCTTTGGCGAGCGGGCCGCTCGCGGCGCGGGCGGGCGCGGCGGTGCCCCGCGGGGCGTAGGCGCCGGGGGCACCGCCCCGCCCGTCCTGGTACGGGAACCGCACGCCGTCCCGGGCGAGGTTTCGGAACCCGTCCTCACCGGCCTTGCCGTCCTGTCCCAGCTCCCTCTCCCGCTGCCTCTCCCGCTCCCTCTCCTGCCGCTCCCGCTCCTTCTGCCGCGCCCTGTCCCTCTTCACGATCTCCCGGTAGACGTACGGCTTGTCGTCCCCGCCGACGATGTACGTCCCGTCCTCGCCGCCCGGGCCGTACGTCCCGTCGTCGCTCCCCGAGTCGTCGGTTCCGGCGTCCTGCGTGGCCTCGGCCCCGGCCGCCTTCTTCTTCGGTTCCTTGACCGGGCCGCCCTTCACCCACCCGGCGTCGGCGAGCAGGGCCTGCGCCTCCTCGGTGTCCTTGTCGCCGAGGGCGCCGCTGCTGTCGGCGTACGCCGCCTGGCCGGCGAGGGCGAGATGGCTGCCGACGGGGATGGCGGGCAGTCCGAGCGGCTTCAGGACGAGGCGGGCGAGCTCCTTGCGGTCGAGAGCACGGGCCACGGCCCGGCGGACGCGCTCGTCGGCGAGGGGGCCATCGGAACCGTTGAGGGCGAGCTGGGTGTACGCGGGTTCCAGGGACTTGCGGACCACGAAGTCGCTCAGGGCGGCCCGCCGCCGGGCTTGAGCGGCGAGCGCCCCGCTCCGCTTCGCGCGGGCGAGGACCTTCTCGCCCGCGCCCTTCGCGTCGGAGCCGTGGGCGACCGCCCGGGGGCGCGGGGCCCCGGCGGCGTCGAGCGAGGCACTGGCACCGCGGGAGGGCAGGGCGCCCTTGCGGCCCTGTTCCCGTGCGGCGGCGGTGATCCGCCGGGCGTCCTGCGGACTGATCTCCGCGATGTCGACCTTGCCGCCGGCCAGCGCCTCGGCCCGGTCCTCGCGGGGCACGGAGCGCAGCACCAGCTGCTCCAGCTTCGCGGGGCGGCCCCACCAGTGCGAGTCGCGGGTCAGGGTGATCTCGCCGTCCGCGCGGCTGACGCGCTTGAGTGCGAAGGGGCCGGCGGTGAGGGCGAGCTTGCGCCGCGCACCGTCGTTGAAGGCGTCCGGGGTGCCCGTCACCTCCTTGGGGTACAGCGGCGAGAACAGCGATCTCCAGTCGGCGTACGGCTTGCGGAAGGTGACCCGCACCTCGAGGTTGCCGGCCCCGCGCTCGACCTTCTCGATCCGGTCGTAGCCGGCGTTGCGGGCCGTCCAGTACGCGGAGTCCTTGCCGGACAGGGCGCGCCACTGGGCGGCGAAGTCGGCGGCCCCGATCTCCCGGCCGTTGCTCCAGACGGCCTCCTGGTGGAGCTTGTAGAGGACGACCTGCCGGGGTTCGCGCTCGACGATCTCGGCGGACTCCAGGTACGGGGCGTTGCGCTCGGGACGGCCGTTCGCGTCCATCCGGTACATCGACGGCAGTACGGCACCGGCGACCCGCATGGTGGTCGCGTCGGCGTCCGCCTGGTAGGCGTTCAGCGTCTCGGGGACGGAGTCCACGGCCCAGCGCAGGGTGCCCCCGTCGGCGATCCGGTCGCGTGCGGCGGGCGCGATGTCCTGTCCGACGAGGGCCTTGCCCGCCGGATCCTCCTCGCTGCACCCGGCGAGCACGGGTACCGCGAGCACGCCCGCGGCAAGGAACGCGGCCGAGCGCAGCACAGCGCGCGGTCCGACGCGGTCGTGGGACACCACTGCCACCTCCGAGGGTCGCCGTATCGCTCCGCCGCTGCCGCCGCGGAGGACAAGGCCGCCTATGATCACTTTCGGGGTATATTGGGGCGATATAGAGCTGATCGGACAGATCAGCCGGATGGACCCACTGAAGGCGAGAAAACACATATGAACGCGGCGACACGGCGAGAGGCGGGGCCAGGCCCACCCGTGTGGCGCAACGGTTCCGTGTTTGGCGGGGCGCGCCCGGGGCACGGGGCGGCGCGTTCGGAGGGTTGCGATCCGCCAATCCGTGCACATGCCTTCACAGCGGCTTGTGTGACGCGCAACACTCGCAGGCGCATGAACGTCGCCACCCAGGGTCCGACGCCCGCGGAAGTGAGGTCACGTCATGTCCGTGCACGATGAACTGACATCGGTCCAGCGTTGTCTCGACGACCTGTTCCGGTCCGTGGGCCGTCTGGAACAGCAGTTGGGCGGCGGCGGGCTGGAGATGCGCCGGGTCCGCACCGACGCCGATCACCTGCGCGAGAGCCTGGCGCTGCTGCGCGAGGCGGCACCCGGGCTCGGGCAGCCCCGGCGCCCCGATCTCGTCACCATCCCCGACACCCCGTACGACAGCACGCTGTGGACGGACTCGGACGACGAGGGCCTGGGTGCGCGCGACCGCCACGCGCCCTGATCACCGAGCGCCGTCCCCCACCGGCGAGTGAGCCGCGGGGGCACGCCGGCCTCGCGACCGTCACGCGCCGCCGGGCGCGGATCGAGGCAGCCGCGCCCCGGAGGCGAACCGAGCCTTGAAGCAGAAAGGCGCGTTCCAAGTTGGCCACTGGTACGGAACCACATCTGAACAGCGGCGGCGTACGCACCCGTACACGCGCCGCGATCACCGCCCCGCATCTGCGGACGGACCGCTGGTGGCTGGCGCCCGCCGCCACGGCGGCCGGGCTGCTCGCCTTCATCGTCTACTCGACATGGCGGGCCTTCGCCGACGCGGACTACTACGCGGCGCCCTACGTCTCGCCGTTCTACTCGCCCTGTCTGGCCGAGCGGTGCGAGCCCATGCACGCGGGGCCCAACTGGGAGATCTTCGGCAGCTGGTGGGGCATCTCCCCCGCGATCATCATCCTGATCTTCCCGCTCGGCTTCCGTCTGACCTGCTACTACTACCGCAAGGCCTACTACCGGGGCTTCTGGGCGTCACCGCCCGCCTGCGCGGTCGCCGAGCCCCACCAGAAGTACACCGGCGAGACCCGCTTCCCGCTGATCCTGCAGAACATCCACCGGTACTTCTTCTACGCCGCGATCCTCGTCGCCGGGATCCTCACGTACGACACCGTGCTCGCCTTCCGCGACGAGAACTACGAGTGGGGCCACATGGGCCTCGGCACGATCGTGTTCCTGATCAACATCGTGCTGATCTGGGCGTACACGCTCTCCTGCCACTCCTGCCGGCACATCGTCGGCGGCAAGCTCAAGCACTTCTCCAAGCATCCCGTGCGCTACCGGATGTGGCAGTGGGTCGGGAAGCTCAACGCCCGGCACATGCAGCTGGCGTGGGCGTCCCTGGTGAGCGTGGCGCTCGCCGACTTCTACGTCTATCTGGTCGCGTCCGGCGCCTTCGACGATCCGAGGTTGTTCTGATGTCCGTGGTCGACCGGCAGGAGTGGGACGTCGTCGTGGTGGGCGCGGGCGGCGCCGGACTGCGCGCCGCCATCGAGGCGCGCGAACGCGGTGCCCGTACGGCCGTGATCTGCAAGTCGTTGTTCGGCAAGGCCCACACGGTGATGGCCGAGGGCGGTATCGCGGCCGCCATGGGCAATGTCAACGCGGGCGACAACTGGCAGGTCCACTTCCGCGACACCATGCGCGGCGGCAAGTTCCTCAACCAGTGGCGGATGGCCGAGCTCCACGCGCAGGAGGCCCCCCAGCGGGTGTGGGAGCTGGAGACGTGGGGCGCTCTGTTCGACCGTACGAAGGACGGCCGGATCTCGCAGCGCAACTTCGGCGGGCACGAGTACCCGCGCCTGGCCCATGTCGGCGACCGCACCGGCCTGGAGCTGATCCGGACGCTCCAGCAGAAGATCGTGTCGCTCCAGCAGGAGGACCACCGGGAGACGGGCGACTACGAGTCCCGGCTGAAGGTGTACCAGGAGTGCACGGTCACCCGGGTGCTCAAGGACGGCTCACGGGTGAGCGGCGTCTTCGCCTACGACCGCGAGTCGGGCCGTTTCTTCGTCCTGGAGGCCCCGGCCGTCGTGATCGCCACCGGCGGTATCGGCAAGTCCTTCAAGGTCACGTCGAACTCGTGGGAGTACACGGGCGACGGGCACGCGCTGGCGCTGCTCGCGGGCGCGCCGCTGCTGAACATGGAGTTCGTGCAGTTCCATCCGACGGGCATGGTCTGGCCGCCGTCGGTGAAGGGCATCCTCGTCACCGAGTCGGTGCGCGGCGACGGCGGGGTCCTGAAGAACTCCGAGGGCAAGCGGTTCATGTTCGACTACGTCCCCGACGTCTTCAAGGAGAAGTACGCCGAGTCGGAGGAGGAGGGCGACCGCTGGTACGAGGACCCGGACCACAACCGGCGGCCTCCGGAGCTGCTCCCCCGTGACGAGGTGGCGCGGGCGATCAACGCCGAGGTGAAGGCGGGCCGCGGCTCCCCGCACGGCGGCGTCTTCCTGGACGTCTCGACCCGTATGCCCGCCGAGGTCATCCGGCGCCGGCTGCCCTCCATGTACCACCAGTTCAAGGAGCTGGCCGACGTCGACATCACCGCCGAGCCGATGGAGGTCGGGCCGACCTGCCACTACGTGATGGGCGGTATCGCGGTCGAGTCGGACACGGCGGCGGCGCGCGGGGTGCCCGGCCTGTACGCGGCCGGCGAGGTGGCGGGCGGTATGCACGGCTCCAACCGCCTCGGCGGCAACTCGCTCTCCGACCTGCTGGTGTTCGGGCGCCGGGCGGGCCGGCACGCGGCCGAGTACGCGGCCGGGCTTGCGGGCGCACGGCCACCCGTGGACGAGATCCAGGTCGACGCGGCGGCCGCGGAGGCCCTGCGCCCGTTCTCGGCCGAGGGTCCCGCGCCCGGCGAGGAGGACGGACGCCCGGCGGAGAACCCGTACACCCTCCACCAGGAGCTCCAGCAGTCGATGAACGACCTGGTCGGCATCATCCGCCGCGAGCCCGAGATGAAGCAGGCGCTGGAGAAACTCGCCGAGCTGCGGGTACGGGCGCGACGGGCCGGGGTGGAGGGGCACCGCCAGTTCAACCCGGGCTGGCATCTCGCGCTCGACCTGCGGAACATGCTGCTGGTCAGCGAGTGTGTGGCGCGGGCGGCGCTGGAGCGCCAGGAGTCGCGGGGCGGTCACACCCGCGAGGACCACCCGACGATGGACCGCAGGTGGCGCAGCATCAACCTGCTGTGCACGCTGACCGACCCGACGGGCGGACTGGCGGCGACCGACCCGGTCCACGGCCAGATCGATCTCGTCCGCGAGACCACCGACCCCATCCGCCCCGACCTGCTCGCCCTCTTCGACAAGGAGGAGCTGGTCAAGTACCTCGCCGAAGAGGAGCTGTACGAATGAGCAGCTACACGGCCCACTTCAAGGTGTGGCGCGGGGACGTGCAGGGGGGCGGCCTGGAGGACTTCAAGGTCGAGGTGAACGACGGCGAGGTGGTCCTCGACATCATCCACCGCCTCCAGGCCACCCAGGCCCCCGATCTGGCGGTCCGCTGGAACTGCAAGGCGGGCAAGTGCGGTTCGTGCTCCGCGGAGATCAACGGGCGGCCGCGGCTGATGTGCATGACGCGGATGTCGGTGTTCGGCCGGGACGAGACGATCACGGTCACCCCGCTGCGGGCGTTCCCGGTGGTGCGCGACCTGGTGACGGACGTCGGGTTCAACTACTCCAAGGCGCGGGAGGTCCCGTCCTTCGTCCCTCCGGAGGGGGTCGGCCCGGGCGAGTACCGGATGATGCAGGAGGACGTGGACCGCTCGCAGGAGTTCCGCAAGTGCATCGAGTGCTTCCTGTGCCAGGACACGTGCCATGTGGTGCGCGACCACGAGGAGAACAAGCCCGTGTTCGCGGGGCCGCGGTTCCTGATGCGGGTGGCGGAGCTGGACATGCACCCGCTGGACGCGGCCGCCGAGTCGGGTCTCGACCGCAAGGCCACGGCCCAGGACGAGCACGGCCTCGGCTACTGCAACATCACCAAGTGCTGTACGGAGGTCTGCCCCGAGGGCATCAAGATCACGGACAACGCCCTGATCCCCCTGAAGGAGCGGGCCGTGGACCGCAAGTACGACCCGCTGGTGTGGCTGGGCTCGAAGATCAGGAGGCGGTCGTCGTAGTGCGCGCCCAGGGGGTACGGCCAGGGCGCTGGGCGAGCATCTGGAGGGCCGGTTCCACGGGGTAGGCCGCCGTGCCCGCGATCGGGAGCGCGGTGCAGCCGGCCGACGGTGGGCCGCCGCGACCCCCATCGCGGCCGTCGCCGTGACGGTCGGCACGGCCACGCTCACCCGTGCCCCCGTGCCCCGTGCGCAGGTTCACCTCCCGCGCGGGCGCGAGGTGCGGAACTCGAGTACCGCGCCCGTGACGACCAGCAGGATCCCGGCACCGAACAACAGGTCGCTCGCGAACCGGCCGTCGACCACGAACCCGTACAGGACCAGGCACGCGCCCGTGTTGCCGAGCAGTGTCGCGTACCCCCACATCCGGGGCCGGTGGGTACGGCGTCGCAGCCACGGCAGCAGCCACCCCGTGCGGATCGCCGCGACGGCCGGTACCGCCGCGAGCACCCACAGCGCCATGAGCACACCCGTCAGGACGTACATTCCCCCGCCTCTCCGCCTCGCGCTCCCCCGCGCGCCCACGTCACGCCGCGCCGATCATGGCACCCTCCCCCTCCGGCAGCCACCCCTTGGGGCGCGTTCCGGGGCGCCCCTGACCTGCTGTATCCCGGTCGCGAGGTCGGGTAAATGGACATACCCTCCCAAACGTGACCTCGTCCCTCAGCCGGTGCCGGATGGAGAGCGCCGCTTCGCACCGAGGTGTGCGGGTGGCGCATGCCGTGCTCGGCGGGATGGCTGCCGTGGGGTGGCTCGTACTGCCCTGGGCGACGGGCGCGGTCGGGCCCCAGCAGGGCCCCTCGCCGCACCCCGGCCTCACCGCCGGTCCGGCCGTGACCGCTCCGGCGCGGGTGGCCCAGCCCGGCGAGGACGAGACGTCCACCGGGGACCTGGTGCTGCCGTTGCTCGCCGTGGGGACGGCGGGCGCGCTCGCCGCGTTCTCGTTCGTACGGCGCTCGCGGCGGGCCAGGACACGGACGACACCGGGCGGCGGGGCCGGGGCAAAGGCCCCGTCGCCGGCCGAACTCGACCGGCTGGGACAGCGGTCGCTGGTCGAGACCGACGACTGCGTACGGACGAGTACCGAGGAGCTCGGGTTCGTCGTGGGCTGGCTGGGCGAGGAGGCCGCGCGGCCCTTCACGGAGGCGCTGGAGTCCGCGCGGGGAGGGCTGGCCGTGGCGTTCCGGCTGCGGCAGTGGCTCGACGACGCGTCCGGCCTGCCCGCCGACGAGGAGCGGGGTGCCCTGGAGGAGATCATCGCGCTGTGTACGGCGGCGGGACGGCTCCTGGACACGGAGGCGGCCGCGTTCGATCAACTGCGGGCGCTGGAGCAGGGCCCGACGGGGGCGCTCGAGTTCGCCGAGGCCCGCTTCCGGGAGCTGGCCGGCCGGGTGCCGGGCGTGGACGCGGCCCTCGACCGGCTGCGCGAGCGGTACGGCCCGGCCGCCTGTCTGCCCGTCGCGGGCCATGTCGAACAGGCCAAGGACCGGCTGGTGTTCGCCACGGCGCAGCTCAACCGGGCGCGGCAGTCCGCGGACGTGGGCGCCCACGGGACGGCGGCGGTCCATCTGCGGGCGGCGGAGGGGGCCGTGCACCAGGCGGACGTCTTCGTGACCGGCGTGGACCGGCTGGCCACCGAACTGGCCTCGGCCGAGGAGCGGCTGCCCGCCCTGCTCGCGGAGGCGGAGGCGGCGCTCGGGCAGGGCGGCGCCCCCAGGGACCGCAGCGCCGCGGCGACCGTGGCGGAGGTGCGACGGGAGGTGACCGTCGGGCCGTACGACCCCCTCGACGCCCTGCGGCGGCTCGTCCGGGCCACGACGGAGGCGGGTGGCCCGCTGCCCGGCCCGTACGCCGCCGACCTGCTGGACGGGGCCCTGCTGACGGCCCGCGGCGCGGTGATCGAGGCGATCGGCTTCGTCACGACACACCGGGGGGCCGTGGCCGGGGAGGCGCGGACCCGGCTGGCGGAGGCGGAACGGCACTTCGCCCTCGCCCAGGAGAACTCCTCCCTCCCGGAGGCCCGGCGCGCCGACGCCCTGGCCCACGAGGCCAGGCGGCTGGCCTGGCAGGACGTACGGGCGTACGGGAATCCGTACGGCGGTCCCTTCGGCGGCGGTCTGGCCGGGGCGCTGCTGGGCGGGGTCCTCCTCGGGGACGCGCCCGGCGACCGGGGCGCACCTCGGGGACCTGCCTGTTTCGGCGGGCCCGCGACGCGGGGGCGGCGGAGGGTGGACGGCGGGCTGTTCTGAAGCCCACCGGTCCGAACGCTCTGCAGTTCTACCGTCTGCCGTTTTCTGCCGTTCCGCCGTTCTGCCGTTCCGCCGTTCCGCCGTTCTGCCATTCTGCGGACGACTGTCCCTAGAACAGGCTCAGCAACGCCTCCGCCGGGTCCGCCAGGCCGGATCCGCCGTCCGGGAGCGGGAGTTCGAACCAGACCGTCTTGCCGCGTGGTGTCCGGCGTGAGCCCCAGGCGGCGGAGAGCAGGCCGACCAGCTGGAGACCACGGCCGCCCTCGTCGGTGTCCCTCGCGCGGCGCCGGCGCGGCTGCACCAGGCCCGCGTCCCACACCTCGCACACCAGCGTCCGGTCCAGCAGCAGCCGTAGCCGGATCTCGCCCTCGCCGTACCGCAGGGCGTTCGTGACCAGCTCGCTGACCAGCAACTCCGTGGTGTCGACCAAAGGTTCCAGATCCCAGGACTGCAGCTGCCCGCGCGCGTACTCGCGGGCGCGGCCCACACTGCGGGGTTCCCGGGGCAGGGTCCAGTCGCCGACGGACTCGGCCGGGAGACCCTGCACCCGGGCCATCAGCAGCGCGATGTCGTCCTCGCCGTGGTGGGTGTCGAGAGTGTTGAGGACGTGGTCGCAGACGTCCTCCAAGGGCTGGGAGGGGTCGGTGAGGGCACCGACGAACGCCTGGAGGCCCTCGTCCAGCGGATGATGGCGGCTTTCGACCAGTCCGTCCGTGTAGAGCGCCAACAGGGCGCCTTCGGGCAGTTCGACCTCGACTTCCTCGAACGGCTCGCCTCCGACGCCGAGCGGCATGCCCGGCGGTACGTCCAGCATGAGCGCGCTCTCGCCGGGCTCGACGAGCACGGGCGGGAGGTGGCCGGCGTTGGCGAAGGTGCAGCGGCGGGTCACCGAGTCGTAGACCGCGTACACGCAGGTCGCGAGGTACACCTCGGAGAGGTCGGCGTCGCGGGGCTGGCGGGCGGCCGTGCGGGAGGCCTGCTGGACGCCGCCGGGGGTGCCGAGACCGCGGGCGATCTCGTCCAGCGCCGAGAGGACCTCGGCGGGTTCGAGGTCGAGCAGGGCCAGGGTGCGGACGGCGGTGCGGAGTTCACCCATCGCGACGGCGGCGCGCAGTCCGCGGCCCATGACGTCGCCGACGACCAGCGCGGTGCGGTGGCCGGGGAGTTCGATGACGTCGAACCAGTCACCGCCGACCTCGGTGGCCGCGTTGCCCGGCAGATAGCGGCAGGCGATGTCCAGGCCCGAGGCCTCCGGGTCGCCCGGCGGGAGCAGGGACCGTTGCAGTATCAGGGCCCGCTCGTGCTCGCGGCGGTACAGGCGGGCGTTGTCGATGCAGACCGCGGCGCGCGAGGCCAGCTCCATGGCGAGGGCGCGGTCGCGTTCGCCGAACGGCTCGCTGCCCTTCGTCCGCGAGAACTGGACGAGTCCGACGACCGTGTCGTGCGCGACCATCGGCACGGCGAGCGTGGACTGGATGAGGCCGCCCTCGTCGGCGGGGATGTGCTGCGGGCGGGCGGTGCGCAGGGCGTCCGCGCAGAGCGAGGTGAAGGCGTAGTGGTGGACCGCGCCCACGGCGACGGGGGTCGGGCCGTCGGCGAGGGGCGCGTCGGAGACCGCGCTGGCGAAGGCGACACGGCGCAACTCGGCGCTGCCGTCGGCGAGTCCGGGCGGGGTCTCGTCGCCCACGAGGAGGCCCTGGTAGAGGTCGACGGTGGCGAGGTCGCAGAAGCCGGGGACGACGACGTCGAGGAGTTCCCGTGCGGTGGTCTCCAGGTCCAGGGAGTTGCCTATGCGGGCACCGGCGTCGTTCAGGAGGGCGAGATTGCGCCGCGCGGCGGCGGCCTCGCGGGCGGCGGCGCGGCGGGCCGTGACATCGGTTCCGAGCCACGCCACGCCGATGGGCCGGCCCGAGCCGCTGTGCACGCGGTAGAGGTTGATGGACCAGTGGCGGGGGTCGTCGGACCCGGGCAGGTAGCCCGTGATGTTCATGTCCGTGATCGCCTCGCCGGTCGAGAGGACCCTGCGCAGGGTGGCGACGACGCGCTCGGCCTCCGGCGACGGCAGGTAGTCGTGGACGCCGCGCCCGCGGTGGTCCTCGGGGGCGCCGCCGAAGAGGGAGGCGAACCGGTAGTTGGCGCGCCGTACCCGCAGGTCGGTGTCGATCAGAAGGAAACCGAACGGGCATTGACCGAAAATCGACTGCGAAGCGGCAAGGTCGGTCTCGATCTGACGCAGGGTGCGCACGTCCACCACGATGCACACGGCGGCCCGTTCGCCGTCCTCGGTGGTGGTGGGCATCACATAGACCTCGGCGAGCCCCTCGGCGCCCTCGGCGTCGGGCATCCGGAACGGGATGACTCCGGTCCACTCACGGCCGTCGAGGATCTCGGCCATCTTGCGCTGACCGCGCTCCCGCAGGTCAGGGGCGATGAAGGCGGCGATGGGATCCATGCCGACGGCCCGTTCGGCGGGGATGCCGAACAGCTGCTCGGCGCGCAGGCTCCACTGGTCGACCAGGCCGTCGGGGCCGATCGAGAACGAGGCGACCTTGATGTAGTCGTAGATGGATCCGGGTGGACTGCTCTGCCACATGGGAATCCCGGGCCCCTCACCGAAGTCGCCCACGTCCGGCCCGCCGCCGAGCCCGTCACCCGTGACATCCGCGCCGCCCGACGCGCCGTTGCCCGCGTCGGCGGACACGCCGTCGGCGACGCGGTCGGCGGAGTGGCGGCCGAAGCCCCCGGCCGCGCCGCCGGTGGCCGCGCCGCCGGTGGCCGCGCCGCCGGTGGCCGCGCCGCCGGTGGCCGCGCCGCCGGTGGCCGCGCCGCCGGCGCCTACGTCATGGGTGGCGCCGTCGCCCGTACGCCCCGAGACCGTGCCATCGACAGCACGGCCCGCCGTGTGGCGTGTGGCCCCGAGTGGCGTGTCCCCCGCACCGGCACGACTCGCGGCCTCAGCCCTCGCGCCGTCCGACGGGTCCTCCGACTCCGTGGCCTTCGCTGGTATCTCGCTCACGCGAACCGTCCCCTCCAGCTCACCGCATCCGGCTTCGGTCACCGGGAGCGGCTGCCCGCAGTATCCAGCACTACGGCGCCGCACGACACGGTGTTCACGATCACAGCACGGTCCCGATGGGTTTTGGACCGGCCCGGCCATACTCCCAGTCTTCTAACCAGGCGGTGCCCGGTCGAACCAAAGAGTCCGGTCAGCGCCACTGGCTGGAACCGCTCGGTCACCCGTGCGCCCCGTGGAGCCGCCCCTCGCGGAACGCGTTTCAGCCCGGCACGGCGAGCTCGAACCAGACGGTCTTGCCGACCGTTCCGGGCCGGGTGCCCCAGGCCCGGCAGGACGATGCCACGAGCTGGAGCCCCCGGCCGCCCTCCTCGTCGGGGCGGGCGGCGTGCTCGCGGGGCATGTCCGGAAGGGGGTCGGAGACCTCGACCAGCAGAACGCCCAGGGGACCGACAGGACGAACGAGACGTACACCGATGGGGCCGGTGGCATGCCGCAGGGAGTTGGTCACCAACTCGCTCACCAGCAGGGCGGTCACATCACCGAGCGATTCGAGCCCCCACGCGCGCAGCCGGTGCCGGACGACGGCACGGGCGGTACGTACGGCACCGGGTTCGGCGGGGAACGTCCACTCGACGCAGTCACCGTCGGAGTCGATCACGCCGATCACTTCCCAGACCAGAACCGGAGAGCGTCCGGTTTAATGCGGTCACTGGCCACATACCCGATATCGGATACGAGCTACCGCGCGCAGGGCGCCACGGCCCCAGAAACGCGCAGGGCGCCACGGCACCACAAACGGGAGCGGACCCAAACCCTGACCCCGGGGCGAAGCCCCGAAGCCCGGCCGGAACCCAGCACCCCCGCCCAGCCGAGCGA
>NZ_VJZE01000095.1 GCF_009377205.1 Streptomyces phyllanthi
GTGCGGGGGAGGGCGGCGCGGGCCGGTCAGGCCCGGTCGGGGCTGTGGTTGAGGGACCGCAGGACGCGCTCCTCGACCCAGTCGACGGTCAGCTCGCGGCGGCTGAAGCGCCAGCGGCCGTCCGTACGGCAGTAGGAGTCGCGGTACCGGACGGACCGTACGAGCAGCCGCCCGGCCTCGCCGCCGGGGTAGATCTCGTGTGCCAGGCAGTACGTCTCGCCGGTGGCCCGGTCGCCGGACAGCCGGACGAGGTGGTTGCCCACGAAGTGCGTGGTGAGGACACAGGGTGCCAGGACCGCGAACGCCTTCGTCCAGCCATCGCGCCCGTCGAGGACCAGCGGCTTGCGGTAGGGCCGGTCCGTGTCCCGTACGACCAGCTGTCCGTCGTCGCTGAACAGCGAGGCGAACAGGTCCGGGAGCCGTCGGTCCACGGCGAGGGCGTACGCGTCGACGAGCTGGCGCAGGTCGAGCCGGTCCTGGACCGACTGCCGGCCGGCCGTGGGGCGCGTGTCGCCTCGGCCGGGCTTGGTCTCGGTGTAGGTCATGTGCTCGGCTCCCGAGGGGATGTCGTGTCGGCGACCGGGCCCGGAGGGGGCCTACGCGTCGAGGGTGGTCGCGGGTGTGGGAAGGGGCAGCCGGAGCGTGGTGACGATGCGCTCGGCGAGCGGCTGGAGCAGTTCGTACAGCCGGCGGGTGCCGTTCTCGCCGAGGGCCCGCCACGGCGTCGACGCCAGTCGGTCGGTGAGGTCCTCCACCGCCGTACGGGCCGCGCGGCCCTCGGCGGTGAGTGCTCCCGTGGAGTAGAGCAGCCCGCGCTCGCGCAGCCGCTGCTCGCCCTCGGCCCACTCCTGGTCGGTCCAGCCGCGGCGGGCCTGGATGTTCTCGCGTTCCTCGCCGCCCGCCGCGGTGATGGTCACCAGCGCCTCGACGCCGTCGAACTCGGCCCGGGTCAGGGCGGCGACATGCCCGTCCCCGCGGTACTCCCGCAGCGTGGTGGCCGCCTGCCAGAGGGCCAGGTGGGGTGCTGCGGGGAGGTCGAGGGCGGCATTGGCGGCGCCCAGCGGCCTGCCGGGGGGAGCGCACGCGGCGGCCGCCTGCGCGGCGAGGCCCGCCGCCTCGGTGAGGTCCTCTCCGGTGATCGCGTCGCCCAGCAGCTCGCGCAGGGCGGCGTCGACCCCGGCCAGCCGGGCGGCCAGTACCTCGTCCGGGGGCGCCGTGTCCCATACGTCCGGGACCACGCGGGCGACCATGCTCGGCTTGAAGTGGTGGAAGGTGGCCGTGACGACGGCGGCCCGCACGGGGCCCAGGGGTGCCGCGCGGCCGGCGAAGTAGCAGCGCCAGATACCGGTCAGCCCGATCTCGCGGAACGCCTCGTACACGTGGGGCGCGTAGTAGAGGACCACATGGCAGGGCTCCAGCACATCGTGCATGGCCCGGGGCCGGGACCGTTCGGCCGTGGCGAGCGCGCTCACCGTCCGGCTCCTTCCAGGAGCGCCTCGCCCGAGCCGCCGAGGGCGTCGGGAACGTCCGTGCCGGTCGCCCCCTCGGTGCCGTACGCGACCGGGAAGCGCAGCAGACCGGGGAGCCCGCGCTTGTCGATCTCCTTGGCGATCATCAGGCGCTGCACCTCGGAGGTGCCCATCCAGATGCGGTCGACACGGACATCGCGGTAGAGGCGCTCCACCGGGTTGTCCCGTACGTATCCGCGTCCGCCGAAGATCTGCACCGCGCGGTCGACCACGCGTCCGGCCGCCTCGGTGGCGGACAGCTTCGCCATGGCCACCTTGGCGCTCAGGGTCCTCATGTCGCCGCCCTGGTCGATCTCCCAGGCGAGGCGGTACACGAGCGTGCGGTTGAGCGCGATGTCGGTCGCGCTGTCGGCGAGCATCGCCTGGATCAGCTGGTGCTCGATGATGGGTCTGCCGCCCTGGACCCGCTCGCGCGCCCAGTCGGCGGCCAGGCCGAGGGCCCGTTCGGCTGCGCCGACCGCGTGCGCGGCGACCAGGACGCGTTCCTCGAAGAAGGTCGCCTGGACGAGGGCGAGGCCGCCTCCCACCTCCCCGAGCACGGCCTCCGGGCCGACCTCGACCTCGTCCAGGACGAAGTGCGGGTGCTCGTAGGCGAAGTTGTGGGTGTAGTGCGGGGTGGCGGTCATCCGGACGCCGGGTGTGTCCTTGTCGACGAGGAACATCGTCGGGGCTGCGTCGGGCTGGACGACCGCCAGCACGAGCAGATAGTCCGCCACGTCCCCCAGGGTGACGAACCATTTCTCGCCACTGATGCGGTATCCGTCGCCCGTCCGTCGCGCGACGGTCGCGATGCGCCGCGGGTCGGAGCCCGCGTCGGGCTCGGTGATCGCCCTGGCGCCGAAGCGTTCGCCCCGGTTCTCCGGGATCAGATAGCGTTCGCGCTGCTCGGGGGTGCAGGCGAGGAGCGCGGCCGCGGTGGGCCGCCACACAGCGGCCCACAGGCCGTTGGTCAGCGTTCCCAACTCCTCTTCCACCACGACCTGTTCGGACCAGCCGAACCCCGCACCTCCCCACTCCACGGGCGCGTTCATGGCCTGGAGTCCGCTGGCCAGCACCGTCTGCCGCAGGGCGTCGCGGCTCTGCGCGGACAGCCCGTTGCGGGCTTCGCACTCGTCCTCGTACTCCTTGATCTTCCTGGCGAGGTCGACAGCGCGTTCCTTGAGCTCCCCGAGGCGCGGGGAGAGCGAGAAGTCCATGGGGGCGGCGCCTCTCTGTGCATGATCGTTGCGCGTGCGCACGGCGGTGTCGGACACCGTGAGCCGGCAGGGGAAGGGGAGAGAGAAGGGCGGTTGTTCCCGGCGGGGGACGTCAGCGCGGGAGGGGACGGGCTCGGTGCCAGTCGGATCACGGGGCCCGGGCAGAGTTCCGACTGCCCCTCACCATGGCGGACCCCGGCGAGGGGCTGCTACCCCCATGTGAGGGTGAAGCGGCGATCCGTTCGCGGGTGCGCATATGACAGGTCCCGAGCCTGCACGACACCGAGATGACCGGTTATCGCTCTTGACTCGTCCAGCAGTCCCATCACTCTTCTATTACCCGCCCATTACCAAACCTTGATGCTCATCGAGAGCCCGACGGGCAACCGGTGAGCGAGACCGCCCCGCCCCGCCTCGGCGACCCGGCGCGCGGCGGCCGAGCGGCGATGTGCGCCGCCGATCATCGACATGTCCACCTGATCGCGGAACCTGGAGCGAAGAAGTGGGGCTTATCCGATTCGGTTCACCTGGGGCAGTGTCCGGAGGTGGTACGGCTAAGCCGGCCGCACAACCGACGGACGAGCCGGCGGCGGCTTCCGCCGCGGTTCTGGAACTTCGCAGGTCGAGTGGCCTGCCGATCGCCTTCACGGCCATGGTCGTGGACAGCGACCGGTTACGTCTCGGCACGTCGAGCGGAGGGAGAGGCGTCCCCGGGAACCAGGGGCTCATCGTGTCGCGGGGCAGCGGCCTGGGCGGCAAGGTGCTGGCGACCGGCCGGCCCGCGGCCGTGGGCGACTACCTGTCGGCCCGCTCGATCACCCACCACTACGACGGCCATGCCTCGGCGGAGGGGCTGTGCGCGGTGCTGGCCGTCCCCGTCATGGTGGGGCGTACGGTCCGGGGCGTGCTCTACGGAGCCACACGCGAGCGGATCACGCTGGGCGACCGGGCGCTGTCCACGGCCGTGGAGGTGGGGCGCGAGCTGGAGCAGGCCCTCGCGGTCCAGGAGCAGGTGGACGGGCTCGTCGCCGAGGCCAGAAGCGCGTTGGCCGTCCCCTCGCGCCGCGCCGACGTGGCATGGGACCCGGTACGGGAGGTCCATGCCGAACTGCGCACGCTGGCCGCCCGGTTGAACGACATCCACCTCAAGGAGCGCATCCACATGGTGTGTTCCGCTCTCGCCGCCGCCTACGAGCCCGAGGACCGGTCACGGAACCTTCCCGTGTGCCTGTCCCCGCGCGAAGTGGACGTGCTCGCCGGTGTCGCGGCCGGCCGGACCAACCCCGACATCGCCGACATGCTCGGGGTGGGTCTGGAGACCGTGAAGAGCTATCTGCGCTCGGTGATGCGCAAGCTCGGAACCCGGACCAGGCTGGAGGCGGTCACCGCCGCGCGCAGGGCCGGGCTGCTGCCCTGAACCGGCCGAACTGTGAGGCGTACACGCATGGTTGACCCCTCGCCGGGTGGACTGCGATCGTTGCGTCACAGCGAGTGCACAGGTCCGCGGGTCGGCCGGGCACACCGTCTGGGTCCCGATGAACAGCCACGAGGGCGGCTCCGTGAAGGAGCGTGCGGTTCACCGCGCCCTCCTCCTACCCGAGGACTCTGATGACAAGGCACGGTGTTCTCGTCGTCGGCGGAATCACCGTGGACGTGACGGCGTTCAGCAGCCGGCTGCCACGCCCCGGCGAGACGGTACTGGGCGACGACATCACCCTGTTCCTGGGAGGCAGGGGTGCCAACCAGGCGGTGGCCGCCGCCCGTGCCGGAGCGCCGACGTGGATGGCCGGCTGCGTCGGGCGGGACTCCTTCCGCAGAATCGCCCTCGACGGGCTGAGCAGGCACGGCGTGCTCACCACGGAGGTGCGCACGGTGCCCGGCCGTACGGGCGTGGCGCACATCCGGGTCGACGCGACCGGCGAGAACGACATCGTGTTCACTCCCCTGGCCAACACGGCTCTGACTCCCGCGATGGTCGACCGGAGCATCGCCGCGACTCGGGGCCGGGTGAGCGTGCTGCTGCTCCAGCTGGAGGTGCGTGCCGAGGTCACGTGCCATGCGGCGGCCGCGGGAGCGGCTGCCGGGCTCACCGTCGTCCTCGACCCCGCGCCCGCCCGGACGCTGCCGGACGAGGTCTGGCGCCATATCGGCGTCGTCACCCCCAACGCGAGCGAGGCGACCGCGCTGACCGGCATCGAGGTCGACGGCGTGGAGGCGGCGGCGACGGCGGGCCGGTGGTTCCTCGACCGGGGCGTACGGCACGCCCTGGTGACCCTGGGAGCCGCCGGGGCCGTGTCGGTCACCCCGGAACGGGCCCGGCACTTCGCCGCCTTCCGGGTCACCCCCGTCGACACCACGGCGGCGGGCGAGGCCTTCACCGGTGCGCTGGGCGCGGCTCTCGCCGCCGGGCTGGACCCCGACGCCGCCGTACGACACGGTATGGCGGCCGGCGCCCTGGCCACCACCCGGCCCGGCGCCAGCCCGTCGCTGCCGGAGGCGGCCGACATTCAGGCGCTGCTCGACGCCGCCCGCCCAGGGGGCAGGCCGTCGCCCTCGGTGACCGACCGGTCCCGTGAGCGGGTCGGGTGATGACCGGCGCTCGACCACGGGTTCGGACTCGGCCCGGAGCGCTCGGGGTCGAACCCCTGGAGCAGCAGGGCCACGCCCTCGACCGGCGGGAACACGGGCCGGAAGCCTCTGGTGCGCCTGCCGCAGGACACACGGTCACCATGCTCGGACGCCGCGCTCGGCCGTATATGGAGCCGCCCTGCTCCGAACCCCGCCACCGCCTCTCCGTCTTTACGTTCTTTACGTTTTCCGCGCGACGGTGTTGCCCTTCCGACCGGACTGTGACCTAATCGGACCAGAGGAACGGATCTTGGCGGTGCCCCAGCCGCGCCGGAAGGAGCGGCTCGCATGCACGGGTATGCGACCACGGACAGTGACGAGATCACGGCGGCGCCCGGTGGGTTGCTGGACGTCCTGAAGGTCGCGGCCGTGGTCCTGGACGCGCACGGACACATCGCGCTGTGGAGCCCCGAGATCGAGCAGCTGCTCGGGTACTCCCCGGAGGAGGCGCTCCGGCAGCGCGCCGACACCCTGCTGGTCTCGCCCGAGAACCTCGCGCGGGCCAGGGAGCTGTTCGCCCAGGTCCGGTCGGGATCGCGATGGGCGGGCGTCTTCCCGCTGCGGCACCGGGACGGCACGGAGCGCGCCGTGGAGTTCCGCACGATGCGCCTGCTCGACAGCGAGGGGCAGCCCCATCTGCTGGGGCTCGCCACGGACGCGACGACCGTACGGCTCGTGGAGCGGGATCTGGCCCTCTCCCACAGCCTCGTCAACCAGACCCCGGTCGGCATCGCCGTCTTCGACAACGATCTGCGCTGGGTGGGCGTCAACCCCGCACTCGAACGCATGAACGGCGTACCCGAGTCGGCCGTGCTGGGCCGCCGGGTGGGGGAAGTGCTCCCGGACCTGGACGTGCAGGCCATCGAGGCCCGTATGCGCCATGTCCTGGACACCGGCAGACCCCTGCTCGACCAGCAGACCATCGGCCGTACGGCGGCGGACGTCCAGGACCGGGCGTACTCGGAGTCGTACCACCGCATCGAGGACACGGACGGCCGGGTCCTCGGTCTCGCGATGTCCGTCCTGGACGTCACCGAGCGCCAGCAGGCCGCGACCGAGGTCGCGCAGGCGCGCCAGCGGCTGTCCGTGATCGCGGACGCCGGGGTACGGATCGGCACCACGCTGGACCTGCGGCAGACCGCGCGGGAGCTGGCCGACGTGGCAGTACCGCACGTGGCCGATCTGGCGGCCGTCGACGTCCTCGAGTCCGTCGTGGCCCACGGCACCATCACTCCCGTCACGGGTGACGCCCCCGTCGAGTTCAGGGCGCTGGCCGTCGCGGCCGGTTACCCCACCGACGCGATCCACGCCGCCGACCCCGTCGGCGAACTGGCCACTTACGGCTCCTCCCGGGTGATCACGCGGTGCGTCCGCAACGCCCAGCCGGTTCTGGTCGAGCGCGTGGACGGACGGATGATGCGGCGCATCGCCCGGGACGGGCGCGCGGCCCAGATCCTGCACAGGGCCGGAGTCCACTCCTATCTGGCGCTGCCGCTGATGGCCCGGGGCAAGGTGCTCGGCACCCTCACCCTGTACCGCACCGTCAACCCGCGCCCCTTCGACGAGCAGGACCGCGTGCTCGCCTCGGAGCTCGCCGCTCGGGCCGCGATCTGCATAGACAACGCCCGTCTGTACGGACGGGAACGCACCACGGCCCTGACCCTGCAGCGCAGCCTGCTCCCCTCGACCCCGGCACAGCAGGAGGGGCTGGACATCGCCGCCCGCTACCGCCCGGCCCTGAGCGAGGTCGGCGGCGACTGGTACGACGTGCTGCCGCTGGGACCGGGGCGCACCGGGCTCGTCGTGGGGGACGTGATGGGCAAGGGCGTCCAAGCCGCCGCGATCATGGGGCAGTTGAGCACCGCCACCCGTGCGCTGGCCCGCCTCGATCTGCCGCCCGCCGAGCTGCTGCGGCACCTCGACGACATCGCCGGCTCACTCGGTGACGCGATCGCCACGTGTGTCTACGCCGTGTTCGACCTGCGTCGCGGCACCTGCTCCCTGTCCAGCGCCGGGCATCTGCCGCCGGTCCTGACCAGGAGCGAGGGCACCGCGGAGCTCCTCGACATCCCCGGCGGCGTACCGCTCGGGGTCGGCGGCGTGGACTTCGGCACCGTGGAACTGGAGCTCTCTCCGGGATCACTGCTCGCCCTCTACACGGACGGGCTGGTCGAGAACCGGATCGAACCGATCGACGCCGGCCTCAGAACACTGACCCGGCTCCTGCAGAACCCTGGCCCTTGCCTGGAACAGACCAGCGACAACCTCCTCAGCGCACTGCGCCCCGAACCCGACGACGACGTCGCGCTTCTGCTGGTCCGCACCCGGATCTGAGCCCTGCCGACGGCGCGGGAACTTCACCCAGTTTTCTTTTGCTTGAGCACTTTGAGTGAATTTCAGTCTGCGCTCCGTAGGCAAAAGGGATATATATCCGTATATGGATAAACCACACATAGACCTGTCAGGCCGCCATGGTGTGGCCGTCGCCCTGGTCGCAGCGTTCCTCCCCCTCCCGCTCGCCCTGGCCGTGGCCGTGTTCTGGCCGGCCTCACCGGACTCGTCCGTGCCGCAATCCGCACCTCTCCACACCCAGCCGCAGATGGTGCCCGAGGCACCGCCCGCCGAAGTGGTCAGCAAGGAACTCGCCGCCCTCACCGTCGAGGCCCCGCACTCGCTGGAGGGCTACAGCAGGGACAAGTTCGAGCACTGGGCCATCGAGAACCACTGGCCCAAGACCCAACAGGTCGTCATGCGCCGCGACGCCAAGGCCGTCGGCCTGGGCACCCAGGCCCAGTCGGCCTCACACCAGTGGCACAGTCCCTACGACGACCGGATCCTCACCACGGCCTCACAGGTACACGTCGACCACGTCGTACCCCTGGCGAACGCCTGGCGCTCGGGAGCGGACAAGTGGAGCCCGGCCCTGCGCCACAAGTTCGCCAACGACCTGTCCAGCACACAGCTCGTCGCCGTCTCGGTGGTCGCCAACAGGACGAAGGGCGACCAGTCCCCCGACCAGTGGGTCCCGCCGAACACCGCCTACCACTGCGTGTACAGCAGGGCCTGGACCCATGTGAAGTTCATCTACGGGCTCTCGGTCACCGAGAAGGAGAAGGCCGCGCTGAGCTCCATGCTGGACACCTGCCCCTGATGCGCCCCGCATCCCGCAGGTCGCACAACTGACCTGTCCGCGGCGCCCGGAAGCACGGCGGGCGCCGCTGGGTCGATGGGCGCCGCTGGGTCGGCGGGCGGGACATACCCGTTCCGCCCGGGCGGAACGGCTCACGATCCGGCCGAAGTCGATCAGCGAGACTCCGGCCTTTTCCCCAACCCGCCTGCCAACCGCCCGGATGATGTTCCATGATGAGCGGGCCATGCACCGCCCCGTCCCGACATCCCGCGCTCCGCTGCCCGTCCTCCGGGCCGCGGTGTTCGCCGTCGTCGGCACGGTGTTGGGGATGTGCGCCCACCATCTGGCTGCCAGGGGTCCGGTGCCCTGGGGGCAGAGCGCGCTCGCCGCCGGAGCGCTGTTCGGTCTGGGTCTGGTCGGGACGCGGCGCCCGCGCTCCCTCACGACCGTGGTGGCCTGGACCACCGTGGCACAGGCCGGGCTGCACCTGTGGCTGACGCTGACCACGCGGCACACGGCCGTCACGGCCGTCACGGCCCCGCACGCTCACGGGGCGCCCGCCGGTGACGTACTCGCGAACGGGCAGCAGCCGCCGCACGATTCCGCGGCCATGACCCTGGCGCACGGCCTCGTCGCCGTACTGGTCGCCCTCCTGCTGCACGGCGCGGACACGGCCTGCTGGTCGCTGGCCCGCGGCGGTCTGTCGGCCGCACTCGACGCCACGCGACCGCGGCTGAGGGCCGTGTGCGTGTTGCTGGCCGGACAGTCGACGGTGCCGGTGAGGCCCGCAGTACGGGTCCCCGTACCCGAAGCGGCGGAGCGCCCGCCGCGCGGTGGCCCGGTGCTCGCGCACGCGGTGGTGCGGCGGGGCCCTCCGCCGACGGGGCCGGTTCTCGTCAACTGACCCTGCCGGGGCGCCGTTTCGGCCATCCCTCGACGTCCCTGTCGTGGCGCCGGACGCCCCTGGGCCTCCTCCCCGTGCCTGGAGACACCACCATGTCCCGCATCACCCTGCCCCGCGCCGCGCGGCGCCTGTCCGTCGCGGCGGCCGTCGCGGCAACCTCCGTCCTGCTCACCGCCGTTCCGGCCGCCGCCCATGTGGAGGTCGAGTCCGACAGCGCCCAGGCCCTCGCCCAGAACGCCGAACTCACCTTCGTGGCCGAGTCCGAGTCCGCCACGGCCGGGATCACCGAACTGCGGGTGGTCCTGCCGAAGGGCATCCTCCCGTCCGACGTGACGTACGGCGACGGCCCCGAGGGCTGGAAGTTCACCGCGACCAAGGACGGCTACACCGTCAAGGGACCAGCCCTGAAGGTCGGCGGGGACGCCGAGCACTCCGTCGTCGTCCGGCAGCTCCCCGACGCGAGGGAGCTGGTGTTCAAGACGCTGCAGACCTACGGAGACGGCAAGGTCGACCGCTGGATCGAACTGGGCGAGTCCGGCGGTGACGGCCACGGCCACGGCAACGAGGCCCCGGTCCTCGAACTCAGGGCCGCCGCTCCGGGCGCGAAGCCGGTCAGCCCCTCCCCCAGCGAGTCGGAGAGCGCCTCCGCGTCCCCGGAGCCGACAGCCAGGGAGACGACGGCCTCACCCTCCCCCCAGCCCGGCGCCGACACCACGAAGGACGACACCGGCGGACTGTCCGCGGCCGCCTGGACCGGTATCGCCGCGGCGGTACTCGTCGCCGTCGCGGCCGCGGTCGTCCTCGTACGGCGCCGGGGTGGCGCCGGGCAGTAAGCGGCCGAAGGGCCCCGGATCACCCTGGTGCGCCGGGGCCCTTCGGTGGGCACGCCACCTCGTCAGTGACGGGTGATGTGGAGACCCGCTCCCGCCGCAAGACCCTCGGGCGAGGCGACAGCCAGGACGTCGGCGCAGACGTCCGCGAGCGGCGTCTCGATGTGGAGACCACCGGAGCCGCCGGCCGCGAGGCCACCGGAGACGCTGTCCAGGTCGGCGGCGGATATCTCGGCTGTTTCCACCTGGGGGGTGAGGTTCATGACGCGCGGTTCCCTTCGACATGGGCATGAGCGTTTCAGGTAATTCCGAATGGCGGAGTTCACCGGACCCAATTACCGGCTTGCGGTTCTCGAATCCCGAATCCCGGTTCCTGGCAACTGGGAACCATTCCCGGCGACTTGCGCCATGCGCAGGATCAAAGCACGCCGAGGAAGGGACGGCCACCGGCGCGAGGCTCAGACGGGACCCATGGCGAAAGCCGGCTTCACCGGTGTGACCGCGCGATGACCGGGCTCACCGACTCCTTCACACGGCCTGCCGTTCCGCTGCACGTATGACGGTTGCCGCCGGTTTCCGAAGTGGCCCTTTCCGCCCTGAAACCGTGGGCCGGCGGCCAGGTCCTGACGTCTGTTCAGTTTCCCTGGGGCCTGCCGGTGAACGGTGTGCAGGTTTACCGGATATTCGGGCCGCGGACGCCCTTCCGGGCCATTCGGAACTGCGGCCGGGCCTGCCACCGCCGATGCTGGAGAACAAAGGGTGACGGCGCCGGAGGCAGAGGCTTCGGTGGAGCGGGGCTCAGGAGGTCATGATGGGACGTCTCAGCGAGCGGGTGGCGATGGTCACCGGTGGCGCCAGAGGGATCGGTGCCGCGGTGGCGCGCCTCCTGGCCGCCGAGGGCGCCGCCGTAGTGGTCGCCGACATCCTCGAGGACGAGGGCACGGACCTGGCGGCGGAGCTCGGTGGCCGAGCCCGCTACCTGAGCCTCGACGTCAGCAGCGAGGACGGCTGGCAGCTGGCGGTGGCGGAGGCGGAGCGGGAATCGGGTCCGGTCTCGGTGCTGGTGAACAACGCGGGTATCGCCGCGTGGGGCACGATGGAGGAAGAGAGCCTGGAGTCGTTCCGCCGGGTCATCGACGTCAACCTCCAGGGGCCGTGGCTGGGGATGCGCGCGGTGGCGCCCTCGCTGCGCCGGGCCGGCGGAGGTGTGATCGTGAACATCTCCTCGCTCGCCGGGCTGACCGGGTACGCCGGTGTCGGATCGTATGCGGCGAGCAAGTGGGGGCTGCGCGGGCTGACGAAGGCCGCCGCGCTCGAACTGGCTCCCGACGGGGTACGTGTCTGCTCCGTCCACCCCGGCGCGATCCGCACCCCGATGACGGCCGGCTTCGACGACTCGTTCGTCTCCGGTCAGCCGCTTCCGCGGTTCGGCGAGCCGGAGGAGGTCGCCCGCATGGTGCTCTTCATCGTCACCGACGCCACCTTCTCGACGGGCAGCGAGTTCGTCCTGGACGGCGGCGTCCTCGCCGGCCCGCCGACGGTCCTGAGTTCGTCCCGCTGACCGCGTCGACCGCGTCCCGGCTCTCGGCCGCTGCCATGTGCGGTCCACGTTCGGCAGGAGGACCGGCGCCGCCCGGCCTGACCCGCCGCCCGGCCTGACCCTCCGCCCGGAATGGATCCTCATAGGCAGGTCTATTGACCGGTCAATTCGCTGATTGTACGGTCCAATCGTGACCGTGCCTCTTTACGTACAGATCAGGCGAGAGATCGAAGCGAGGATCCGGGCCGGGGACCTGCCCCCCGGCGCGCGGCTGCCGACCGAGATGGACCTCGCCACCGAGTACGGCGTCAGTCGGGCCACGGCCCAACGGGTCCTCAACGACCTGGCCGAGGCGGGGCTGGCGATCCGTCGGCGGCGCCACGGAACGTTTGTCGCCGACGTGACGCGGCAGATCAATCTGCTCGGCTTCGTCACCCCCGCGGTGGCCGCGAAGGGCACTCCGGGCAGACACGAGGTCGTGTCCGCGCGGATCGTCAGGGCCGCCGACGCCATCCTGGCGCTGCCCGGCGCCGCACCCGACACGGCCGTGGTGGAGCTGGTCCGCCGCAAGCTGGACGTGCGCGAGGAGCCACAGTCCGTCGAGCGGCATGTCGTTCTCTTCGCAGTGGCTCCCGATCTGCTGAACGAGAACCTCGAAGACCTCGTGACTCTGCCGTATCTGCAGCGCAGAGGCGTACCGATCGACGCGATCCGGCTCTACCTCGACCCGGTGACCCTCGACGAGCACGACGCCGCACTGCTGGACAGCGAGATCGGAACGCCTGCGCTGATGAGGCGCAGGGAGTTGCGTGCCGACGACGGAACCACCATCGAGGTGGTCACGACCCTGGTCCGTCCGGGAACCGCCGAGTTCTTCCTGGAGCTTCCCGTCCCCGCCATGTGAGCAGCGCACTGCTGCCGGAAAGGAAGTGGGCAGAACAATGAAGATCATCATCGTCGGTGCCGGTGCGCTGGGCGTAAGCGTCGCCAGGCAGCTTGCTCTGGCGGGCGAGGACGTTCGCCTGCTGGATCAGCGGGGAGCCGGCACCGGTACGTCCTCGACCACCTTCGCCTGGATCAACTCGTACCGCAGGCTCGACCCGGACTACCACCGGCTGGGCCTCGCGGGGATGGAGGAGCACGGCAGGCTCGCCGAGCAGCTGGGTGGCGCGCGGTCCTACATCCCCAGCGGGGCGCTGCAGTGGGCGGACTCCTCAAGCGAGCAGTGGCTCGCCGGCAACGTGGAGCGGCTGCGGGCCCTCGGCTACCCGGCCCACTTCGTCACGCCTGACGAGGCGACGCGGATCGCGGGCGACCTGCGGATCCCCGCGGCCATCACGTCCATCGCGCACTTTCCCAGCGAGGGGTACGTGCTGCCCGACCTCTTCGTCGGGAACCTGCTGACGGACGCCGAGCGGCACGGAGCCACGTGCGCGATCGGCCGAGTCGTGGCCATCGCGGACAAGCGTGACGGGGTGTCCGTCACGCTGGCCGGAGGCGAAGTCCTCAAGGGCGATCGAGTGGTCCTGGCGGCAGGCCGTTGGTCGGAGCGTCTGGCCGCCCGGGCCGGGATCGACGTCCCGATGGTGACCGGGACCGGTCGAGGATCGCCGACCGTCGGTCTGCTCGGCTACGCCAGGTCCCCGGAACTCGACCTGCGCTGCGTGATCCACAGCCCCGGCCTCAACCTCCGGCCCTCGGCCGGCGGGCACACGGTCCTGCAGGCGCTCGACCTGAACGCGCACGTCGATCCGGACGACCCTCCGTCCCCGGACGGGGACATCGCACGCGTCCTCGCCCAGCGGTTCTCCGCACTGCTGCCCGACCCGGGCGAGCGACCGCGCATCGACCTCCGCATCGGTTTCCGATCACTGCCCGCGGACGGGCACACCATCGCCGGCTACACGTCCGGGCGGTCCCGCGTCTACTGCCTCGTCTCGCACAGCGGGATCACCCTGGCGCCGATTCTGGGACGCCTGGTCGCGACCGAGATCGCGACCGATCAGGAACAGGACCTCCTCCGCTCCTTCCGGCCCACACGATTCAACGGCACACGACGCCCGGACACGGAGGCGGCACAACACGCCACCAGGCTGGGTGAGCAGTAGCCGAAACAGCCCTCGACCCCGTTCCATCTTCCTGGTCGGGGTGGTGACCGGCCGTCAGACTGATGTTCACTCCGACGCGTCGGAGCCCGAAACGGGGGTAGCCTGCTCGCGCGAGCCGTCGCCCCGGGGGAGGGAGCGGGTGTGTCCGTCCGCTATTACCTGTACGTCAGTGACGCCAAGGTCGACATGATGCTGGCTCAGATCGACCCGGCGTACGCACGCAAGCGCGTCACCGAGTTCAGCATCGGCCTCACCGTGGCGGGCGCGAAGCGCACCGTCGAGGCCGTCGGCCCCGACCGCTTCACACGTCTGGAGCGCGTACTGCGTCACCTGGAGGACCACGCCGACCTCGGCACCGTGGACGAGCCGGGGCAGTACGTGCACGGGGTGCTGCCCATGCAGTGGAGCGTGATCGGCGACGGAGACACGGTCTACTTCGGCGGCCGCACCGAGCGGACGGTCGTCGGGCTGGGCGGGTCGGCGGGCCATGTGCTGGGCACCGTCGCGGGCGAGCCGCCGCCGCAGACCCGGCTGAGCGCCTCCGTGCCGCCCGTCCTGCTCGACCGGCTCGCCGCGCCGGCCCAGCAGGACGGCACCGGCGACCCCGACGCTCTGGCCACGGTCGTGCAGGCCAACGGAGTGCTGCGGGGTCCCGCGCAGACCGTGGAGTTCGTGGCCAAGCGGATGCTGTACGGGCCCTGCCCGTATCCGGAGTTGCAGCGCGGCGGTGACATGGCGGTGCTGCTCGGAAGCCCCCTCTACGTCGCGCTCGTGGACTGAACGGGGGTACACACCATGGGTAACAGCATGTCGGAGCTGATCCACTCGGCCTGCGACGCCATGACGAGACTGGCGTTGCACCCGCTGACATTGGACATCGACCGGTCTGGGACGCGGATCACGGCGGTGATGGAGCAGTACGCGCTCCAGAGGCGCAGCCGAGGCCCGTACTCACCGGACAACCTGCCGCCTGAGGCGGTGGAGATGATCGAACGGGTCGCGCTGCGCCTGATGATGCTGCCTGAGCGCCCGAACTTCACCGTCGAGGGCGGTGGACGGTGGCCCGCCCTCCTGATGACGCTTCCCGACAGCCGCGTCCAGGTGCGCTATGTGGTGCCGGAGGACGCCCCGCCCGTCTACCAGCCGGACCTGGGCAACGTGACGCTGAGCGGCGACACACGGATCATGCTCAAGTACCTGGCCGAGTCGCTGCGCCTGGCCGCCGGGAAGTTCCGGGGCGAGCCGCCCGTGACCCTCACGCTGAGCTATCCGGACGACCCGAGGTACGAGGAGCACACCGAGGGCGTCGACGCCGAGTTCCTCGACGTCATCCCCCCGGTCCTCGCCGCCTTCGAACTCGACCGCAGCGGCTGCTCCCGCAAGCAGCGGGCCGCACTCGACGACGCTCTGCGCACGCTGGCCTACGACGGCCAGCCCGTGGAACCGTTGGGCCGCACCGGCTTCACCACCCGGATCGGCTCGGCCCGCCTCCAGGACAGCGGCACCTGAGGCCTACCCCGCCTCCCGCAGCGCCACCGCCAGCTGCTCCGCCGAGCGGACCGCGATCCTCGGGGTGTCGACCAGCGCCTCGTCGACGATCCGCGCCAGCCGGGGCGGGACCGCCGGATCGCGGTCCCTGATCGGTACGACCGGCTCGCGCAGCACCGTCGCCACGGGATCCCGGTCCGGCGGGAAGTCGCGCGGTGTCGCTCCGGTCAGCAGCCAGTACAGGCAGGCCGCCGTCGCCCACACGTCCACCTCGGGGCCGGCGTACTTGAAGTCGATCAGCTGCGCACGGGCTGTGAACGGGAGCGTGCCGCCCATCGCTCCCGTCCTGGTGTACCCGGAGAGTCCGGCGAGCTCGAACGCCTTGGCCAGCCCGAAGTCCGCGAGCCTGACCGGCTGCCGCCCGTCGGCTCCCGGCGCGGCGAGCAGGATGTTGGCGGGCTTCACATCGCGGTGCACCAGGCCGCGGGCCGCGACGGCCGTGCCGTCCGCCCGCCGCATCGCGGGCAGCGGCGCCCGGTGGGCGTGGCCGAGCGCGGACAGCACCTGGTGCACGACCGGCAGCGCCTCGCCGGGCGGCACCCGGCCGTCGTGCCGGGCGGCCAGCCGTTCGAGGGTGCCGCCGGGGCAGTACTCGTAGGCGAAGAAGAACCGGTCGTGCCGGTCGCCGCTGTCACGGACCTGGACGATGTTCGGGTGGCGCAGGGCCCGGATGCCGTCGAGCTCCCGGCGGAAGGCGAAGCGTGCGCTCTCGTCGACCGTTCCCCTGACCAGGATCTGCTTCAGCGCGACGAGTTCACCGCTCTCCCGGTGCCGGGCCAGGTGGACGACGCTCTGGGAGCCCCGGCCGAGTTCGCGGAGGACGTCGTAACCGTCGTGGTCGTCGTCGCCGTCGTGGTCGTCGTCGCCGTCCTGGCGGTCGTGGTCGTCGTCCCGCCTGCGGGCCCGTTCCCCGGATGCCGTGATCCGCAGCCGTACGTCCCCGATGCGGATCTCGTCCCCGGGGGAGACCCGGTGCTCGGTGAGGCGGCCCAGCCGGCTGCCGTTGACGTGGGTGCCGTAGCTGCTGCCCAGGTCGCGCAGGAGGACGCGGGGCGGGTCGATGTCCAGGCGGCAGTGGCGTCGGGAGACACTGCGGTGCCGGCCGTCGATGCGGATGGCGCACTCGTCCGAGCGGCCCACCTCGCAGGTGGTCCGCTCGCGGTAGACGTACGACGTGTCCTCGCCGCCCGCGGTCACGAGGACGGTCACCTGCGCGGTCACCGGGCCTCCGCGGTGCCGTCGTCCGCCACCGTGAAGTCGTAGTCCCAGTCCAGCTCCCACAGGCGGATCGCGGGGCGCCCGTCGGTCGTCACGGCGTTGCGGCCGTCGGCGGTGAAGGCGACGCTCTGGATGCCCGCGGGGTGCGGTTCGAGCGTGTGCACGCAGGTTCCCGTGCGGACGTCCCACAGGCGCGGCACATCGTCCTCGATGTTGGTCGTGAGCACGTACCGGCCGTCGGGACTCAGGTCGAACACCCCGCTGAACACCGGCAGTTCGCACAGCGGGCGGCCGGTGTCGGTCTCCCAGACCTCGACCGTGCCCATCCCGCAGGTCGCGGCGATGCGGGCGTCCGCGCTCAGGGCCAGGGTCTCGTGGTAGTACGTCGGTCTGGCGCAGACCCGCCGCCGGGTCCGTACGTCCCACACCGACACCTCCCGTCCGGTGTTGACGAACAGGCGGCGGCCGTCCGCCGTGAACCTCAGGGCGACGGGGGTGTCTTCGACGGGGAAGCGGAGCAGCGGGGCTCCGGTCGCCGCCCGCCACAGCGTGCCCGTGCGGTCCTCGCCGCCGGCCGACGCGACGTACTTCCCGTCGTCGCTCAGCCGCACCTCCTGCACCCGTCCGTCGTGCCCCAGCATCGTTCGGACCCGGTGGGGTGCGCTGCCCTCCTGCCCCAGGCGCCACAGGCACAGCGCTCCGTCGTCGTCCCCGACCAGTGCCCGCTGCCCGGCGCTGTCGACGGAGACGCACGTGACCCGGCCCCGGTCCCCGTACAGTTCGCCCCGCCGGGTGCCGGACGCCAGGTCCCAGACGTGGGCGGTCCCCGCCCAGTCGGCGGTCACGGCGAGGCGTCCGCCGTCGGCGAGCAGGACCGTGTGGGGCTTGCCCGCCCGCTCGGGGAAGCGGTGCAGTGCCTGTCCCGTCTGCAGGTTCCACACCCGTACCAATCCGTCGATGCCTCCGGTGACCATCAGTTCTCCGTCGGGGCTCAACGCGAGGGTGACGCGCTGGGTGAAGGTGAAGGTGCCGCCGCGCATGTCGTAGCGGCGCCACAGGCCCAGCAGCCCGGTCCGTCCGGCCCTCGCCCGACGGCCCAACTCAGCCCACATCCGCCGCAGTTCGGGATGACGTTCGTAGCCCGGCACGGCTCGGGCCACCCGCACCTGTGCGGCGGCCTGAGCCGTTCTGCCCTGCTCGGCGAGTTCTTCCGCCCGCTCGACCAGGCGCCGCACCCGTGTCTCGGCATCGTCGAGGGCGGTCGCACGGCGTGGCCGGGCGTAGCTCCAGCCGGCACGAAAGCCGGGCTGCGGCAGGTGGTGGAACTGGACGCCGCAGTATTCCTCGCCCAGGACCGCGATCCGGCCGTCCCCGCTGAGCGCCATGCGCCGCAGCCGCACGTGCATCATTTCCTCGGGGAACTCGGCGTCCGCTTGCCGGGTGCTGATCGTGCTCAGGCACCGGCCCGAATCCGTCTCCCAGACCCTCAGCGGCCGGTGGACGCCTTCCTCGGGGACCGAGACGGCGATTCGGGCGTCCGCGCTCACCGCGACCATCAGGTGGGAGTCGAGCTCGCTGGGGACGGTGCGGTGGGTCCGGTCGGTCCGTGTCTCCCAGATGTGCATCTCGTGCAACAGGCTGTTCGCGAGCAGGGCGTAGGTGCCGTCCGGGTTCAGCGCCACCACGTTGATGCCGGTGAGGTGACCGTCCCTGGATCTCACCAGCTGGTGCCGGGGGCGGCCCTGGTCGACGTCCCAGACGACGACGCTCCCGCCGCTCGGAGCGGCGGTCACGACGAGACCGGCGTCCGCGGTGACCGCGGCGGCGTGGACGGCGGCGGGCTCGTAGCGGACCCCCGGATCCATCCGGCCGGTGAACGGGTTGCCCTTCTCGTACGGCGTGGGCGGATGGGTGAGGTCCCGCAGCAGCCGTCCGGTGCCCGTGTCCCACACCTGGAACCGCCCGTCGTCGCAGGCCACCACCGCGGTGCCCGAGTCGTTCAGCGCGAGCGCGGTGACGGCCGACGGAGGAGCGGTGAGGACGCGCAGCAGGTCGCGGCGGACCAGGTCCCAGACCTCGACGGGCTCCCCGCCGCGTGCGACCAGCGCGGTGGTGCCGTCCGCGGAGACGGCCGTGCCGGTGACGGGAGTCGCGGTGGGGGTGAGTTCGAACCGCAGGCGCTGCCGGGCGGGTGCCCACACCAGCACCCGCCCCTCGCTGTCCCCGGTGACCGCCACCTCCCCTTCCGCGTCCACGGCGACGGCGGTCACCGCAGCGTGGTGACCGGTCAGCCGGGCCGGTTCGGGCCGCCGGACCCGGCGCGCCAACTCGGCACGCGCGAAGCGGACTTCGGGGAGATCGGGAGCGGAGGCCAGCAGTTCGCGGGCGGTGTCGTCGGCGCCGCGCTCCGCGTGGACGAGCCCGAGCAGATGGTCCTCCTGCCAGCGCTCGCCCTCCAGACGGCGGGCCGTCTCCAGCTCCGCCACGACCTGCTCGTCGGAGAGCACGCCGTGCCGCCAGCGGTACACGGCCCAGTTGTAGACGGTGGACGGATGGTGGGGGTCGATGTCCATGGCCCGGCTCCACAGCTGCTCCGCCTCGTCCGCGCGGTCCAGGTCGAGCAGCGACAGCGCCTGGTTGGACAGACCGTCGGCGAGCAGCCGGGCGCCCTGCGGCGGCCTACGGGGATACGGCGTGCCCGCGACGTCCGCGTAGACCTCCGCCACCGCGGCGGCCACCTCGTCCAGTCGTTGCGGGCGCTTCGCCGGGTCGGCCTCGAAGCACCGCCACAGCAACTCCGTCAGCGCGGGCGGCATCGGGCACGCCTGCGGCAGCCGGCCCTCCAGGAAGGCGGCGAACAGCTCCGGCGCCAGCTGCCCGTGCCGCCAGCGCCTGTCGCCGGCGAACATCTCCAGCACACACAGGGCCCACGACCACACATCGGTCGCACGGGTGAGCCCGATCCGCGCGCCGACCGCCGCGTGCGCCTGCTCCGGGGAGCAGTACTCGGGCGTCAGCCCGCCGTAACTCGCCCCGGACGCCCCGAAGTCGAGCGCGCGGGCGATCCCGAAGTCGGTGACCTTGGCCGTCCAGCCGTCGTCGACGTCGACCATGACGTTGGCGGGTTTGACGTCCTGGTGGATCAGGCCCGCCTCGTGCGCGTGGTGAATGCCCCAGGCCGTCTGCACCGCCAGGTCCAGTAACCGGGCACAGGGGCCGTCACCGCCGCTGTCGCCGTCGGTGTACAGCCGTCCGTCCCGTACGAGGTCGGCCAGCGAGCCGCCGTCGACCCACTCGGCGAACACGCACGGATGGTCTTCCACACTGCGGACGTAGACGCAGTTGACGACGTTCGGATGGGGTCCGAGCCCGACCCAGGTCTCCGCCTCCCGCTCGAACCGGGCGCGCCGGTCGACGGTGTCCGTCCGCTCGGGTTTGGGCACCTTGACCGCGAGATCAACGTTCCAGTCGCGGTGCCGCACCCGGTACACAAGGCCCATCCCGCCGCTCTCGATGACGTCGAGCACCTCGTACAGGCCGAGAAGCAGTGCCCCCCGCTGCCAGTCCACCCGTTTCATGGGACCAACGTGACGTGAGGCGGGGCCTCCGCGCAATCAGTGGAACCGAACCGTGGTCCCCTCACCGCACCTGCCCGGCGAACGCCTCGTACGCCCGTTCGTCGAAGAGCACGAACCGGACCTCCTCGACCGCCGTCTCCGTGGCCCGCGCCGTCTCCACCGCGATCCTGGCTGCGTCCTCCAGCGGCCACCCGTAGACACCGGCGGAGACGGCGGGAAACGCGACCGTACGTGCGCCGAGCTCGTCGGCGACCCTCAGCGACTCCCGATAGCAGGAGGCCAGCAGCTCCGAACGGTCCTCGCTCGCGGAGTACACCGGCCCCACGGTGTGGATCACCCAGCGTGCGTCCAGGTCGCCCGCCGTCGTGGCGACCGCCTGGCCGGTGGGCAGGCCCTTGCCGTACCGGGAGGCGCGGAGGTCACGGCACGCGTCGAGGATCGCCGGGCCGCCCTTGCGGTGGATGGCGCCGTCGACACCCCCACCGCCGAGGAGGGAGGAGTTCGCCGCGTTGACGATGGCGTCCACGGACTGCTGGGTGATGTCGCCCTGGATGAGCGTGATCGCGGTCATGAGTGTCTCTATACCAGCACCTGACAGTCACCGCGCGGTGGTCGGCGCCGCGCCCGTGGGCGGGCGTCATTCGGGGCCTCCTCCCTCCGTATCGTCGGGGGTTCCTTCCTCCGGATCGTCGGGGACTCCTTCTTCCGGGTCCAGGCCCGCGAGGCCCAGCAGCAGGGACTTGACCTCCGTCGCGGCGTACGCCTGCCGCGCCGGGCCCGGTTCGGAGCACAGGAGGACGGGGGCGTCGTCGGGGCCGGTGGGCAGGCGGCCGTGGCTGCCGCGGACTCCGGAGGGGTTCAGCGGGACGGTGCTGATGCGGTAGCGGAGGCCCAGCTTCTTGCGGGCCACCTGGCCCACGGCACGCAGTTTCACCGCCGGGACGGTCTCGTCGTAGAGGAGTTCGGCGGGGTCGTAGCCGGGCTTGCGGTGGATCTCGACCTGGCGGGCGAAGTCGGGGGCGCGGGCGTCGTCGAGCCAGTAGTAGTACGTGAACCAGGCGTCGCGGTCGGCGACGGCGACCAGTTCGCCGGAGCGTTCGTGGTCGAGACCGTGCGCGGCCTTGCCCTCGCTGTCCAGTACCTTTTCCACGCCGTCGAGTTCACCGAGGATCTTCGCGACCGTCTCGGTGTCGGCCGGGTCCCGTACGTACACGTGGGCGATCTGGTGGTCGGCGACCGCGAAGGCGCGGGACGTCCACGGGTCGAGGTACTCCATGCCGTCCTGGGTGTACACCTCCAGAAGCCCGGCGCGGCGCAGGGCGCGGTTGATGTCGACGGGGCGGGAGACGGGCGTGATGCCGTACTCGCTGAGCGCCACCACGGTGGCGCCCTCCCGCAGGAAGTGCTCGATCAACGGGCCCAGGGCGTCGTCGAGTTGACGGGCGGCACGGGCGGTCGCGGGCGAGTCGGGGCCGGAGCGCTGGGGCTCGTAGTCCAGGTGCGGGATGTAGACCAGGGTGAGGTCGGGGCGGTGTTCGTCGAAGACCTGGCGGGCGGCGCCGAGGATCCACCGGGTGGCGGGCAGGCCCGCGTTCGGGCCCCAGTAGGTGAAGAGGGGGAACGGGCCGAGCCGGTCGGTGAGTTCGTCGTGCAGCGACGGCGGCCGGGTGTAGCAGTCGGGCTCCTTGCGGCCGTCGGAGTAGTAGACGGGCCTCGGGGTGACGGTCCAGTCCACGTCGGCGCCCATGGCGTACCACCAGCAGATGTTCGCGACCGTGTAACCGGGCTCGGCCCTGCGGGCGGTCTCCCAGATCTTCTCACCGCCGACGAGGGCGTTGTGCTGCCGCCACAGGAGCACTTCCCCGAGGTCGCGGAAGTACCAGCCGTTGGCCACGGCGCCGTGCCCGGACGGGCGTTCGCCGGTGAGGAAGGTGGACTGCACGGTGCAGGTCACGGCCGGGAGCACGGTGTCGAGGCGGGCCCGGAAGCCGCGTTCGCCGAGGGCGGCGACAGCGGGCATGTGCTGCAGCAGCTTCGGGGTGAGCCCCACGATGTCCAGGACGACGACCCGGTTGGCCGGTGCGGTCATCAAGACTCCTTGTGTGGAAAACCCGGTCTTCGGGGGCCGGGGGAACGAATCGGAACATCGACGGACGCGCAGCGTCCGGGTTGCGCCACGCCGTGTCGTGCCCGGCGGCGACGACCAGGCCGCCGGGTCTGCCGCCGGGCCGGAGGGAAGTCAGGTCTGTGGAGCTTGTGCGGGACCGGTGGCGGCACACCCTCCCTTCGCCGCCAACCCCGGGCGGCAGCGGGTGCTGCGCAGCAGAGAACCCGATCCGTGCGGGAAGGAAGCCCCGTCGTTCGCGGCGGGGAGGAGGTCAGGGGTGGTCCTCCTTCAGTCCGAGTCCGGTCAGCCGGTCCCGGGCCCAGGCCAGTTCGGCGGCGATGCCTCCGGCCAGGTCTGCGGGCGGCTCGGGGAGGACGGACCAGGTGTAGGTCTCGACCTCGATGTGGTCGCAGTCGGCCGACGGCCCGCCGAGCAGCCCGGCGAGGACCCGGCCGAGCTGGTCGGCGGTGGTACGGAGCGGGGGTTCGGGTTCGGTGTGCAGCGGGGCGTGGAAGTGGACGCGCCAGGGGCCGGTGGTCTGGGGCAGTCCACCGTCCAGGGCGTCCGACAGGTCGTCGACCCCGTGGACCGTGCCGACGATCGCCGTACGCGTCTGGTGCAGGAACCGGGGCTCGGCCAGCCGTCGCAGGGCCGCGCGGGCGGCGGGATCGGCGGGGTCGTGGGCCTCCACCGCGCAGGACGCCTGGAGTTTGACCACGGGGAGCCCGGCGTCCGCGAGCCGCCGCAGGGCCGTTGCGGGACGTTCGAACTGGACGGCGAGGTGGCAGGCGTCGAGGCAGATGCCCAGCCGGTCGGGGTCGAGACCGCCCAGCTCCCGCACCGCCTGGGCGGTGGTCTCCACGACGCAGCCGGGTTCCGGTTCGAAGCCCACCCGTATCCGGCGGCCGGTCCACGCCTCCAGCGCGGCGAGCCCGGTCGTCAGCCGGTGCAGGGCGCGGCGGGCGGTCTCGGCCCGCCAGTCGGGCCAGGGGGTCCGCCAGGCCAGGGGCAGCGTGGAGACGCTTCCGCGCTCGGCGTCGTCGGGGAGGAGGGCCGCGAGCACGCGGGCGCAGTCGAGGGTGTACTCCAGCCGTGCCTCGTCCGCCCAGTCGGGGAGGTACACGTCCTTCTTGACGACCTCGCGGTGGAATCCGGCGTACGGGAAGGCGTTGAGCGTGACCGTCTCCAGGCCGCGCGCCCTCAGTTCGGCCTTGAGTCGCTTCAACGAACCCGTGTCGGCGGCGAGTTCGGTGACGACGGGACGGGCCAGCCAGAGCCCGATGCCGAGCCGGTCGACGCCGAGGCGCTCACGCACGGGCTCGGCGTGGGAGGCGAGCTGGGAGACGACGCCCTTCAGGTCCTCCGCCTGGTGGACGTTGCTGCAGTAGCCGAGGTGGACGGTGGTCCCGTCCGCGTGCAGGAACCGCATGAGCCGCTCACGCTCCCCCTCGCCGGATGGAGTTGCCCTCGAAGGACGACGACTCGTCCGGCTCGGTCCCGTCGAGCGCGGGGGCGAGTTCCAGGCGGCCGCTCTGCCCGTAGAAGGCGACCGGGTTGTCCCACAGCACCCGCTCCACCGCGGCCTCGCCGAACCCGGCGGCGAGCATCGCGTCGCCGGTCCTGCGGGTCTTGAGCGGGTCGGAACGGCCCCAGTCGGCGGCGGAGTTGACGAGGACGCGCTCGGTGCCGTGCTCCTTGAGGATCTCGACCATCCGGTCCTCGCTCATCTTGGTCTTCGGGTAGATCGAGAACCCGGCCCAGCAACCGCTGTCGAGGACCATGCCGACGGTGAGCTCGTTGAGGTGGTCGAGGACGACGAGTTCGGGGGCGATGCCCGACTCGCGTACGACGTCCAGGGTGCGCCGTGTGCCGGCGGCCTTGTCGCGGTGCGGGGTGTGCACGAGGGCGGGCAGCTGGTGCTCGACGGCGAGCTGGAGCTGGCGGGCGAGCGCCTTGTCCTCCTCGGGGGTCATCGAGTCGTAGCCGATCTCCCCGACGGCGACGACCCGGTCCTTGGCGAGGTAGCGGTCGAGCTCGTCCAGCACCGGGGTGCAGCGGGGATCGTTGGCCTCCTTGGGGTTGAGCGCGATCGTGCAGAAGTGCTGGATGCCGAACTGTGCGGCCCGGTACGGCTCCCAGCCCAGCAGCGAGTCGAAGTAGTCGTAGAAGCTCTCGGGCGAGGTACGGGGCTGGCCCAGCCAGAAGGCGGGCTCGACGACGGCACGCACTCCGGCCGCGTACATCGCCTCGTAGTCGTCGGTCGTCCGGGATGTCATGTGGATATGGGGGTCGAAGATGCGCACGGTCAGGCCTTTTCCTTCCGTTGCTGCTCTGTGCGGGCCGGTTCCTCTCGGAGCGCGGCGAACTCCTCTCCCAGCTCGGCGAGTTCGTCGCCGATGACGTCCGGGAAGGCGCGTACCAGGGGCGGGACGTCCGGTGGTACGTCCCGTCCGGCGACGATCCGCTCGTGCGCGAAGTCGGCGAGCATACGGGCCAGTTCGTGGTCCGCACGCGTGTCGAGCCCGGCGACGCGGTCGAGCGGGATCTCGTGGAAGACGCACTTCAGGACGGCTTGGCGGTACTCGGCGTCGGGGAGGTGTACGGCGGCGTACGGCCCGAGGGCCGCCTCGATCAGGGTGGTGTCGTTGCCGCGCAGGGCCTCACGGACGAGCGGGAGGGCGAGGTCACCGAGGTCGAGCAGCGGCAGCGAGCGCAGGACGGCTCGCTGTTCCGCCGGGTCGCCGTGCCGGTGCAGGCGGGCCACCTCGCCGATGAGCGCCCCGCCGTGGAGGGGCAGTGCGGTGAGCAGGACCGCGCGGGCCGCCTCGTCGACGGTCCAGTGCTCGTCGAGTCGGGCGTGCCCGCATCGCCTTCGTGCGGTGGGGAAGGCGCTTCGTATCGCGACGGGGTCGGCGGCGATGGCGGTGACGGCCTCGTCGAGCCAGGTGCGGGCGGGGGCGTCCAGTACGGCGTGCAGGGCGGGGC
>NZ_VJZE01000096.1 GCF_009377205.1 Streptomyces phyllanthi
ACCCCACCCGCACCGGGCGGAGCCCTACCGCACGGTCACGCTCACCCGCTCACTCTCCACCCGCTTCGCCACCGACTCCCCGTCCAGCCGGTCGAGGTGCCGGCACAGCACCACGGAGCCCCCGGTCGCGAGCGGCGCGTACAGCCCGGCGTTCAGCCCCTCCCACGTGTCGTACGGCAGCCCGGACAGCAACCGCGACCCCGGCCCCGTCAGCCCCAGCTCGGGCGCCTCCGCCCCGGCCCGCTCGACGACCTCCGCCCCGCTGAACTCCCGCCCGGCCACGATCAGCGCCGGCTCCTCGGGGTCCACGAGCGCGTACGGCACGAAACGGTCACCCTGTCCGGGCACCTCGACCGCGTAGTCGACGAACCCCTCCGGCGCCTGCGGGAAGCGTCCACCGAGCGGACGCAGCGCCAGCGCGACCCGCTCGCCGGAGCAGGCGCGGGCCGCCTCCAGCGTGTCGGGCCCGCTGACCACGATGTCGGCCGCAGCCGGTTCACCGGCCACGTCCGCGATGACGCCCACCGACGAACACGCCAGTAGCCACACGGCCGTCTGCCAGTGCGCGGGCAGCAGCAGCGCGACCCGGTCGCCGGGCTCCGCGGAAAGCCCGTCCTGGAGGAGGTTCGCGGTCTTGGCCACCCAGTTGGCGAAGGTGGCCACGGACAGTTCGACACGTTCGCCCGTGGCGTCGTCGTAGAAGGTCACCAGTGGGCGCGCGGGATCCGTGGCGAGCGCGGATCGCAGCAGGTCGGCAGGGGTGCGGTCGGTGGCGGTCACCCGCCAAGCGTACGCGGAGAGCCGGACCGGAACCCGACCGGAACCGGACCGAACCGGGTCGGAACCAGACCGGAACCAGACCGGCACCGATCGTCGGGCGGCCGGCCGTACCGCGGGCCGTATCGCCAGTTCGGCGGAACATCCCCGATGCCCAGTCAGATCCCGGTTAACCATATATGTATGACTATGTCCAAGATCACAGGAATGCACAGAAGGCTGATGTCCTCGATCGGCGTCACCTGCGCGGCGGCCGAGCTCGCCCGGTATGAGAAGGAGCGGCCCACCGCGCTGGTGCGGGGGGCGCAGAACATCCTGCTGATCGGGTCGGACACCCGGGCGGGCGCGGCCAACGGCGCGTACGGGCGGGACTCCGGTACCGAGCGCGCGGACACCACGATCCTGCTGCACCTCCCCGCGAACCGGCGCAGCGCGACCGCGGTGTCCCTCCCCCGCGACCTGATGGTGGACGTGCCCGCTTGCCGCCGCCGGGACGGCACCCGTACCCGGCCGATGTTCACGACCCTCAACCGCGCCTTCGAGATGGGCGGCTCGGCCTGCACGATCCGTACGGTCGAGAAGCTGACGGACATCCGTGCCAACCACCACATCGTGGTGGACTTCCGCGGCTTCAAGAAGCTGGTGGACGCCCTCGGTGGCGTCGAGGTCTGCCTGGCGAAGCCCATCGACGACAAGGACGCCAAGCTGCGGCTGCCCGCGGGAAAGGTGCGGCTCAACGGCGAACAGGCCCTCGGCTACGTCCGCGCCCGCAAGTCCCTGGGCGACGGCAGCGACACCGAGCGGATGGACCGGCAACAGCGCTTCCTCGGCGCACTGGCCGACAAGGTCAAGGACAACGGCACCCTGCTGAACCCCATGAAGCTCTACCCCGTGCTGGACGCCGCCACTTCGGCGCTCACCACCGACCCGGCACTGGCGAACCTGCGCGGCCTGTACGACCTCGTACGCGGTATGCGCACGATCCCTACGGAAAAGGTGCAATTCCTGACCGTGCCCCGTCGCTCGCACCCCTCCAACGCCAATCGCGACCAACTCGTGGAGCCCGCCGCGGAGAAACTCTTCACGCGGTTGCGCGAGGACGCACCCGTCGTAGTCGTGGAGGAAGTTCCGGATGATTCCGGCGCAAAAAGCCGCAATGCGGCGCCCGGAGCCGAGGCCCGGAGTGAACGCGAAGCCGGGCAGAATCCGTACAAGGGGTCGGACGAGTACCCGTACGACTACAGCGAGTCCTTCAAGGACTCCCACAAGGAGGGCTCGCATGAGTCCGACCCGGCTCCCACTTTCCGCGGCAGCACGGCCGCAGATGACACCTGCAGGTAAAGCGCGTGTCAACACCGAGAACAAATGGACCAGGAAATGGGCAGATTGCCCAGTTGTAGGGACGTGGAATTTGTCACCGTCGTCGCTTGACGCCTAATCGGGCGGATAGTGTGAGCGGTCCGGTGTGGCAGGCCTTTCGCTCGCCCACCACCTGCACGAGACCCGAGCGCCTTTTGAGGGGGAAGGCGCCGCGTGGCCCCAACGGAGGAATCGGACAACCGTGGACGCGCAAGGCCGAGGGCGGGCGGACGACATCGACCCCGCAGACCAGTGGGTACTGAACCCGAGCACCGGTGAATACGAACTGCGACTGACCCCTTCCGCACCGCAGTCAACGGTGCCGAGGCCCCGGAGGACCGGCGGGGGCGCCATGGGCGCACGGGCGACCGGAACCCGGACGCGCACCGCGACGGCCGCCGGACCGGGCACGCGGGAGATGCCCGAGGTGGTGCCGGGCCCGCGCCGCCGCCGGGGGGCACCGCCCGAGACACAGCCGGGACGCCGCCGGACGAAGCCCCAGAAGTCGAAGGGCAAGAAGATCCTGCTGTGGACCTCCGGCACGCTGGCCGTGCTGCTGGTGGCCACGGCCGGAGCGGGCTACCTCTACTACCAGCACCTCAACGACAACATCACAACCGTCTCCGAAGACGGCGCGAGCACCGGCGGCTTCAGCAAGGACCGCGCGATCAACGTCCTGATCATCGGCACCGACAAGCGCAGCGGCGCGGGCAACAAGGGGTACGGCGACGCCAACAGCGTCGGACACGCGGACACCACGATCCTGCTGCACGTCTCCAAGGACCGGACGAACGCGACCGCGATGAGCATCCCGCGGGACATGATCGTGGACATCCCGGACTGCCCGACCGAGCAGGCGGACGGTTCCACCAAGGACATCGCGGGCACGCCCGAGGCCCGCTTCAACGTGAGCCTCGGCCAGAGCGAGCGGACGCCGAGCTGCACGATGCGGACCGTCACCGAGCTCACCGGGATCAAGCCCGACCACTTCCTGGTGGCCGACTTCAACGCGGTGAAGACGCTGTCCACGGCGGTCGGTGGTGTCGAGGTCTGTCTGAAGAAGGACATCGACGACCCGAAGTCGCATCTGAAGCTGTCCGCGGGCAAGCACACGATCCAGGGCGAGCAGGCGCTGGCGTTCGTGCGCACCCGCCACTCCGTCGGCTTCGGCAGCGACCTGAGCCGTATCCAGATCCAGCAGCAGTTCCTCAGCTCGCTGATGCGCAAACTGAAGTCGAACGACACGCTGACCAGCCCCTCGAAGATGTTGAAGCTGGCCGAGGCGGGCACCAAGGCGCTCACCGTCGACTCGCAGCTCGACGACCTGCGCAAGCTCGCCGCGCTCGGCCAGGAGATCGGCAAGGTCGACACCAAGAACCTGACCTTCACGACGGTCCCGGTGGTCGACAACACCGACGGCGCGACCGTGCTGCCCGCTCCGACCAAGGCGCAGGCGCTGTTCGACACCATCAAGGACGACGTCTCACTGACCGAGGTGAAGAAGCAGCAGAAGGCGAAGGAGGCCGCGAAGCTCAAGGGCACGCGCGCCAAGGCCTCCGAGGTCCGGGTGAACATCTACAACGGCGGCGCCGCCGCCGGCAGCGCCCAGGAGACCCTCACCTACCTGCAGAACCAGGAGGGCGTCACCAAGTCCAGCCAGCTCGGCAACGCCGACAAGACGCAGGCCAAGACGACCCTGGCGTACGACCCCGACCAGGCCGACCAGGCGCGCAAGCTGGCCGACATCATGGGTCTGCCCTCCTCGGCGCTGAAGCCCGGCGAGGGCAGCAGCGAGGACAGCGCCCAGGGACTGCCCGCCATGGTGCTGATCCTCGGCGAGGACTTCAAGGGCGCCGGGGTGTCGCTGAGCTCGTCGGCGGCGAACCTGGACGTCGAGAAGAACACCGCGGACAAAGAAACCTGCGCGGAGTGATGACCTGACGGGTTCATTCAGCGTCTAACAGAGCGCGAGGTGTGTCCGGGCCGGACACGCGAGCGCGTCCCGAGCGGGGCGCGTGCGTGTCCGGCCCGGGCGTACGTCGTGGTGCCCGGCTCGGCGTACGAGAGGCGCCCGAGGCGGGCCCAGGCGCATGTCCGGTCCGGGCGCAAGGGGAGCGCCCGGACCGGGCGTACGAGGGTGTCATCCGAATCGGTCGTGTGACGCGTTCAATCAGTCATGAGTACATCCGAGCTGGGTCCTCGACGGTCCAACAGGGCACGGGGAAGGCCCCGTTCAAGACAGAGGGTGGGGAGGGGCAGGGAGATGGTGCGCAGCAGTGTGCGGGGGGACCGGAGGCGGCCGGAGGTACGGGACGCCGGTGAGGGCTGGGACGACGGTCCCACGGCGGATGCGGCGGACGATGCCTCGCCCGAGCCCAAGGGCCGCGGGCGGCACGGCGGGGGCGGCGGCCGCAGACGCGGAAGCGCTCCCGAGCGCCCGCGCAAACGCCGCATCCTGCGCTGGTCGGCGACGGTCCTGGCGGTTCTGATACTCGGGACCGCGGGTGCCGGTTACCTCTACCTCCAGCACCTCAACGACAACATCGAGCGGGACGACCTGAACCTCGGCGACAAGGAGATCGCCGAGCCGACGCCGAACGCGGCCGGCCAGACCCCGCTGAACATCCTGCTCATCGGCTCGGACGCGCGGGACTCCAAGGAGAACCAGAAGCTGGGCGGCGCGAAGGAGACCTTCGGCGCGACCCCGCTCGCGGACGTCCAGATGCTGCTGCACCTGTCCGCCGACCGCACCAACATGTCAGTGATCAGCATGCCCCGCGACACCCTGGTGCAGATCCCCAAGTGCACGGACCCGGACGACGGCAAGGTGTACGCGGCGTCCAACGGCCGCGTGATGACCAACCAGTCGCTGGGCCGTGGCGGCCCCGGCTGCACGGTCGCCACCTGGCAGGAGCTGACCGGGATCCACATCGACCACTTCATGAAGATCGACTTCGCGGGTGTGGTGGCGATGGCCGACGCGATCGGCGGAGTGCCGGTGTGCGTGGACGCCAACATCGAGTCCAGGGACAGCCAGGGCCACGGCTCGGGGCTGAAGCTAGAGGAAGGCACCACCTACATCAAGGGCGTGAAGGCGCTGCAGTGGCTGCGGACGCGGTACGGCTTCGAGGACGGCAGCGACATAGCGCGCGCCAAGGCGCAGCACATGTACATGAACTCCATGGTCCGGGAGCTGCGCGAGAACGCCACGATCACCAACCCGAACAAGCTGCGCAAACTGGCCGAGGAGGCCACCAAGGCCATCACGGTCGACGACGGCCTCGCCTCCGTGACGAAGCTCTACGACCTGAGCACCGAGCTGCGGAAGGTCGAGCCGAAGCGGATCACGATGACGACGATGCCGTACACGTACGTCGGCGCGCGCGTGATCCCCAAGGAGGGCGACGCGGAGAAGCTGTTCCGGCTGGTGCGCGAGGACATCGCGCTGGACGGCAAGGACAAGAAGAAGTCCACGACGGAGAAGGCCTCCGACGACCCGGCCGCCGCCGACGACGAGATCGGTGTGCTCGTGCAGAACGGCACCAGGACCTCGACCCTCGCCTCGGTCAACGGCCGGGCGAGCACGGTGAGCGGACTGCTCGTGAAGGAGGGCTTCACCAAGGCCACCGCCGACACGACCACGGCGAGCGCCGAGGACGAGACCGTGGTCCGCTACCCGAGCGCCGAGCTGGAGGGCGACGCCCAGGCGGTCGCCAAGGCCCTCGGCATTCCGCTGAGCCAGGTGGAGAAGTCCACCAGTGTCAGCGGGGTCACGCTCGTCGTGGGCGCGGACTGGCGCGACGGGACGGCGTACAAGGCGAAGAAGAAGGACGACAAGACGCCGGAGTCCGCGGACGCGCTGAACGGTGGCGACAAGGACGCCTGCATGCACGTGAACCCGAACTTCACGTGGAGTTGACGGGAGGCCGTGCACCGGCCGGCCCTCGGGCCGCCGGCGCACGGCGTCCCGCCGGGCGGACCGGTTCCGTCCACCCGACGGCGCTGAGGGGCGTGGAGGCGCACCGCGGAAGGGCGAGGGACCCACTCCGGGTCCCCGTACGACCCGCCTGTGCGCGGACATGATGCTGCGCGGGTCTCCGTCGGCGGCCGAGATGCGCGCCCTGTGTGCCGCGCGAGTGACCTGTGTGCCGAGGCGCGGGTGTCCATGCCGGACGGTCCACAGCTGAGGAGCCGCGCGGACGCGTGCCGCCGCAGGGCGGAACCGTGCCGCGCCATGGGAGGTCCGGGGCGTGACCCCGCGGCGGCGAACGCCTCGGGGACGCCCGGTCGGCTGCCCGCCGTCGGCGATGGCGCGGGTAGCCCGAGCCCGTACTGCGGCGGTCGCCGCCTGGCGCCGCGTGCCGTACCGCCTGCCCCGTGCGCAGCGAGGGTAGGGAGCCGCTCCGCGCCGACCGGCCAGTCGGCGTGCTCCGGCCAGTCGGCGTGCTCCGGCCGGCCCGGCGGGCGGCGGCCACGGCCGACGCCGGCTGGGCTGCTCGAGGCAGCCGGGGGCGGTCAGACCTGATGGTCCAGCAGCGGCTTCAACGCCCGGTCCAGATCGGCCGGTTCGGTGAAGTGCACCGGGCGCATGCCGAGGGCGGCCGCCGCCTCCACGTTCTCCAGGGTGTCGTCCACGAAGAGGCAGCGGTCGGCGGGCACGCCCGCGCGTGCCGCCGCAAGTTCGAGGATGCGGGGATCGGGCTTGGCGAGGCCCACGCGGGCGCTGTTCACGACGTCGTCCGCGAGGTCCGTGAGGCCGAGGGACGCGAGGTCGGCCTCCAGGGCCACCGTCGCGTTACTGACGAGGACCAGGGGGACATGGGCCCGGGCACGGCGGAGGAGGGAGACCACCTGTTCGTCGGCCCGGAACGGGGTACGGGCGAGGGCCGCGCCCAGTTCACGCGCCGTCGGCCCGGGCACGAGCCCGGTGAGACCGCGCGCGATCGCGGCCACCCACTCCTCGACCGTGACCCGGCCCAGCAGCAGCGGCAGATCGGTCTCCGGTGCGAAGGCCACCTTCATCGTGGTGCCCTCCGCCAGCCCCGCGGCACGCTCCAGCGCGTACACCTCGGAGGGGTCGAAGAACCGGATCACGTTGTCGACGTCACAGAGCACCGCGTCGAAGGGCCGGCCGGAGGTGGCTTCCCCGGTACGGGAGACGGTCATGTGGTCAGTTCCCCGAGACCGTCACCGTCTCGTCGTTCTTGAGCTCCTCGACCAGCTTCTTGACCTTCGCGGTGTCCCACTGGAGGTTGCCGTTGGCGGCGTTGCCCGAGATCGGCATGTTCATCGACTTGCCGTCGCCGCCCGTCACGCCCTTCATCGCCCAGAACATGTCGGCCAGGTCGAACAGGCTCATGTCCTTGTCGACGATCAGGGTGTCCAGGCCCGCGCTCATCGTCGGGTAGAGCTTGAAGGGGTTGAGGACCGTGCTCGGCGTCGCCGTCTGGCTGGCCAGGGCCGCGAGGAACTTCTGCTGGTTCTTCGTACGGTCCAGGTCGCTGCGCGCGAGCGCGTACCGGGTGCGGACGAAGGCGAGGGACTGCTCCCCGTTGAGGGTCTGCTTGCCCGCCTCGAAGTTCGCGCCGGACTTGGTGTCCTTCATGCCGCCCTTGGGGATGGTGATCTCCACGCCCCCGACCGCGTCGACGATGTTGGCGAAGCCCGCGAAGCCGATCTCGACGTAGTGGTCGATGTGCAGGCCCGTGTTGGCCTCGACGGTGCGGACGAGCAGCTCGGGGCCGTCCTCGGCGTACGCCGCGTTCAGCTTCACCTGGCGGCCGGTGCCCGGGAAGGTCTTGCCGGATTCGGAGCCCACGAACTTCGGGATCGTGACGTTCGAGTCGCGGGGCAGCGATATGAGCGTGGGCCCGTTGGAACCGGTGTGCAGGATCATCATCGAGTCCGTGCGCTTGCCGTCGGCGGACCCGGTGTGGAGTTCCTTCTTCTGCTCGTCGGACAGGCCCTCGCGGCTGTCGGAGCCGACGATCAGGTAGTTCGTGCCCTCGCCCGCCTCCGGCCGCTCGATGACCTTGGAGAGGTCGACGTCGCGGTTCAGCTTGGAGTCGGCCCAGAAGTACGTTCCGATGGTCGTCGCGACCACCACGGTCACCAGCGTGATGGCCGTCACCTTGATACGGCGGCGCCAGTTCGGCGCCGGCCGGTCCGCACCGTAACCGCCGCCCCCGCGGCCACCGGACCCGCCGTCCGGCGACCCGTACACCTGGCCGGTGTTGTAGCCGCTGTCGTACGACTCGGGCGTGCCGTACGCGTTGCCGTACCCGTCGTCGTATGTCGGCTGCTGCGGCACGCCGCCGCTCGGAGGCGCTCCCGCCGGACCGCGTCTCACCTGCCGCATCACGCGCGCGCCCTCGGGCTGTGCGCTCGCACTGCCGTGGCCGTATCCACCACCGCGGTTGCTGTCGGACCATCCCTCGGGCCAATTGTTCATGGGGCCCAGTGTGCAGTGCCGAGCAGGGCTGTTCACAAGGGTCAGCGGAAAACGGAGGCTGGGCTGTTGCGAAGCTGACACAAATCGCACAGATGTCGCACTCTCATAAGGTGGGGGGCATGACAGACCAGACCCCCGCCCCACAGTCGGACATTCCAGGCAAGCCGACCTCGGCATCCCGGATCACCCTCAGCCACATCATGACCCACAACGACACCAACCTCCTGGGCACGGTGCACGGCGGGGTGATCATGAAACTGGTCGACGACGCGGCCGGCGCCGTGGCCGGCCGGCACTCCGGCGGGCCCGCGGTCACCGCCTCCATGGACGAGATGGCCTTCCTGGAACCGGTCGGAGTGGGCGACCTCGTCCATGTGAAGGCCCAGGTGAACTGGACGGGGCGTACGTCGATGGAGGTCGGCGTACGGGTTCTCGCCGAGCGCTGGAACGAGTCGACGCCACCTCAGCAGGTCGGCTCCGCCTACCTCGTCTTCGCCGCCGTCGACGCGGACGGCAAGCCGCGCCGGGTGCCGCCGGTGCTCCCGGAGACCGAGCGCGACCGCCGCCGCTACCAGGAGGCCCAGATCCGCCGCACCCACCGGCTCGCCCGGCGCCGCGCGATCGTGGAACTGCGGGAGAAGCGGTTGGCGGAAGGGTTCGAGGACTGAGCGTCAGGGCCGTGTGCCCTTCGACACGTCACACGAGTCAACACGCAGGAAACCTGTCGGTACTGGCGGGTTGGGACATCTGCCTCTGGTGACGTCAGGGACTCCTGAACAGACTCGCCGCACGGCTCGGGCACCCCATCGATCCGGCCCGAGCCGCGGCACGCAGACACGAGAAGGAGTTCCCGGATGTCCCCTCACGAAACGTCCACCACCGCTCGGGCCCTGGAGCCCGGCCACAGTCCCGACTCCCCCTTGCCGATCGGGAGGTTCCTGACGCTCTACATGGTCGTCACCCTGCTGCTCGCCACCGCCGTCGTGGTGGTGGCCCCGCTGTTCCAGTAGGGGCCGACGGGAGCCGGCAGGGCGCTACGGACACGACACCTCGTCGCCGGTCACCACATCGGACTTCTCCTCGTACGGGTCGGCCCTGACCTTCCGTACCTCCTTGAAGTCCGTCCCGGCGATCACCTTCAGCGTCGCCCCCTGGCCCCGCACGGCCCGCATCTCGGACCCCGGCAGCGCGGCCGCGAGCGACTTGGCGGAGCGGTCCCAGCGCGGGTCGTAGGCGACGACCGTGCGCCGCACGTTCCGCTCCGGCGCGTTCAGCGGCATCCGTGTCGTACGGAAGCCGGTGGCGGCGAGCAGTCCGTCGATCCGCTTGCCGAGGCCCTTCACGTTCGTGCCGTTCTGGACCTGGACCCGGATCTGCCGCGGGGACACGTCGACCCGGACGGCCGGGGTGCGCCGCACCTTGTGCGGGGCGAGGGGCCTGTCGTCACGGAGGGCCCGAAAGAGCCGGGCGGCCTTGACCTCGTCCCACCTCAAAGTCGAGCCGATGCCCTTCACGGCGTAGCTCATCTGCAGGATGGGGACCGTGGTGAACTCGGACGAGGAGGGCGAGAAGTCGTTCATCGCCCGCCCCAGGTCGAGCAGTTCACCCGTGCCGAACTCCTTGTCCGCGCGCACCGATCCGAGCACGGCCCGGGAGATGTCGCGGAACTTCATGGGGTTCAGCAGCACCCCGGACGAGGTGGCGTGGGCGATGAGCGAGGCGAGAAAGCGCTGCTGACGCTGCATCCGGCCCAGGTCGGAGGACCCGTCGGCATGGCGCGAGCGGACGTACTGGAGGGCCTGGCCGCCGTTCAGCCGGTGCGAACCCGCGGGGAGGTCGAGGCCGGTGTACGTGTCCTTCAGCGGGCGCGTGGTGCAGATGTCGACCCCGCCGAGTACGTCGACGGTCTTCATGAAGCTGATGAAGTCGACCTCCAGATAGTGGTCGATCTTGACCTTCGTCATGTGCTCGACCGTGCGCACGGTCAGCTGCGGACCGCCCTCCGCGTACGCCGCGTTCAGCTTGACCGCGTGCGCGCCGTGCCGGTCGCCGCTGGTGCGGTCGGTGTGCGGGGGGATCTCGGCGTACGAGTCGCGCGGCAGGCTCACCACACTGGCGCGCTCCCGGTCCTCCGAGATGTGCACGATCATCATCATGTCCGTGCAGTGGCAGGGGGCACCGCCGAGCCGGTACTTGTGCCGCTCCTGCTCGGAGACCTTGTCGCGCCCGTCGGTGCCCACGAGCAGCACGTTCATGCCGTCGCCGGCCTCGGGGCGGTTCTTCATGTCCTGGAAGGGGTCGACACGGGCGATGTCGTTGTCGAGGGTGGTGAGCGCCGCGTGCCCGATGCCCGAGCAGGCGAGCACCACAACCGAGAGGGTGGTCACCGCCCGCATGGCCCAGCCCGTCCTCCTCCTGCGCCGTACGGGCGGTCGCGGGGAGCGAACCGGCGTGGGCCGAACGGGTGAGCGGGGCGGTGCGGGCACGGGGGACACCTCCGCGAAGGCTGGACGGGGGGAGTTGTGAGCACCGTAGGCCGATACGATCTGCGACCCCGTCCGGCAGCCGGGCGGCGCGCGTCGGTGTCCCCCGTTCGCGGTAACGTGAGGCCCCTATGAACGCCAAGTCCGACGTGCAGCTCCCCGCCGTGTCTGTCATCATGCCCGTCCTCGACGAGGAGCGGCATCTGCGCGGCGCCGTCCAAGCGATCCTCGCCCAGGAGTACGACGGCGAGATGGAGGTCGTGATCGCCCTGGGTCCCTCGACGGACCGTACGGACGAGATCGCCGCCGAGCTCGTACGCGAAACCGCGTCCCGTCCCTCCAAGCGCGTGCACACCGTGCCGAACCCGACCGGGCGCACGCCCGCCGCGCTGAACGCCGCGATCAAGGCGTCCCGCCACCCGGTCGTGGTGCGCGTCGACGGGCACGGCATGCTCTCGCCGAACTACATCGCGACGGCCGTACGGCTCCTGGAGGAGACCGGCGCGCAGAACGTCGGCGGCATCATGCACGCCGAGGGCGAGAACGACTGGGAGCACGCGGTCGCCGCCGCCATGACCTCGAAGATCGGCGTCGGCAACGCCGCGTTCCACACGGGCGGCGAGGCCGGCCGGGCCGAGACGGTGTACCTCGGTGTCTTCCGGCGCGAGGCGCTGGAGCAACAGGGCGGCTACAACGAGGAGTTCATCCGAGCCCAGGACTGGGAGCTGAACTTCCGGATCCGGGAGGCCGGCGGGCTGATCTGGTTCTCGCCCGAGCTGAAGGTGTCGTACCGGCCGCGGCCGAGCGTGAAGGCGCTCGCCAAGCAGTACAAGGACTACGGGCGTTGGCGCCATGTCGTCGCCCGCTATCACGAGGGCTCCATCAACCTGCGCTACCTCGCCCCGCCGGCCGCGGTGTGCGCGATCGCCGCGGGGCTCGTGGTGGGCGCCGCGCTGACCCCGTGGGGGTTCGTCGTTCCCGGCGGCTACCTCGCGGCGATCGTCGCGGGGTCCCTCCCCGCGGGGAAGGGGCTGCCGCTGAAGGCACGGCTCCAGATCCCCGTCGCCCTCGCCACCATGCACATGTCCTGGGGCTTCGGCTTTCTGACGAGCCCGCGGGCGCTGGCGAAGAGAGTCATCGCATCGCGGCGGCCGGCGGTGCTGAGCGAGAGCTGAGCGGGCCGTCAGGCCGCGGCGCGCGCAGACGAGTCAGACCCCCTCTCCGTGCGGAGAGGGGGTCTGTGCGTTCCTGGGGCGTTCCTGGGGCGTTCCTGGGGCGAAAAACCGCACACCCCCTGACGATTCAGCGGTATGAAATTCCTATAATTCGCACGGCCCGACCCAGGATAATTACCAACGATTTTCCGCCCGGGCCAGAGGCAGGTGGCAATTTCATCCGTCAGTGTGATGCTCCGTTTGGAATACGGACAACTTCAGCACACTGACCATACAGGGGGTTGCGTGTGGCGGCGGGGGCGGCTCGGACGCCGCGCGACCGGTGTCGGGCGTAAGACATCACAGCATGCCGCGTGCGCTCTCCGAATTCCCGAAATGCATCGGGTTCTTCGCGTTCAAGCAGGCAGGAGGTGGCGATGACCACCTATTACGTCAGTCCGAACGGTAACGACAACGTCGACGGGCAGTCTCCCGGCAGTGCGTGGCGAACTCTCGCCCGGGCCGACCAGGCCGTTCTCCAACCCGGCGATCAGCTGCTACTGGAGGGCGGCGGCCGCTTTCCCGGCACCCTGTCATTCGGTTCGACGGATGCGGGAAGTGCCGCGAATCCGGTCGTCATCGGTTCCTACGGGACGGGCCGTGCGACGATTCTGGCCTCCGGGACGGCCGGTATCACGATCTACAACACGGCAGGCATGGAGATCCGCGATCTGGTGCTCGTCGGGAGTTTCGCGTCCTATTCCAGCCAGGGCGGTCTCAACATCTACAGCGACCTTCCGGGCAACCAGAAGCTGGATCACCTCGTCATCACCAACGTCGATGCGTCGGGCTTCAAGAACGGCATTCAGATCGGTGGTGGGAACGGGTCGACAGGCTTCCGCAACGTCACCGTCGACGCCTGTGAACTGCACGCCAACAGGGAAGCCGGGCTGATCACCTACGGTCCGGCGTTCAATGCCGCGGCTCCGGCCTACCCGCACGAGTCCGTGACCGTGACGAACACCGAGGCGCACCACAACGCCGGTGATCCGAAGAACAACACCCGCAACACCGGCAGCGGCATCATCCTGGGCGCGGTCGACGGCGGGGCGGTCCGCTACTCGTCGGCCCACGACAACGGGTACGCGTCGGGGCCGACCGCCACCGAGGGCCCGGAGGGTATCTGGGCGTACGACTCGACCGGACTGGTGATCGAGCACAACGTCTCGTACTTCAACCGCACGGGCGGCAAGGCGGACGGCGGCGGCTTCGGCCTGGACATCAACGTGTCGGAGTCGGTCCTGCAGTACAACCTGTCGTTCGGCAACGACGGTCCGGGGTACCTGATCTACACGAGCCAGACCAACAACGCGCACACCGGCAACACCGTGCGCTTCAACGTCAGCAGCAACGACGCCCGCAAACCGCAGGTCAGCTGGTACGCCGGCATCTCCCTCGGGGGCCGGCTGAGCAATCTGCAGGTCTACCAGAACACGGTGGTGCTGACCGCCAACGGGACGGCAGGGGCGCCGGCCCTGGGTCTGGGCACGGGGCTGTTGTCCGCGTCGGTCCGCAACACCATTCTCGTCACGGACGGAGCGAGGCTGGTGCGGTCGTCGACCGCCTATCCGGCATCGACCGTCCAACTGCAGGGCAACGACTACTTCACCACCGCGGGGACGTGGGCGGTGACCTGGGGAACGACCGCGTACGGCAGCCTGAACTCGTGGCGCACGGCAACCGGCCAGGAGCGGGTGGGCACCACCGCGACGGGGTTGAACGTCGCTCCCGACCTGCTGGGAGGCGACGCGCCGTTCATCACGGACCCCGACGTGGTATGGGAGATCATTCCGGAGAGCAGCTCGCCACTGGTCGGGCAGGCTCTCGACCTGCAGAGTCTGTTCGGTATCGACCCCGGCCCGCACGACTACTTCGGCACGGCGCTCGGCTCGTCCGTGGCGGTGGGTGCCGCTCAGCCGCAGCCCTGAAGGCAGTTTGTGCCGCCGCCCCACGGCGGCGGCACAAACCCTGCGGAGGGTGCGTCGTGGACGCCTACTGCAGGTAGCCGAGCGGGTTGAGCTGCTGGAAGCGCCAGCTGTCACGGCACATCTCAGCCAGTCCCCGGGTGGGCCGCCACCCCCACTCCTGTGCCACCGCGCTCGCGTCGGCCACGAGGCAGGGCACGTCGCCGGGCCGCCGGTCCTTCATCCGGTACGGCACTTCGCGGCCGCATGCGTCGCCGAAGGCGGCGACGAGTTCGAGGACGGACGTTCCCACACCCGTGCCCAGGTTGAACACACGCATCGCGGTGCCGGTCGAGGCGTCCGCGATGCGTTCCAGGGCGATCCGGTGGCCTTCGGCGATGTCCATGACGTGCACGTAGTCGCGCACCGCCGTACCGTCCGGCGTCGGATAGTCCCCGCCGAACACGTTCAGATGCGGCAGCCGGCCGTCGGCGACACGCATCAGGTACGGCATCACGTTCAACGGGACTCCACAGGGGTCTTCTCCGAGGAGACCGCTGGGGTGGGCCCCGATGGGGTTGAAGTAGCGCAGGGACAGCACGGCGAGGTCGGACCAGCGGTCGCAGACGTCGGCCAGAACCTGCTCGCACAGCCACTTCGACTTCGCGTACGGGTTGGTGGGGCGTGCCGGGTCCTGCTCGGTCAGCGGTCTGTCCTCGGCGTTGCCGTAGACGGAGCACGACGAGGAGAACACCAGCCGTGTGACGGCGTGTTCGCGCATGGCACGCAGCAGCGAGGTCGTGCCGCCGACGTTGTTGTCGTAGTACTCGACGGGGATCCGCACCGACTCACCCACCGCCTTGCCGGCGGCGAAGTGCACGACCGCGTCCACGTCATGCTCGGTGAACACGCGGCTGAGGGCCGCATGGTCGCGCAGGTCGAGCTGGTGGATCCCCGCGAGCGGGCGGCCGGCGATCTTGGCGATGCGCTCCAGGGCTCGTGGAGAGCTGTTGGAGTGGTTGTCGACCACCACGACCTCATAGTCGTGGGCGAGGAGGTCGACGCAGGTGTGGCTGCCGATGAACCCGGCTCCGCCGGTCACCAGGACAGTCCTCGGGTGGGACATGGGCAAGTGGCTCCTTGTCGTCCTCCGCGCCGGCCGGCGCGGGACGGTTCAGTGGGGGAAGGCGACGGTGGCGTACATGCACACGGCGTACGCGAAGGGGAGGAGCGCGGCGACCGCGATCAGCAGGGCGGTGCGGGCGGAGCGCAGAGCGGTACGCAAGCGCACCTTGGAGTTGCGGGAGACCTCCACCACGTGCAGGGCGCAGATCGCCACCCCGACGACGGCGTACGCGCAGGCGGCGAAGACGCACAGGAAGCCGTAGCCGACAGCGTCGCCGCGCGGCTCGTCGACCGTGGCGGTGATGGAGAGGACGGCGGTGATGGCGGCGAAGGGCACGACGAGACGTGCGGGCAGCATGCGCACGCCGCCCTGCCCCTTGGGAGTGACCTTGAAGGCGATGACCCGCGGGCGCAGCTTCTGCAGCACGGCGGCCAGCACGCCCCAGGCGACGAAGGGCCAGCGAGTGAGGACGAACAGCCAGCCCTCCCAGCTCATCACGGGGGCGCGTTGCGGGCGCAGCAGACCGCATCGGCGAATCATCACGGTCATGGCCACCAGCCAGGCGGTGGCGAACCAGAAACGGGCCAGGAAGGAGATGTAGTCGACGCGCACCCACGGCACTCCGGTGAGCACAGCGATCGGCGGAAACGCCAGGCCAGCGGTGATGGTCAGGGCCAGCAGCGGGTAGTACAACAGCGCGTACCCGAAGCGCAGCCGTAGCGCGCCCCTCATCCGGCCGAGGTGACGTGGCAACAGGTCGATCAGGGCCGTGGTCAGGCTGCGCGACCACTGGAACTCCTGGGTGACCATGTCGGTGAAGGTGGGTGGCCCTTCGCCGTGGGCCTCGGCGTCGATGGCGAAGGCGCCCTGCCAGCCGGCGGAGTTGAGCAGGAACGTGGTGGTGAAGTCCTCGGCGAGCTCAGGTCCGATACCGCCGATGTCGCGCAGCGCCCGGGTGCGCACCGCGTAGTGGGAGCCGATGCACAGCGGGGCGAGCCCGCGGCTGTGCCCCAGCTGGAACGCTCCGTGGAAGGTGGCCTCCCGGTGCAGCCGCCCCCGGGCGGCCCACGACGTGCCGGCGTTGAGGTCGCACACGCTCGGAGCGGCGACGTAGCCGATCGCCGGGTCTGCGAACGGCCGGACCACCTCGGCGAGGTAGGTGGGTTCCGGTACGTGGTCGCAGTCCAACTGGGCGACGACGTCGTAGTCGCGGTATCCCCAGTGATCGTAGAAGTAGGCGAGGTTGCCCTCCTTGCACCTGGTCCGGCGCGGCCATGTGTCCCGGTGGTACTCCCGGACGCCCTGCCGGCAGGACACCCGCACCCCGTTCGACTGGCACCACCGCAACACGTCCTCGGACGGGTCCTCGTCGCAGAGCCAGACGTCGTAGGGGAGGGGGAACTTCTGCGCGAGCATGGCCTGCAACGTGGCGCGGGCCACGGACCACGGCTCGGAGGGGGCATGGGTCACCACGAAGGCGACCCGCAGCCGCGGCACCTCAACGGACGGCGGAACGTGCCGCAGCCGGGAGACAGCGGTGAGGAAGTACGCCGGAAGGATGCTGACGTACAGCAGAAGCAGGCTGTTCACAGCCAGCCCCGTCCAGGTGACACGGTGCTCCGGCTTCAGCCACCAGGCCCAGAACAGCACGAAGGCCACAACCCATCCCGCTGTCAGCACGCCCGCCAGGAGCCGGCCCCGCAAGGAGAGCCGGTGGACGAACGTGGACGGCCGGACCGCGCGCCGATGCGGTGCGCCGTCGAAGACGGGACCGCTGTCCAGAACCGCGGTGACCTTTCCGCCCGACAGTTCGTGCAGCGCCGCACCCACCTGCTCCGGCGTCTGCTCTCCGACCGCCCCGTGGCCAAGGCCCGGGCGAACAGGAGGACCGACCCGGGCGCCTTCCCCATCGGCTTGCATCATGAGAACGCGTCCCCACGCCGGTCAGTGCGCGCCGGCCAGGTTCCCGATCGGCTGGGGTCTGGGCGCCTCTGCCGGCCGGGGGAAGTCGTTCGCGCACCGCGGGTCCAGAAGGACCTGCTGGGGCAGGGAGCCGAACCAGTCGACGGTCCGCCGCAGCCCTTCTTCGACTGTGACCTGCGGAGACCAGGCCAGCCGCTCCTGCGCCAGGGAGGTGAGGGGCCGCCGGCGCACGGGATCGTCCTCCGGCAGCGGCAGGTACTCGATCCCGGACTCCGATCCGGTCAGCCGCAGAACGAGGCCGGCGAGCTCTTCCATACTCCGCTCGTCCGGGTTCCCCAGGTTGATCGGCCCGGGTTCCGCCGAGTCCAGCATCGCGAGGATTCCACGTACGAGGTCGTCGACGTAGCAGAAACTGCGGGTCTGCTTCCCGTCTCCGTAGATCGTGAGCGGCTTCCCCGCGAGCGCCTGCCTGATGAAGTTGGATACGACTCGCCCGTCCTCCGGCCGCATGCGCGGGCCGTAGGTGTTGAAGATGCGCAGGATGCCGGCATTCACACCGCGCTTGTTCCGATACGCCGTGGTGAGCGCCTCGGCGAAGCGCTTGGCCTCGTCGTACACGCTGCGTGGCCCGACCGGATTGACGTTCCCCCAGTAGCCTTCGCCCTGCGGGTGCACCAGCGGATCGCCGTACACCTCACTCGTCGAGGCGAGAACGAACCGCGCGCCGTGACGATCCGCCAGCCGCAGCGCGTGCTCGGTGCCCCGGCTGCCCACCGCCAGCGTCTCCAGCGCCAGCCGCAGGTAGTCGGGCGGTGACGCGGGACTGGCCAGGTGCGCCACCGCGTCGACCGGGCCCTCGACCTCGAATTCCCCGCTTACATCGACAGCGAAGAACTCGAAGCCGGGCTTGCGCAGCAGGTGCTCGACATTCCCCCTTCTGCCGGTCGAAAGGTCATCCAGACAGACCACCGAATCCCCTCGCAACATCAGGGATTCACAGAGATGGGACCCGAGGAATCCGGCCCCGCCGGTCACGACAACACGCATGGGACTTCTCCAGCCGTGAGAGGAAACGGGTACGCGTGACAGCGAACCGCCGCCTGGCAAACGCTCAGGGGCGGCCACGACTCTATTGACATAGTCAGCAAAAACGACTGACAGAAGATCGGCGTGTCAGGTGAAACGCACGTCATACATCGACTGGCGCAGTGAGCCGACTTGGCAGGGATGTTGAGCGGCAGGCCGCCACGGCGCCGCCGACTCGGGCCTGCGGCGGGGACGGCCGACCCGGCCGGTGAGGCCGCCGGCGCGATGCTCGCCGTAAAAGGCGCCCGAGATTCCTCGCGGCGTGGCATGCCGGACATCCGCCAAAAGGGGACTGTTCACCTCTGTGGCCGCCGTCGCTCTTGTCCCGCCGGTGCGGCGTGAGGAAAACAGGTCCCGTCACCACAGCCGTCACAAGCCGCTCGCCGCCCGTCGCCGGGCCGTGGTCCGCTTACGACCCGCAGGCGACCGAGGTTCACCTTTCCAAGAAATGGAACGATAATCGGATTATTTCGCCGTACGCCATTCGAGTTTTGCGGGCCAACCCGTCGGGAATGCTCACGTCAGGCCGTTACGAACTGACCCGCCGCAGCCATTCTCATTTTGCGCATTCGTTTGTTCCGTGCAGTGAATTCCTTCGTATCGGGTCAGTAAGAGCCCCGGAGCCCCACTGCCGGGCGGCACCGCGCCCATCCCGCCCGGCCGGAGGGCGCCCACGCCAGTACATCCCCGTGCCGCCAGGAGATCCGATGCCGTCTTTCCATGCCGGCTTCCATGCCGCCGTCATCCACCCCGACCAGTCCCTGACCTACAGCGGCACTGTCGACCAGCAACACCTGAGCGACGTACGTGCCCTGGCCGCCCTTCCCACCACACCTCGCCATGTCGTCGAGGACCCACGCCATCCCGGATCGGTGTTCGTCCTGCGGGAGGACGGAGACCTCGACTGGTACCAGCCCCTCGACACCGGGGAGTCCGAGCAGAACGAGCGGACCACGACCGGCTCGGGACTGGTGGCGGCGGTGGCGCCGCTCGCCGCCACGGATCCGGGCACCGCCTGGATCAAGGACGTGATCAGATTCGGTGACGGCGTCATCGGCGGTGCCATGGACACCCCGGGCAACCCTCCCCGCGTCGTCCACCACACCACCGAGTCGCCGGCGGGCGGCAAGTACCTCGAATCGGTGGCCTCCTACCTGATCAAAGTGGCCGCCGAACCCCATCTGATCTACTGTCCGGTCACCGACCGGATCGGGCAGTTCGGTTCCCTCGCGCACTCGGCCCGGGCCCTGCGCAACGACGGCTCCCGCCGCACCAACCGGGAGGGCCTCGTCTGCATCCAGATCGAGGTGCTCGGCCGCGCGGCCACACCGTGGACCGACGACTGGGACCCGATGCGGAAACCGGGCTGGCAGAAGATCCTGGCCGCCATCCGCTCCTGGGGTGTGCCGGACAGCTGGCCCGCCGGCCCTCCCCCGAAGTACCCGGGCGGCTCCGCGCCCCGCTCCCGGTCGACCTGGCAGTCCAAGGGCGGGCACTTCGGCCACAGCCATGTCCCCGGCAACGACCACGGCGACCCGGGAGCCATCGACACCGGGAAGATCCTGCTCGCGACATCCGGGGACCCGGACGGGGACGAGCAGGGTGCCGGGGTCACGCCCCTGCCGCGGGTCAGCCTCGCCCGTGTGGTGGCCGCGGCGAAGAAGGACCCCTCCGGACCCGACGGCGGCCTCACGCACCCGGCCGACGTCCGGCCGGTGGAGAAGGCACTGGTCGCCGAGGGCCTCCTCGAACGCCGTTACGCCGACGGCTCGTTCGGGACGAAGACCGTCACGGCGTACGCGGCCTGGCAGCGCAGTAAGGCCGGTGGCTCGTACAGCGGCAGGGCCGCCGACGGCGTACCGGGCCGGGACTCCCTCACCCGGCTCGGCAAGAAGCACGGCTTCACCGTCATCGCGTAGCCGGCGTCCACCGGTGCGCGAAGGAGCACGCACGAGCACGAGGGCGGCGGCCCGGACCCCCGTACGGAGGGGTCCGGGCCGCCGCCCGTCGGTGTGCCGCTACGGCAGGTTGCGCGCCATCACGATCCGCTGAACCTGGTTCGTGCCCTCGTAGATCTGCGTGATCTTGGCATCGCGCATCATGCGCTCGACCGGGTAGTCGCGGGTGTAGCCGTAGCCTCCGAGGAGCTGGACGGCGTCGGTGGTGACCTCCATGGCGACGTCCGAGGCGAAGCACTTGGCGGCCGCGCCCTGGAAGGTGAGGTCGCTGTCGCCGCGCTCGGACTTGCAGGCGGCCGCGTACGTCAGCTGGCGGGCGGCCTCGATCTTCATGGCCATGTCGGCGAGCATGAACTGGATGCCCTGGAAGTCGGCGATCGGCTTGCCGAACTGCTTGCGCTCCTGGACGTAGCCCTTGGCGTAGTCGAGGGCCCCCTGGGCGACGCCGAGGGCCTGGGCGGCGATCGTGATGCGGGTGTGGTCCAGCGTCTTCATCGCCGTCGCGAAGCCCGTGCCCTCCTCGCCGATCATGCGGTCGGCCGGGATGCGGACGTTGTCCAGGTAGACCTCGCGGGTCGGGGAGCCCTTGATGCCGAGCTTCTTCTCGGGGGCGCCGAAGGAGACGCCCTCGTCCGACTTCTCCACGACGAAGGCCGATATGCCCTTCGAGCGCTTGGTGGGGTCGGTGACCGCCATCACCGTGTAGTACTCGGAGACCCCGGCGTTCGTGATCCAGCGCTTCACGCCGTTCAGGACGTAGTGGTCGCCGTCGCGGACCGCCTTCGTCTTCATGCCCGCCGCGTCGGAGCCCGCGTCCGGCTCGGAGAGGCAGTACGAGAACATCGCGTCGCCCTTGGCCAGGGGCGTCATGTACTTCTTCTTCAGCTCCTCGGAGCCGGAGAGGATCACCGGGAGGGAGCCGAGCTTGTTCACCGCCGGGATGAGCGAGGAGGACACGCAGGCGCGGGCCACCTCCTCGATCACGATCACCGTGGCGAGCGCGTCCGCGCCCGCGCCGCCGTACTCCTCGGGTACGTGCACCGCGTGCAGGTCGCTGGCGACCAGCGCGTCGAGCGCCTCCTGCGGGAAGCGGGCCTCCTCGTCGACGGCGGCGGCGTACGGCGCGATCTTCGCCTCGGCGAGCGAACGGATCGCGTCGCGGAGCATGTCGTGCTCCTCGGACGGGCGGTACAGGTCGAAGTCAGCCGATCCGGCCAAGGTCTCTCACGCTCCAAAGACGGTCGAGGTCACAGTCGTCGCAGTCGGGGGCGGTGGTGTGCTGGGTGGCGCTCACGCTAACTACCGTTAAGTAACTCAAATTTTAGGGGGACGGCCGTACGAGTGATACGTGAGCTTGGCGACAACAGGGAATCCTGCCCTGCGGGGGGCGCGGGCACGCCCCGACTATGCTCAGGCGCATCTACGGCACACCGCGGACGTACACCTCTGGAGCACCCATGGCCCTCAAGATCACCGTGATCGGCACCGGCTATCTCGGCGCCACGCATGCCGCGGCCATGGCCGAGCTGGGGTTCGAAGTGCTCGGACTCGACGTCGTCGAAGAGAAGATCGACATGCTGCGGCGGGGCGAGGTCCCCATGTACGAGCCGGGGCTCGACGAGCTGCTGCGCAAGCATGTCGCGGGTATCGAGGGCTCCAGTGGGCGGCTGCGGTTCACGACCGACTACGCCGAGGTCGCCGAGTTCGGTGATGTGCACTTCGTGTGCGTCAACACCCCGCAGCGGCACGGTGAGTACGCCTGTGACATGTCGTACGTCGACGCCGCGATCGCCTCGCTCGCGCCCCATCTGAGGGGGCCCGCTCTGGTGGTGGGCAAGTCCACCGTGCCGGTCGGTTCGGCGGATCGGCTGGCCGCCTACCTCGTCGAGCACGCGCCCGCCGGGGGCGATGCGGAGCTGGCCTGGAACCCGGAGTTCCTGCGGGAGGGCTTCGCCGTGCAGGACACGCTGCATCCGGACCGGATCGTGGTGGGCGTGCGCAGTGAGCGGGCCGAGAAGCTGCTGCGGGACGTGTACGCGACTCCGGTCGCCGAGGGGTCGCCGTTCGTCGTGACGGATTTCCCGACCGCCGAGTTGGTGAAGACCTCGGCGAACTCCTTTCTCGCGACCAAGATCTCGTTCATCAACGCCATGGCCGAGGTGTGCGAGGCCGCGGGCGGTGACGTGGCCAAGCTGGCCGAGGCGATCGGGTACGACGACCGGATCGGGAGCAAGTTCCTGCGGGCCGGTATCGGTTTCGGTGGCGGGTGCCTGCCGAAGGACATCCGGGCGTTCATGGCCCGGGCCGGTGAGCTGGGGGCCGATCAGGCACTGACGTTCCTGCGGGAGATCGACTCCATCAACATGCGTCAGCGCGGGCAGATGGTGGAGCTGGCGCGGCAGGCGCTGGGAGGCGGGCCGTTCCTCGGGAAGCGGGTGGCGGTGCTGGGCGCCACGTTCAAGCCGGACTCCGACGACGTACGGGACTCGCCGGCGCTGAACGTGGCCGGGCAGATCCACCTTCAGGGCGGGCAGGTGACGGTGTACGACCCGAAGGGCATGGACAACGCCCGGCGGATCTTTCCGACGCTCGGGTACGCCGCATCCGCGGTCGATGCCGTGCGGGGGGCCGACGTCGTGCTGCACCTGACCGAGTGGCGGGAGTTCCGGGAGCTGGACCCCGCGGTACTGGGCAAGGTCGCGGCGGCTCGTGTCCTGCTCGACGGCCGCAACGCCCTTGACGCGGAGCTGTGGCGGCGGGCGGGCTGGACGTACCGGGCGATGGGGCGGCCGAAGGCCTGAGGGCAGGTGGACGCCGGTCCGGCCGAGGCTCAGTCGGCCGGACCGGCGCCTGTCTCATTCTCTACGCACTCCCCGCGCCTCCGTAACCGCTTTCAAGGAGTTCGGGGATGACAACGGTCACCCTCCTGGTTCACACGGCCCAGGTCGGCGGCGGCACCCTCCAGGACGAGGACCCGAACTGGGTCGTGCTCTAGGTGCCGGACGGTCCGCGTATCGCCCGTCCCGGCCGGCTGACAGGGCCGACCGGTCAGCCGTCGAGCTCCTCCAGCGTGGCGTTCGAGGGCGTCGTACGGGACTGCAGGTCGCGTGCCACGTCCTCGGCGGCGCCCAGTACCCGTACCGCGTTCTGCCAGGTCAGCTTGGCGAGGTCGGGCTTCGACCAGCCGCGGTCCAGGAGTTCGGCGATCAGGTTCGGGTAGCCGGAGACGTCGTCCAGACCGTCCGGGGTGAAGGCCGTGCCGTCGTAGTCGCCGCCGATGCCGAGGTGGTCGATGCCGGTGACCTCGCGCATGTGGTCCAGGTGGTCGGCGACCGTGGACACCGTGGCGACGGGGCGCGGGTGGGCCTCCTCGAAGGCGCGGTGGACCCTCATCGCCTCGGAGGTGGTGTCGAGGTGGTGGAAGCCGTGCGCGCGCATGTTCTCGTCCGCGGCCGCCGTCCAGTCGACGGCCGCCTGGAGCACGAACTTCGGCACGAACGTCACCATCGCCACTCCCCCGTTGGCGGGCAGCCGCTCCAGCACGTCGTCCGGGATGTTGCGCGGGTGGTCGCACACCGCCCGCGAGGAGGAGTGGCTGAAGATGACGGGCGCGGTCGACGTGTCCAGCGCGTCCCGCATGGTCGTCGCCGCCACATGGGAGAGGTCCACCAGCATGCCGAGCCGGTTCATCTCCCGTACGACCTCACGGCCGAAGGCCGACAGTCCGCCGACGCGCGGCTCGTCGGTCGCCGAGTCCGCCCAGGCGATGTTGTCGTTGTGGGTGAGCGTCATGTAGCGGACGCCCAGCGCGTACAACCCGCGCAGCGCGGCGAGGGAGTTGTCGATGGAGTGGCCGCCCTCGGCGCCCATCAGCGAGGCGATACGGCCCTCGGCGCGCACCGCCTCCATGTCGGCGGCCGTCAGGGCGGCGCCCAGGTCCCGTGGATGACGGGCGATCAACTGCCGTACGCAGTCGATCTGCTCGAGCGTCGCCGTCACCGCGCCGGGCCGGTCCGAGCGGACGTACACCGACCAGAACTGCGCCCCGACCCCGCCCGCGCGCAGCCGCGCCAGGTCCGTGTGCAGGTGGGCGCTCTGGTCGGTGGCGATGTCGCGGGCGCCGAGGTCGTAGCGGACCTGCTCGCGCAGGGCCCACGGAAGGTCGTTGTGGCCGTCGACGACCGGGAACTCGGCGAGGAGTTCCCGGGCCTCCCCCAGTGATGTCATACCGGTCACTTGCCCGAGCCGAAGCCGAAGCCGCCCGCGGTGCCCTCCACCTTGGAGCGCAGGCGCTTGCCCTTCTCGGTGGCCTGGTCGTTCAGCTCCTGCTGGAACTCCCGCATACGGCCGAGGAGTTCCTCGTCATGGGCGGCGAGCATCCGGGCCGCCAACAGACCCGCGTTGCGCGCGCCGCCGACGGAGACCGTCGCGACCGGCACACCGGCCGGCATCTGCACGATCGACAGCAGCGAGTCCATGCCGTCCAGGTACTTCAGCGGGACGGGTACGCCGATGACGGGCAGCGGGGTGACGGAGGCGAGCATGCCGGGCAGGTGCGCGGCTCCCCCGGCGCCCGCGATGATCACCTTCAGGCCGCGATCGGCGGCCTCCTCGCCGTACGCGATCATCTCGCGCGGCATACGGTGCGCGGAGACGACGTCGACCTCGTACTCGACCTCGAACTCGTCGAGGGCCTGCACGGCGGCCTCCATGACGGGCCAGTCGGAGTCCGACCCCATGACGATGCCGACCAATGGAACAGGGCGCGCGTCAGCGCTCGTTGAGGGG
>NZ_VJZE01000097.1 GCF_009377205.1 Streptomyces phyllanthi
GGGGTCCAAGGGGGAGGAGTCCGGATCGCCGGTCTGACGCAGCAGCCCGAGCGTGGCCTTGAGCTCGCGCAGCGCCGAGGACGTGGTACCGGTCAGGTCGGTGAGGATCCTCTTGGTCTGCTGGGGCTGGTCGAGTACGAGATGGGCGGCGGTGCCGGCCTGGGCGTTGGCCAGTGCGAGGTGGTGGGCGACGACGTCGTGCAGTTCGCGTGCGATGCGCATGCGCTCCTCGGTGACGCGCAGGCGTGCCTCCTCCTCGCGGGTGCGCTCGGCGTGCTCGGCCCGGGCCTGCACCGCTTCCAGGTAGGCGCGCCGCAGCTGGGTCATCCTGCCGACCGCCAGGGGCAGCAGCAGCCAGAAGACGGGGCCGATCGTGCGGAGCAGCACCGACAGGTCGTCCAGGGCGTCGGAGAGCACGGATGTGAGCACCACCACGGCGATCGTGGTGATGCCGAAGAGGCGTGCGGTCCTTCGGTCGGTGAGCGTGGCCAGCCAGTAGAGCGCCGCCATGACCGGCGCCAGCAGCAGGGGAGTGAGCAGGTATCCCAGGGCGCTCATGGCCACCGTGCAGACCGCGGTCACGGCGACGGCGGTGCGCGGGTGACGGCGGTGCCTCAGCAGGGCGAGGCAGGACACGCCCAGGAGCACGGTGACGGTCTTCCCCTGATCCGGCGGGTCGGCACCGGGCAGGCTGAGATTGCTGCCGAGGGCCGCGCAGCCCATCAGCGCCATGACTGTCGCCGCGTCGACGACGAGGGGGTGGCGGGCCGTGAACCGGTCGACGCGGTCCTGGTAGCGCCGCTCCAGGCTGTCACTCATCGGGTTCTCCGGTCGGTGGGCTGGGTCCATGGTGGACGGCTCGGGTGTGGACGGCCGACGGGGCCGCCCGTGTTCTTCGCCACAGGCGGCCCCTGGCCGGGCAGGCGGACGGGGGTCAGGCGCGCGCCACTTCCCGGTCGGCCGTGTCACCGGGGGCACCGGCGGGCGCCGGTTCCGTGGCGTCGTCCGGCCGGCGGCTGAGCGCCTCGCCCTCCACGTCCACGCGGGGCAGCAGCCGGTCCAGCCAGCCGGGCAGCCACCACGCCCGGTGGCCGATCAGGGCGAGGACGGCGGGCACGATCGCCATACGGACCACGAAGGCGTCGAGCAGGACGGCGGAGGCCAGACCGAAGCCGATCATCTTGATCATCGAGTCGCTCTCACCGATGAACCCCGCGAACACCGCGATCATGATCAGCGCGGCGGCCACCACCACCCGGGCGCTGTACCGGAATCCGGAGACGATCGCCTGGCCGGGCCGCTCGCCGTGTACGTACGCCTCCCGCATCCGCGCGACGAGGAAGACCTCGTAGTCCATGGCGAGACCGAACACGATGCCCACCAGGAAGATCGGCATCAGGCTCATGATCGGGCCGGTCTGCTCCACGCCCAGGAGTTCCGCGCCGTGGCCCTGCTGGAAGACCACGACGACCGCGCCGAGGGAGGCCAGCACCGACAGCAGGAACCCGAGGGCCGCCTTGAGCGGGACGAGCAGCGACCGGAAGACGACCAGCAGGAGCACGATCGCCAGACCCACCACGACGACGAGGTACGGGACCAGCGCGGCCTGGACCTTGTCGGCGATGTCGATGTTCACCGCGGTGCTGCCGGTGACCTGGAAGGTCGCCCCGGTCCCGGACTCGATGCCGGGACGTTCGCCGCGGATGGTCTTCACCAGGTCCTTGGTCTTCTCGTCGGTCGGCGCGGTGGAGGGCACGACCGAGAAGACCGCCGTGTCACCGGCGTCGTTGAACTGGGCCGGCGAGACGGACACGACCCCCTTCGTGGCACCGATCTCCTGGGAGACCGTCTGCGCGGCGGCCTTCGCGTCATCGGCGCCCCGGGCGTCCACGACGACGGTCAGCGGCCCGTTGAAGCCGGGACCGAACCCCTCGGCGAGCGCGTCGTACGCGCGGCGCTCCGTGGTGGAGGTGGGCTTGGCCTCGTCGCCGGGCATGCCCAGCTGCAGGCTCGTCATCGGCACCGCGAGGGCCCCGAGACCCACCACGCCGAGGATCAGCACGGGGACGGGACGGCGCAGGACGAACCGGGCCCAGCGGGTGCCCCCGTTGTGCTCGCCGCCCTCGGTGCTCTCCGCGCTCGCCTTGACGCTCCCGCTCCGGCGGGCACGGCGCGAGAGCACCGCGTCCGGCCAGAAGCCGAGGATCGCGGGAACGAGCGTGAGAGCGATCAGTACGGCGACGACGACCGCGCCCGCGGCGGCCAGGCCCATCTTGGTGAGCATCGGGATGCCGACCACCGCGAGCCCGGCCAGCGCGATCACGACGGTGAGCCCGGCGAAGACCACCGCGGACCCGGCGGTGCCGACCGCCAGTCCCGTCGCCTCCTGGGGCGTACGGCCCCTGGCGCGCTCCTCGCGGTACCGGGAGACGACGAACAGGGCGTAGTCGATCCCGACCGCGAGGCCCAGCATCATGGCCAGCGTGCCGGTCGTCGTGGACAGGCCCAGGGCGTCGGCCAGGGCCAGGATCGAGGCCATGCTCACCCCGACACCGACGACGGCGGTCAGCAGGGGCAGCCCGGCGGCGGCCAGCGAACCGAAGGTGATCAGCAGCACGACGGCGGCCACCGCGATACCGATCACCTCGGCCACTCCGCCCGCCCCGCCCTGGTCGTCCAGGGCGGAGCCGCCGGCCTCGACCGTCAGGCCCGCGTCCCGGGCCCCGTCGACGGCCTGCCGCAGGTTCTCCTTGCTGGCGTCGGTGAGCTCGGTGGCCCCGACCCTGTACGTGACGGTCGCGTACGCCGTCGAGCCGTCCTTGCTGATCGCCCGCGCCTGGAAGGGGTCCACGGCGCCGGCGACCTGCTTGCCGTCGGCCAGTTCGTCCACGGCCTTCTCGATGGCGGCTTTGTTGCTCGACGCGGTGACCTTCTGCCCGTCGGGGGCGACGAAGACGACCCGGGCGGTCGCGCCGTCGGCGGTGGCCCCGGGGAAGCGCTGCTCGATCAGGTCGAACGCCTTCTGGGACTCGATGCCCGGCATGGAGAACTCCTCGTCGGAGGCTCCCGGTGCCTTGAGGGCGGACAGCCCCACGACGGCCAGGACGGCCGCCCAGAGCAGGGCGACGTACCAGCGTCGCCGGAAGGCCAGACGGCCCAGTCGATACAGAAAGGTAGCCACGGCAGACAGGTCTCCACGTCCGGTGTCGAATGTCCGCCAAGGTTCTCCGGGACCGGGCCGTCCCGTCGTCGTGCGCCTGCCGACAATTCCGGCTACTGAAACCGCAGTACGTGCTGCCCGGCACGTCCTGCGAGGAGACGACACACCAGGAGACGGCAGGAGGAGCGACGCCGGGAGGAGACGACACACCGCTGCGGTCAGCAACAGCGCGATCAGCTGTGGGAGAGCGCGAAGGAGACCAGTGTGTCACGCAAGTCATGCACCGGAGCAGAACGGGAAACCGGTACGAAGTCGGGTGCCTGACGGCCCTGACCCATACGCCGGTAAGGAGGCTGACTGATGCACGATCTGGCACGGTTGCTGGACGACGCGATGCACCGGCACCACTTGAGCGCCGAGGCCGTGGCCCTCGCCACCGGTATCCGTACCCCTCGCGTCAGGGCCTTCCTGGAGGACGGCGCCGCGGGACCCGTTCACCCGACACGGGAGGAACTCGTGGAACTCTCCAGGCTTCTGGCTCTCCCACAGACAGAAGTACTCGAAGCGAGCCGGCGCCGTCCCAGCCGCCCGAACCGTATGCGGAGGGACGCGGTACCGGGCTGAGCCGAGCGCTCCTGCGGCTCAGTGCCTCCGCAGCGTACGAGCCAGGAGCAGCACCGCCCCGGCCGCCGCCCCCACGGACAGCAGGCCGCCGGAGGAGCGCCAGGAGAGCGCCGACCACCGGGACCGCGCGGACAACGCCGATCCCGTACTCAGCACCGATCCCACCGAGACCAGCGACAGCGCGGAACCGATCGAGCCCGCCGACAGGGCGCTCCCGATCGAGCCGACGGACAGGGCCGAACCGACGGACCCGACGGACAGGGCGGAGCCGACGGACCCGATGGACAACACCGACCCCACCGAGCCGATCGACAGCACCGAGTCCCGCGACCACAGGGACAACGTGGAGCCCGAGCAGGGGGGACGCGTGGACTGTTCGGACAGCTTCGTCATAAGGCCATTTCAGCAGAGCGCGCCGGATCCGGGGCACCTTCGCAGGCCCTCAGGGGTGAAGGTGCAGGTCTCACGGAAGGACTCCGCGCCCGGTGCGCCGCCGTTCCAGAGGTGGAAGAAGACGTCCGAGGCGAGACAGTGCTGGTCGACGCCTCCGTCGTCGCGCCCGGGAATCAGATCCCGGAACGCCCCCGCCACACCGGTGCTGGTCCAGGCCCCCCGGCGCTCCCACTCACGCCGCTGCTCGTCCCAGGCCTCGGGCCCTTCTGATGGATCTCCGGTGTGACGATCACACGCAGAGTGTCCCGCAGGCCCGCAGGCCCGCAGGCCCGCAGGCCCGCATGCGCCTCGGCGTGCGGTGGGGCGGGTCACCGCCCAGCCGTGACACGGGCACCCGTCACAGACGTACGCGGCCGCGGCACCCGGACATGCCGGGCCATCCGTTCCTGCAGGCGGGCGTGGCGGAACTGGTACACGGGGCCGACCTGCCGCAGGATCCCCAGCCGGTGGGCGTCCGCGAGGAAGGCCTGGAGCCGCCACGGAAGCCGGCCGCGAGCAGCCGACAGCAGACGCGCCACGGTGTAGTACGGCCACGCGCAGGCGGCCAGAGTGAGCACCAGCCCGGTCCAGCCCATGCCCAGCAGCCCGCTCTGCAGCCAGGACAGCGCGATGTCGCCCTGGAACCCCCGTGAGGTGGCGCCCTTGTCCAGCACGACGAGGATGCCGTAGGGAACGGAGATGAGGAGAGCGCCCGCGCACCCGCTGACGAGCGTGACGAGCCGGTCGGCCTGGACGGTCGAGACCGGGTCGGTGCGGTCCTCGGTGCTCGTCGTGCCCCGGAGCCAGTAGAGCAGGGCCTGCACGGTGCCGAAGACGAGGCCGATGGCCAGGCCGTACATCCAGGGCACGTCCGGCGCGTACCAGAACGCGCCCTCGGGTCCCGAGCTCGGCGCCTTCGGCACCACCGCATAGGAGTAGAGACGGAGAGCGGCCGTGGACAGGACGGTCGTCACGACGACCGTGGCCGCGGCGCGCGGCAGCCGGTGCCGCCAGCGCCGCGTGCCGAGCGTGCCATGGCTCGGCATGGACGGCGGGGCCGGGAGCCCGGCGCTGTGGAGGACCAGCAGGTAGGCGAATCCCATGAAGCAGACGCATCCGAAGACGTACCACCCGGCGGACGCCACCGGGGGCTTGATGACCGTGCCCGGGAGGGCGAAGGCGACGCCGCCGCACACGGCGGTCCGGACGGCGCTCAGGAGCCGGCGGGGGTCGGCGGCGGAGCGTTCGGCGACCCGGGCGGCGTACCAGCACATACAGGGGAGTGCGAGGGCCGCGCCCTGCAGATACCAGAGCGTGGCCGCCCAGTCGCCCGGCAGGAGGCCGGGGAGGGCGCCGCAGATGCCGTAGCCCAGCAGGGTGAGGGCGATCAGGATGACGGCCCAGATCTGGGAGCGGGACCAGACGCGGGCCGAGACCGGCACCCAGCGGTACAGCTGCCACCACGCCAGGTCGTTGGTGCCCTGGCGCTGCATCCCGGCGGCCAGATGGGCGAGGTGCCGGTGGGCGCGCTCCGGGCTCCAGGGGCGCCCCGCCGGGTCCTGGCTCCGGGCCCGGGCGTAGACGGCCGGGACGAGGGCGTCGAGCAGATGGTCCTCGACGGCCTCCCTGGTCGGGAGGCGCCGCAGCTCGGACGGGTCGCGTGGGTCGCCGTGGTCGTCGGCGTACACCGTCCGGGCCAGGGCGACCATGAGGGGACTGGTCAGGGCCTGCGCGAGAGGGCCCTGGGGCTCCTCGGCCAGATGCCCGTCCAGGGCCCTCCAGTGTTCCTGCCGCGGGCCGGGCGGCGTGGCCAGCCGCAGCAGACCGAGGGCGTCGGACGCCGACACGGGGGCCGGCTCGACGACCGCCGCGCCGACCAGGACACCAGCGCCGTCCACGGCCGCGGTGTACGCGCTGGTACGGCAGGTCAGGACCACGGGCGCGTGGGTGTCGAGGGTGTCGTTGAGGGCCGCGAGGACGGCCGCGTGACTGGAGGGCGGGAGCTCGTCCAGACCGTCGATGACCGGCAGCACCCGATGCCCCGCGAGGAGGTCCTCGACCGCGCTCGGACCGTACGTGTCCACATCGGTCAGGGCGGGATAGTCGGCGGCGATACGGCGGCACAGCCAGCCGTGCACGTTTTCGCGCGCCGGGTCGAACGAGGCCGCGGTGAGCAGCACCGGCACCGGCTCACCGCTCTCCCGGGCCCGCAGCAGCGACAGCGCGAGCAGCACCGCGAACGTGGACTTCCCGGCCCCGGCCTCGCCCAGCACCACCAGCCGGCCGCGCGACAGCCGGCGGAACATCGCCGCCAGTTCGTCCATCCGGTCCGCGCGGCAGGACACCGCCTCACCGATCAGCTCCCGGTGATCACACACTCCGTCCCGAGGGGAATCCGACCAGACCACCGGCAGAGGCGCCGGATCGAACAGCTGCCGCAGCCGCCCCTCGGTACGCCACTGACGCTCCACCAGCCTGGCCAGGGCCCCCTCCGCCTCCGACAGCTGCTCCGTACCGGAACGGCCTCGCCGGGGATCACGGCGCCACGCCCACACCGACAGCACCCCGAACAGACCGACGACCGTCGCGAGCACCGAACTCGCCGTCGCGATGAAGTCGCCACCCCGGCGATCCCAGAGCAGGGTCAGCGACAGGGCCAGTACCCCGCACAACCCCCACGTCAGCACCCAACGTCCACGCACGCGTGTCCGCCCCCTTCATGCCCCTGATTTTTTGCTGGTGTGACAGGTCAACGAGGTGAGACGGGACGAGAAACGCTCGTGCCGGAGCCCGTGGCCGGAACATCCGGTCCGTGACCGCACGACAGCAACCAGAAACCAACCTGATCAAACATCGGGGCAATGCTTCGACGGGTCGAACAACCGAAGGCGAGGCGGGCGCCGTCCGCCCCGCCACCTCACCCCCATCACGGCTGATCCGGTGTGCTGACGCGTCTTGGGCTGCTCGGGAAATCGAACGAGTTCACACTCTTGACACGTCTCTGTCGCAGGCAGTCTTATGTGCGACGGCGTTTGTTTCAGCCAAGTTTTGCTTGATCTCGTGCTGTCCTGTCGTGATGGACGAACAGGCGGACAGCCGGACGGAAGGGAACAACCCCCGATGCGCCGAGCCTGGCTCTTCGTGCTTGCCGTGCTGATAGGTCTACTCCCGCAAACCCTTCTGATGGGCACCGCGCACGCGGCCACCGTCACCACCCCGACCAACGGCACCCAGTTCACCGACACCACGGGTGCGGTGGTGCACGCCCATGGTGGCGGTGTGATCAAGGTCGGCTCGTACTACTACTGGTTCGGTGAGAACCGCAACGAGGACAACACGTTCCGGTACGTCTCCGCGTACCGCTCGACCGACCTGAAGACCTGGGAGTTCAGACGCCATGTCCTGACCCAGGCCACCGACCCCGAACTCGCCGTCGCCAACATCGAACGCCCGAAGGTGATCTTCAACAGCACCACCGGCAAGTTCGTGATGTGGATGCACAAGGAGAACGGAAGCGACTACAACGAGGCCCGCGCGGCGGTGGCGGTCTCCGACACCGTCGACGGCGACTACACCTGGCAGGGCAGCTTCCGGCCGCTGGGCTACATGTCCCGTGACATCACGCTGTTCAGGGACGACGACGGCACCGGCTACATGATCTCGGCCGCGAACAACAACCGCGATCTGCACGTCTACCGCCTCAGCGCCGACTACCTGACCGTCGAGAGCCGCGTCCAGCTGCTGTGGGCGGGTCAGCTGCGCGAGGCGCCGGCGATGTTCAAGCGCAACGGCGTGTACTTCCTGCTCACCTCCGGCGCCACCGGCTGGAACCCCAACCAGCAGAAGTACGCCACCGCCTCCAGCGTCACCGGCACCTGGAGCGCGCTGCAGAACATCGGCGACTCCACGGCGTACGGTTCGCAGACCGCCTACGTGCTGCCGGTGCAGGGCACTTCGGGCACCGAGTACCTCTACATGGGCGACCGCTGGGGCAACTCCTTCGGCCAGAACGTCAACGCCTCCAAGTACGTGTGGCTGCCGCTGGAGTTCCCCACCGACACCACCATGACCATGGACTGGTTCCCGCAGCTCAGCATCGACACCGCCACCGGCAAGGTAGACGGCGTCGGCGGACCGTGGGAGAGCCTCGCCGCCCGCCACAGCGGCAAGTGCGCCGACATACCGAGCAAGTCCATCGACAACGGGATCCAGCTCACCCAGTACACCTGCAACGGCGGTATGAACCAGGCCTGGTGGTTCAAGGACCTCGGCAACGGATACGTGCAGCTCATGGCCAAGCACAGCGGCAAGTGCGTGGACGTGGCCGACAACTCGACCGCCAACGGCAACAAGATCATCCAGTGGACCTGCGGCACCGGCACCAACCAGCAGTGGCAGCTCCAGGACGCCGGTGACGGCTATGTCCGACTGGTCTCCCGGCTCAGCGGCAAGTGCCTGGACGTCAGCAGCGCCTCCACCGCCGACGGCGCCAAGCTGATCCAGTGGACCTGCGGCACGGGCACCAACCAGCAGTTCAAGCGCGGAGCCTGAGCACCAGGGGCCGTACCCGCGCACGACAACGCACAGCGGTCTCGACCGGAGTTCACCGGTCGAGACCGCTGTGCGTTCCCCGTGGGTGGTCCGGGGCCGTCACCCACCCCCGAGGTCCTCCTCACGCCGGCTCCGGGTGATCAGCCATGTGCCCCCCACTGTCAGCAGGGCGAACAGCGCCAGTCCGGCGCCCTGCGCGGCCAGGAGCCACAGCCGGTCGGCCAGGCTCAGATCGCCGGTCAGTGTGACCTGGAGGGAGCCGACGGCGAAGGCGATCGCGGCGGTGAACACGGCGACGACCTCGACGACCCGCACGGACGAGGTGTGCAGGGAGCGCTCCAGCCGCACGTTCGCGGCCGTCTGCCGGTCCCAGCGGCGCTGCTGCTCAGTGTCCCGCAGGGCCCGCAGCCGCCCCTCCTGGATGGCGTCCCGCCGGGCCAGATACTGGTCCTGCAGCACTCCGAGGCTGGCGGTGGGGCTCCCCGCCAGCAGGGTGAGGGCCGTGTCGATGCGGTCCAGCGCGGCGTCGTGCTGCCCGCACATGTGCAACCCGGCGGCGAGGCGAGCGTGGAACATGTGGTCGCGCGGATACGCCTCGACCGCCTCCTCCGCATGGCTCCGCAGCAGCTCGCCCTGCCCTTCGAACGGGGCGGCGAGGGCCAGCCCGTTGAGGCAGATGTCCACGGTGTGCCGGGTACGCCCTGCCGCCGACCAGGCCCGCTCCAGCAGTTCACGGGCGTACGAGACGGTGAGCGCCCGGCTGCCGAACGCGGCGAAGGACCGCAACGCCACGAAGACCGGCTCGTCGCGGAGCGGGCCGGCGGCGAGCGCGAGGGGCGAGGACGACAGGAACGCGTGGAGTTCGTCGAAACAGAAGTTCGCCCGCAGCTTGCCCGCGTGGAAGAGGGTGAGGAAGTAGGCGGCCTGTTCGCCCGCGGCCCCCGTGCCCGCCTCGCCCGCCGCCGCCGCGAGATCGGCCGTCGGCTCCAGACCGCCCCGGTTCAGGAATCCGTTGCCGAGTCCCCACTGCTCGGCGACCACACCCCGACTCCCGTCCGTCACATGGACGGCCATCCAGCGGGCGCACTCCAGCGCCGTACGAGCCGTGGGCCGCTCCTCGAAACGGCTGCGCCAGTAGCGGTCGGCGCACCGGAAGTACGGATCCCCGCCGAGGTCGGCCGAGTTCACCTCGAAGCCGGGCTGGACTCCGGCCGCCGCCAGGTCGGCGGCCACTTCGGCGCAGATGCGGTCCCGTTCGCGTGGATCCGTCGTGCGCGCCTGCTCCAGCCGCGCCGTGAAGCCAGCCGTGTCCATGCTTCCCCTCGTCGCTCGCGATCCCGCCCCCGCGACGGTGATCACCCCGAACCTACAGCTGGGAAGCGGGAGTAGAGCGGCCTGGTGCTTGCAGGGGCCCCAAGCGTGGATCACTCCCCACTTTCGTGCTAGCGTCCTCGCGACGAGAAAAGCGGGGAGTGGTCCCCACTACCTGCTCGGGGTGGACGCAGCGGGAGGGCGGGCGTGGCGGATACGGCACTGGTGCTGGGCGGAGGCGGGCTGACCGCGTACGCGTGGCAGGTCGGCGTGCTGACGGGGCTGGCCGAGGCGGGGGTGTACCTCACCGGCGCCGACGTGCTGGCCGGCACGTCGGCCGGCTCGCTGCTCGCGGTCGACCTGGCCGCGGGGGCCGCGCCGGCTGACCTGTACGGGGAACAGGTCAGCCGGACGCGGGCCATGCTGGAGGTGGACTTCACCCTCACCATGACGGTCAAGTACCTGTGGGCCGCGCTCGGTTCACGTGATCCGGAGACCGTGGTCAAGCGGCTGGGCAGGCTCGCGCTGGCCGTGAGGGACGTGTCGGAGACCGACGTCCTCGACGCGATCCGCCCTCAACTGCCGGTCCAGGAGTGGCCGGAGAGGCCGGTACGGCTGTTCGCGGTGGACGCGCTCACCGGCAAGCCGGCCGGCTTCGGCGCCGACAGCGGCGTCTCACTGGAACGGGCGATGTCGGCCACGTGCGCCCTGCCCCCACTGTTCCCGCCGATCACGATCGACGCCGGACGCTGGATGGATGGCGGCGTGCGCTCCACGACCAACGCCGACCTGCTAGGCGACTGCCACCGGGTCGTCGTGCTGGCCCCGATCCCCAAAGGCCCCGGCGCGAGCCCGGACACCGCCGACCAGGTGGCCTCCCTGGCGGCAGCCGGCACCCGGGCCACCCTCCTGACCCCCGACCGCCCGGCCCGCAGAGCCTTCGGCCGCAACCCCCTGGACGCCTCCCGCATCCCGGGCGCGGCCAAGGCGGGCCTACGCCAGGGCAGGGAACACGCCGAGCGGATCGGCGCGGTCTGGCACGGCTGAGTGCGGGGCTGCGGCGCGGGCCTCAGTTGTCGGCGGGCTCGTAGGCGCTGATGACATACAGGGCCTCGTCGTCGATGGCATCCTTGTCCCAGTCCAGCGTGATCCGCAAGGGACGCCCGTCGTCGGCGTACTCCACGTCCGCCGTGTCCGCACTGTCGAGCCGGGCCCGCTCCAGCATCCTCAACAGGTCGCCGATGGCGGGTACTTGACCGGGCACCTGCCGCCTCGCCCGCCGCCCGCTGTCGTCCAAGGCGGTCATGGCGGCCCCTTCGAAGACGACTGCACCTGTGACGCCGGCCGGCTCCTGAAGGTTCGCCCGGCGCACGGCAGTTCAGCCAGAGGGTCACGTAGCCGGCACGGCGAATAATGCTTTGCGCGGCGGGCCCCGGGTGCCTAGCGTCGCTTTTCCATGGGCGCGGAGGACGTGCCCTGCTCGCGGCTTGAGCCGGATGGGAGGTGCGGAGCCGAATGACCAGTCGTCTCCTCGCGCTCTGCTTCGACGCGCACGACCCACTCCGTCTCGCGCGCTTCTGGGCCGGCGTCCTGGACTGGGAGATGACCGACAACCCCCAGGACGGCATCGCGCTTCTGCCGAGCGACGACACCGGGTTCCGGCTCCGCTTCCTTCCGACCCAGGAGCAGAAGACCGGACAGAACCAGGCGCACTTCGATCTCACGAGCACATCCCTCGAGAACCAGCGGCAGACGGTGGCGAGGGCGCTCGAACTCGGCGCCCGGCACATCGACATCGGTCAGGGCCCGGACGAGGATCACGTGGTGCTCGCGGACCCTGAAGGCAACGAGTTCTGCGTCATCGGGCCGGACAACGAGTTCCTCGCCGACTGCGGGTTCATCGGAGCGCTTGCCTGCGACGGTTCGCAGGGGGTCGGGTACTTCTGGAGCGAGGCGCTGGGCTGGCCGTTGGTCTGGGACCAGGACCAGGAGACCGCGATCCGCTCGCCGCACGGCGGTCCGAAGATCACCTGGGGCGGTCCGCCCCTGATGCCGAAGACCGGGAAGAACCGACTGCATTTCGACATCGCTCCACCCGCAGACGGTGACCAGCAGGCGGAGGTCGACCGTCTCCTCGCCCTCGGGGCGACGCGCATCGACATCGGCCAGGGCGAGGTCGACTGGGTGGTCATGGCCGACCCCGATGGCCATGAGTTCTGTGTGCTGCCCCCGCGATAACGCGACCGGCCGAAGCACGACACAACAGCACGCCGGCCGTACCCGTCCCGCTTGAAGCCGTGGGCCTCCCATGCGGGGCCCCGGGCCGCTGACGACGCGGGACTCCGCCACCGCGCGCCGTCCGGTGGCCCAAGCCCTCCGGGGACCGGCGCGAGCGGCTGCCGCGCCCCTTGCCTTTCGCCCGTGGCGGGTGAGGCGCCACACCTGGGTCCTGGGATGCGATGGGACCGGCGGCAGGGCAGGCGTCGGCCGCTGCCCGGGCCCGACTCCGCTCCGCGTCCCGGGCCGACCGGGCGAGGTGGACACCGTGACCCACTGGCGGGCACTGATCGTCCTGGGCACCGCCCAGTTCCTGATGGTCCTGGACACGTCCGTCATGAACGTCTCCATCAGCCGGCTGGTCGACGACTTCGACACCGAGGTCACCGCCATCCAGGCCGTCATCACGCTGTACGCGCTGGTCATGGCGGCGTTCATGATCGTCGGCGGCCGGCTCGGAGACATCCTCGGACGACGGCGCATGTTCTTCCTGGGGCTGGTCGTCTATGCCACGGGGTCGGCCCTGACCGCCGCGGCCCCCGCCCTGTGGGTCCTCGCGCTGGGCTGGTCGGTCATCGAAGGGCTCGGAGCCGCGATGGTGCTGCCCGCCATGGCGGCCCTCGTCGCCGAGAACTACCGCGGGCGGGACCGGGCCGTCGCCTACGGCGTCGTCGGCGGACTGGCCGGCGCCGGGATCGCGGTCGGCCCGCTGCTGGGCGGCTGGGTCACGACGTACCTCACCTGGCGGCTGGTCTTCGCCGGTGAGGTGGTCATCGTCGCGGCCGTCCTGTGCTTCCACCGCGTGATCGAGGCGTCCCCCAGGACCGGCCCGAGCCCCCGGCTGGACGGTGTCGGCGCCGCCCTCTCGGCGGGCGGGCTGGGGCTGGGCGTGCTCGGTGTGCTGCAGAGCGGCACGTGGGGATGGGTCGAGCCCCGCAACCCGCCCTTCACCGTTCTGGGCTTCGCCCCGACCCTGTTCGTCATCGGCGCCGGCGTGGCCGTGCTGGCCGTCTTCGCGCACTGGGAGCGGCGGCGGGACGCCCACGGCACCGATCCCCTGGTGCACCTGGCTCTCCTGCGCAGACCCACGCTGCGCTCGGGCCTGCTGTCGCTGCTGAGCCAGAACCTCATCCTCCTGGGCCTGTTCTTCACCATCCCGCTCTACCTGCAGGTGGTCCAGGGGTTCGACGCCTTCCAGACCGGTCTGCGGCTGCTCCCGGTCTCCGCCACCATGCTCGTCGCCTCCACGGTCGGCTCCCGGCTGGGGCGGGTGGCGGGCCCGCGCCGGGTGGTCCGCCTGGCCCTCGTGGTCCTGGCGGCGGCGATCGTATGGCTGCTGGCCACCATCGACCCGGTCATCGACGACGCGCAGTTCGCCGGAGCCATGGCCCTGCTCGGCGTGGGCATGGGCCTGCTCGCCTCACAACTGGGCAACGTCGTCCAGTCCGGCGTGGCCGAGGAGGAGCGCAGCGAGGCCGGCGGACTGCAGTTCACGGCCCAGAACCTGGGCTCCGCGCTGGGCACCGCACTCATCGGATCGCTGCTCATCGGCGCGCTGGCCCAGGCCTTCACCACCCAGGTGGAGGGCGACCCCCGACTGTCGGAGGAGGCCCGCAGGCAGACCGGCGTCGCCCTCGAAGCCGGGATCACCTTCGTCCCCACCGAGCAGGCGCGCTCGGCGGCCGAGCGCGCCGGGCTGCCGCCCTCCGAGGTCGACGCCCTCGTGGACTCGTACGCGTCGGCGCAACTGGACGGGCTGAAGGCGGCGATCCTCGCCACCGGTGGGATCACGCTGGCCAGTTTCCTCGTCACACGGCATCTGCCCGCCGGGCGGGGGAACGGTACGCAGCCCTCCGGCACCGGTGCGCCGGTCGAAGCACCGGGTCAGGCGCGCTGAGCCGGAAGGGAGTTGCAGGACGACGCCGGTACCACGCATCACGCGGTCCGCACCTCATCCATATGGTCCGTCCCTCGCCCTTACAACCCCCCGCTGCCCATGCCCGACGCTCCTCAGAGGCTCTCCGCACGGATCCTCCCCGAGCGGGCGGCGGCGCCCAGCGCCTCGAAGTCCCGCTCGTTCTGGTCGGCGTACGCCTGGGCGAACCCGGCGAGAGCCCGGTCGAAGCGGTCGCTGCCGCCCAGGTAGGCGGCGATGGCGACCGGGTCGCCGGAGCGGGCGTGGGCCCGCGCCAGACTGGCCCCGCACAGCCGCGCGAACAGGCACAGCAGGTCAGGTCCCATGGTGTCCGGGCGCGCGATGCCCTTCCAGTCCCTCAGCTGCCGTACGTAGAAGTCCCGGCCGCGCCCGTCGAGGCCCACCCCGTGCGTCCAGCCCAGGAAGATGTCGCCGGCCGTCTGGATCAGCCGCTGTCCGGCCACGACCCGGCGGCCCTGGTTGTCGTAGCGTTCGCCGTCCGTGTGGGCGGCGAGCACCGACTCCTGGGCCTCCTTGGCCTGCAGCAGCAGGGGATCGTCGTCGTCCCTGCCGAGCAGGAGCATGATCCAGCAGCGGGTGCCGACACTGCCGACACCGACCACCTTGCGGGCCAGGTCCACGAGGCGGTAGTGGCGCAGCAGGTGCCGGCGCTCGGAGGGCAGCGTCCGGGCGTACCCCTCCAGGAGGGCCCGGAGTTCGTCCTCCGGCCCACCCCTGTGTCCGCCACTGCTCCTCCGCCCGTCCTCGGGCGGGTCGGTCAGCAGATCCCGGAGCGGAGTGATCAGCGGCGGGTCCGGTGCGATCCGTCGGCCCTCGGCCGTGACACGGGTGAGTTTCGCGAACGCCTGGAGGTGAGTGCGCGTACGGGCCCGTGCCGTCGCGTCGGCGGTACGGCGCCTGGCCTCCTTGTCCATCGACGAGGCCAGGAGCTGCCGCAGGCGGTCGGCGTCGTCCTGCGCGTACCAGATGTCCAGGGTGCGCATGCCGGCGAACTCCCGCATCCGTCGCCGGTAGGCCCGCACGCACGCCTCCACGGCGCGGTTCTGCTCCCCGACCGGGAAACCGCCCGCGCGGCCCGCGATGGCGAAGCTGGCCGCCAGCCGTTTCACGTCCCACTCGAACGGCCCGGCCAGGGTTTCGTCGAAGTCGTTGATGTCGAAGACCAGACGGCGCTCCGGCGAGGCCATCAACCGGAAGTTCAGCAGGTGGGCGTCTCCGCAGAGCTGCACCGTCAGACCCGTGCTCGGGACGGGCCCGAGGTCCGTGGCCATGACCGCGGCCGCACCCCGGTAGAAACGGAACGGGGACTCCAGCATCCGGCCGTAGCGGATCGGGACCAACTCGGGTACCCGCGTGGCTGATTGCGCCTCTATGACCCCCACGGGGTCGGGCCGCTCCTGCCCCGCCTCGAACCAGCCGTGGCAGGAACGGGAGGCGCGCCTGCGCGCGCTCCTGCCGTACGCCGCCCTCTCGATGGGTGTCAGGGAGGACGTGAACGCGCTCGGTACGGTCATGGCTCAACCTCCTGGCCGCCGTGCTGACGCCGGGGAGCCCTACTCCGACGGCGGCTCACGGCCCTGCCACCGCAGCCCCGCCCGGACAGCGCTCGCGAGCACCCGTGCGGCGACGCCCACGAGCAGCAGACCGCCCGCCATCTGGACCATCGTCACCACCCGCCCCGTCTGGGAGCGGGCGGTGATGTCGCCGAACCCGACGGTGGTGAACGTGGTCAGCGTGAAGTAAAGGGAGTCCGTCCTCGTCAGCGGTTCGCTGAACGAGTCGGGAGTGGAGCGGTCCAGCAGGTAGTAGGCGCCGGCGAAGAGCACCAGGTAGAGCGCCAGCGTGGCGGCCAGCGCCTCGACCGCCTTCAGACGGGGATGGGGAGAGCGCAGGATGACCCGCACCTCCCACAAGAAGACCAGGACGACGACGAGCAGGCCACACGCGAGCACGGCCTCCGCACCGATCGTGTCGATCCGGTCCAGGGGCAGCAGGTAGTAGGCGGCGACGAGCCCCGCCGCGATGAACACGGCTCGCGCGACGGTCACGGCCGCCGCCCGCCGACCGGGTCCCCGCCCGGGCCGGGTGTCTTCCGCCCGGGCAGCCGGAGGATCGCTCATCTCGTGCCTCTTCGCTCGGTCCAACCGGACAGGTCGCTCGGTTCACGGGGATGTCGCTCGGCCCGCCGGACACCGGTGGACGCGTCCGACCCCACCTCATCGCTCCGCTGCCGCCGACGGATCACCCGCCACGGGTGACCCGCTGCCCCGGCGGCACGCGGAACGCTGGCCGGTGAGGCCCCGTACGACCTGAGGCCTCGTACGGCCCGAGAACCCGTACGACCTGAAGCCCCCGCACGACCTTGAGTCCCCGTACGACCTGAAGCCCCCGCACGACCTTGAGGCCGCCCGCACGACCCGAAGCCCGCACGACCCGAAGCCCGCACGACCTGAAGCCCCGCACAATCCCGAGGCCCCCGCACACCGCCCCGCCGACGGTCCGGGAGCGCCTGTTCGAGCCGCGCTCGCTCTCGCGTGGCGAGCCGCACTCCGCAGATCACGCACCCCGGCACCGGGCTGACCCGCCGAAACAGCCCGAGTCTCCGCCCGGTACGGAGCCAGGGGACCGAGAACCGGCCCTGCCGGAGTGGCCGCCGCATCCGGCCGTCACCTGGCTGCGGTGTGCCGGCCGCGGCCGGAGCGGCGCACACGACCAAGGAGCATCCATGGTCCCGAACAACGCCGCCGGACCGTCCCACTCCGGCGGCGGCACCCCGGAAACCAGCCGCCATCTGACGGCCGGGGAACACGCGGAGTACGAGCGCCTGCGCGGCGCCGCGAAGGTACGTCACCGGCGCCTGCGCCACGTGGGAGCCTCCGTCCTCCTGCTGCTGGCCCTCCTGCTCGCTCCCCTGGCCGTGGTCGCGGCCTGGGTGGACGACGAGGTCTCCGACACCGACCGGTATGTGCAGACCGTCGCGCCGCTGGCGTCGGATCCGGCCGTCCAGGACGTCGTGATCGACCGGCTGACCAACCGTGTGGTGGAGAACGTGGACGTCGAGGCGGTGACGGCCGCGCTCACGAAGGCACTCGCGGACGCCGGGGCGCCACCGAGTGCCGTGGAGGGGGCCGCGGCGCTCGACGGGCCGCTGCTGTCCGCGGTCATGACGACTGCGGACCGCGTCATCACCCGCGTGGTCACCAGCGACGCCTTCCAGCAGGCATGGGAGGGCGCCAACCGACGCGCTCACGCCGCCGTGGTGAACATGCTCACCGGAGAGCGGGAGGGCGCCGTGCGCGCCACGGACGACACCATCGAGCTGGACCTCGGAGTGGTCGTCGACGAGGCACGACAGAGCCTCGTCGACGCGGGCTTCGACAAGGCCGCCGCCATCCCCGACACCGACCGGACGGTCACGCTGTTCGAGACCGGGCAACTGGGCAAGGCCCAGGACGCGATGCGGCTGCTGGACGTCGTCGGCACCTGGCTGCCCGTACTGACCGTCGTACTCGCCGCCCTCGCCGTGTGGACCGCTCCCGCACACCGGGTGATGCTCATGGTCACGGCCGCCGGCGTCGGCGTGACGATGGTGGCGCTGCTCGTCGCGCTGGCCGTCGTACGACGGGCCTACCTCGACGCGGTCCCCTCGTCGGCCCTGCCCGCCGACGCCGCGGCGGCGATCTTCGACACCTTCGTCCGCTTCCTGCGCGACAGCACACGCACTCTCCTCGTCGTGGCCGTCATCACCGCGCTGGCCGCCTACCTGTACGGCCCCGGACGCGCGGCCCGTGGCGTGCGGGCGCTCGCCCGGCGGGGCACCACGGCCGCCGGGCGGTCACTGCATCGCGCCGGGGTACGCACCGGCTCGACCGGACGCTGGCTGGACGACCACCGGCCGTGGACCACCGGCGTCGTCATCGGGGCGGGCGCGCTGGCGCTCGTGCTCTGGAACCACCCCACGGTCGGCGCGGTGGCGCTCGTCCTCGGCGTGGTCCTCGCCGTGCTGGTCGTCGCGGCGGTACTCGCCGCCGCGGCGACACCGGAGCCGGCGGCGGCCGACGGTGAACCGGCCGGACCGGTCCCGTGACACACGCCCGGCCGGTTGCGTGAGCCATGGTCAGGAAGCCCGCCACGCTCGGCGCTCCCGCCACCGTCCAGGGCACCGGCCCCCATACGTGAACGAGGGCTGGACCGACGGGGTCGCTCACCCGTCCAGGCGCGCCGGGCAGGGCGTGGGCGACAGGCGGCCGCCAGGATGGAGGTGCCGGGCCGTCTCTGCCGCGTCGACGGGTCAGCGATGCCGGGCATGACACACGCCTGCCTTGCGCTGGAGTGCGCGCGAGCGCTTACTGTCCATGGCGGAGGATCCGTGCTCGTGTGGGGGGAAGGGGCGTAGCTCGTGGAAACCGTCGACTTCATCGAGACGTTGCGCCGGGACGGTAAGTCGCTGGTTGACCTCGCGACAAGCGCCGGTTGGGACGCGAAAGTGCCGACTTGTCCCGGATGGCTCGTGCGGGACCTCGTGGCGCACACCGGAAGCGTGCACCGTTGGGCCACCGGCTATCTCGCCGGAATGACGCGACGCGTACCCATCGAGCCGTGCGCGCCGCAGAACGCAGAGGACCTCGCGCCCTGGTTCCGCGACGGGCACGGGGCGTTGGTGGACGCCCTCACGGCTGCCCCCGTGGACCTGGAGTGCTGGACATTCCTTCCCGCACCGACACCCCTTTCCTTCTGGGCGAGGCGCCAGGCCCACGAAACCGCCATCCACCGGGTCGACGCCGAGAGCGCAGCGGGCGCCGAACACACCGAGTTCTCCCCGGAGTTCGCTCGGGACGGGATCGACGAACTCCTGACGGGATTCCATGTGCGCTCCAAGAGCCGGGTGCGCACAGAGCAACCACGCACCCTGCTGGTGGAGGCGACCGATCCCGGCTCGGACCCGGCGCAGCCAAGCGCGTGGCTGCTCCGCCTCTCCGAGGAGCCGCCACGTGTCGAACGCCTGACCGATGCAGACGCCGAACCAACCGACTGCGTCGTCCGCGGTCCGTCCCAGGCGCTGTACCTCGCACTCTGGAACCGAGGGCGGCGCCAAGACCTGGACGTGACAGGGGACGCCTCGCTCGCCGAGCTGTGGCACAGCACTTCGGCGGTATAGGCGGCAGACGAGCCCCGAGAGGAGGTCGCCTGCTCAGCGCCGATGCGAGTCGCCGCGTCCCCGCAAGTCACGCGTGAACCCGCCACTCCGCGTCGGGAATGGGCCCTTCCGATGCGTCATAGACGTGATCGGCCCACTCACGTGCCACGAACACCGGACGAGTGAGCAGGATGTCTCCGGCGCGCTGCGCACGCAGCACGACCCCGAGCTCATCAGCGCCCGGGTCCCCTTCCTGGGAGAAGTACACGTCGTCTCTCAGGCCCCGGGACACCACGTACTCGATGAACAGGTCCGCCAGCCTGGACGGCACCTGCCCGACCAACCGCAACCCGTCCATCGTGACCTGCGGACCGTGCAGACGGCTTGCTTCGGAGAACAACCAAGGTCCCTACGCCGCAAGGCCGTTCGTCCGATGGGCGGTCCGCGGCAAGTTCGCCTCCGAGATCAGCATCCCGGCCCGGCCGCGTCGGATCTTCCACCGCCGCTCGACGCCGACGAACGCTGGGCGACCGCCCGGCGCCTCTTGAACGACGACTCCATCGAGACCAGGGACCGCGTCGCCGGGCTGATGGTCCTCCTCCATGGCCAGTTCCCTGCGAGGACCTGCCGCCTGACCACGGCGCACGTCATCCACGACGAGAACGGCGTCGCCCTCCGCCTCAACAGGACCCCGCTGAAGCTTCCACCGCCCCTCGACGGCCTGGTCCTCCAGCTCGTCGACATCGCCCACGACCACGAACGCACGGTGATGTTGAACGAGCCCAACGCACCCTGGCTCTTCCCCTCGGTGCAGATGCCCGGTCGGCCGGTGACCAGCAAGCAACTCGCCCGGCGCCTGCGCGACATCGGACTTCCCACCGAGGCCGGACGATGCGCGGCCCTGCTCGACCTCTGCACACAGATGTCCGCAGCCGTGCTTCAACGTCTGCTTGGGACCAGTCCATCGGCTGCCGAGCGATGGGCGGCCGGGGCTGTGAGGACCGCCTACGCAGCCGAGGTGGCCCGCCGATCCTAAGAAGCCGCGCGAGAGTCTTGAGAAGAAGTCTTTGCATAGATATCTTCTCGTTATGTCTGAACTACGACCACGCATGCTGTCTGACATCGACGCACTCAAGGCCCTCGCTCACCCGCTGCGCCAACAACTGATGACCTGGCTTCAGCGTCATGGTCCGGCCACGTCCGCCGACCTGGCTGCCGAGTTCGGTGAGGACCGCGGCGCGACCAGCTATCACCTGCGGCAACTGGCCCGGTTCGGGTTCATCGAAGAGGACGCGGACCGCTCCTCCGGGCGTCGCAAGTACTGGCGAGCCATCCCACAGGACGTGCGGCTGCCGCGCCGCCCGACCGAACCCGAGGTTGCTCTCGCCGCCGAGGAAATCGGCCGGCAATGGATGGAGCGTGCTGATCGTGACCTGACCGCCTACCTGTCCAACAGAGAAACGTTCGGCGAGTTTGCAGCCAGCGCCATGCACTCCTTCGGCAGCACCATGCTCACCGCTGAAGAACTGGCCGAGTTCAGTGAGGAGTACATCGCCTTCCTCAAACGCTGGCACCGGGAACCCGGTCAGGCGCCCCCCGGCAGTCGGCACATCTCCGTGGTGTTCCATGCCTTCCCCACCCCTGACAGCGGGGACGCGTCGTGACCGCCCCGACCGCCGAACGAACCGCCGAACGGCCCTCGTTATGGCGCAATCGCGAGTTCGTCGCTCTGTGGAGCGGTCAGGTCGTCTCGACCCTGGGTGCCCAGATCAGCGGGACGGCGATGCCGCTGCTTGTGCTTGCGACCACCGGATCGCCCTCCGACGCCGGGATCGTCGGAGCCGTCGGCACGCTCCCTTTCCTCGTCGCTCACCTGCCGGCCGGAGCGCTGGTGGACCGGTGGGACCGCCGCAAGATCCTGCTGATCAGCGAACTCGTCGCGGGACTGGCACTCTCCACCGTCCCGGTTGCCATGTGGTGGGGCAAACTCACGGTCGCTCACCTTGCTGTGATCGCCTTCGTGCAGGGACTGTGCTTCGTCTTCTTCGGGCTGGCCGAGCGCAGCGCACTCCCGAAGATCGTCCCTGTCGCGCTCTTGTCCACCGCAGTGGCCCATAACGAGGCCAGGAGCCGCGGTGCGGCTCTGGCCGGTCCTCCCTTGGGCGGAATGCTCTTCGGCATCGACCGCGCCATGCCGTTCCTGGCCGACGCGGTCTCCTACGTCGTTGCCTCCATCGGGCTGTTGTTCATCCGAAGCGACTTGCAGAACCAGACAAAGCCTCCGGCGGAGCCTCTGTGGCAGTCGACCACCGCAGGTTTGCGCTGGGTCTGGCGCCACCCCCTCATCCGCGCAGCGATCCTGTTGATCGCCGTCAGCAATCTGATCTTCCAGGCCCTCGTATTGATCCTGGTCGTTCTCGCCCAGCATCAAGGCGCCACATCCACCACCATCGGAATGATGCTCGGCATCTACAGCGGTGGCGGTCTGATCGGCGCACTCGCGGCGAGCAGGCTCCATCGTCACTTCAAGCCCAAGACCGTCATCGTCGGCGTCAATTGGATCTGGGCTGCGCTTCTGCCACTGTTCGCACTCACGTCGAGCCCTCTGCTGATAGGTGCCATCGGTGCTGCCAGCGCGTTCATCGGACCGTTGTGGAACGTTGTGATCATCACCTACACAACCGTCCTGGTTCCCAACGAGCTACTGGGGCGCGTCACCAGCGCGGCCATGACCCTGTCCTGGGGGGTCATGCCGCTGGGCTCCCTCGGTGCCGGATACCTGCTCACCACCATCGGACCAATCGGCTCTGTGTTCGTACTGGCCACGGTGATGCTTGTTACCGCGGTCATGGCCACCGTCAGTCCGGCTGTCCGGCATGCCCCGCTGATCCCCGCGCACGACACGTCGGCCTAACCTCGACCGCCAGCTGCGGGAGTCCGCCGCCCGGTGCCTGGCTCTATTCCGCGCTGGGAGCGACTGCCTCGGCCGGCGGTGACGAGGAGGTCGGGAGTGCGGATCTCAAACGCTTTGCGGCAGCGGCCAGTAACTCGTCGAGAGCCTGGTTGAACCGTGACCTTGTCGCCCCGAGCTGCGCGTGCTCCGTACGCCTGCTTCACTCGCTTGGCGCTTGCCTTGGCTTTCGGTGTCACCGAAGGCGGCGACCTGCTTCGACAGCTCTGTGTGACCACTCTCAACCGGGTGCCGTAACTCTTCAGCTCGCGGGCGTAGTTGAGAAGGACTCTGGTACATGCGAGACCGAGGAGTCAGCTGTTTTGCGGATTGGCACCCCGTTTCTTCCTGTGGTCTGAGCTGAGTAGCCGTTCAAGAACGTCGCTACATCATCGAATCCTTGTTCGTAACCAACTGGGTGCTGGTCAAGTCTTGATGACGGTGGCGCCTCCACCGCAGAGGGCGGTGAGGTCCTCCGGGTCGGAGGTCAGGATCGTGACTGGGGCTGGGGCGGCGAGGGCGGTGGCGCCGAGCATGGCATCGATAGCGTATTTGTGGCCGTGCAGGCCGGCGTCGGCGAGGAGGGCGGCGGCGTGTCGGGCGATGGGTTCGGTGACCGGTTCGACGACGAGGCGAGACAGTGTCCACTCCAGGGCTGGCCGGTTGATCCGGGGGTGGACCACCTCGACGAGGGTTGCCGCAGAGGTGATCACTCGCAGGTCGTCGGCGCGTGCGAGGGCGAGCCAGCCGGTGACTGCGCGATCGCGCAGCACGGCCTTGGCCAGCCCTTCGCTGTCCAGGACGAGGGTGCCACCGGGGACGGCGGGAGGGCGGGTCACGCGGCGTTCGCCCCGTCCTGTGCCTGCTCCAATCGGGCCTGGTGCAGCTGGTCGCGGAGAGCCTGGATTTCCTCGTCCGTGACGGGCCCGTGCTCGGCCTCGGCGACCTGGATGAGCTCGTTCAGATTGTCGCGTTCGATCTGACGGGCCACGGCGGCGGCCACATAGGCGGACAGCCCGGAGGGGCCGCTGCGGGCCTTGGCGGCTTCGGCGATGTCGCGCGGCATAGTGATCGAGTACTTGCCGGTAGGCTCACTCATGCTACTCATCCTACCCCTCATCCTCCCTGTCGGCTTCGGAGTCCACCTTGCAGAGAGATCCCTCTATGGGTCGCTTTGTTGTCTTGTGCGTTACCTGGCGTGCACAGCGAGGACGCCGGGGGCCCCACTGCACCCTGGGCCCGAAGCGTTCATCTGGTCAGAGAGGCGGTGGACGTCATGAGGAGTTCGGCATCGCAGACACACGGCGTTCCCAGACGGATAAGTGGTGGCAAGACCGTGATTGCGGCGCGGGCCAGCAGAAACACCTCCGCGGGAAGTGCGATCGGACGTCAGGGCGCTAGCGGACGAGCTCGGCGCCGCGCTGGTCCGGGCGGTCCGACTGGGCGCCGCCGATGAGTCGGTCTCTGCGGGGACAAGCCACGGCTCGGTCTCCACCAGCTGGTATGACTTCGCGCTCGGCTGTCTGGAGATGCGCTGGCCGCAGGTCGCGGCGAAAACCCGCAACGAGACCAACGATGCACTGTGCGCGATCACCCAGGCGATGCTCCGGAACGTACGAGGCCGCCCTAATGGCGAGTTGCTGCGGCAGGCGCTGCGGGACTGGGCGTTCGTCGTGCCCCGGCCGGAGCCGCGTATGGCGCCCGCCGACGTGCGGCTTGCTCTGCGCTGGGTGGAGAGGGCGTCACGCCCCTTGGCCGACCTGATGGACCCCGTCGTAATGCGGGCGGTGATGCAAGCCCCGCAGCTGAAACAGGACGGCACGATCGCAGCCGCCGCGACCCAGAGAAACAAACGCATGACCCTCGTGAACGCAGTGCGGTACGCGATCGAGCAGGGCGGACTCCGCACCGACCCGATGGCCCCCATCAACTGGCGGATCGCCAAGACCGTAAAGCAGGTCGACCCACGGGTAGTCGCCAACCCTACCCAGGCGACAAGAAAGGCGCTGATCTGCATTTCTGCAGTTCAGCGCCTTGGCCCGGAGTGCCCCCGGCAGGATTCGAACCTGCGCACACGGCTCCGGAGGCCGTTGCTCTATCCCCTGAGCTACGGGGGCTTCGTCGGGCGCGGTGTGCGCGGCGACGGGTAGAACCCTACCAGCTTCGGAAGGGTGATCATGAACGGGTTTCTGGGGGTGCGGGATCGGGTTGGCCTGGGCGAGGGCGCACGGACGGGGTGGAAGTGGGGAAAACCCGGACGCGGCGGCCGGTGCCGACCTACTCTCAAGTTGTGCCAGCCGCGTCCGGCCGGGTCCTCGTTGTGGACGACAACAAGGTCATCCGGCAGCTGATCAGGGTCAATCTCGAGCTTGAGGGGCTCGAGGTGGTGACCGCGGCCGATGGTGCCGAGTGCCTGGACGTCGTTCATCAGGTTCGACCGGATGTCGTCACGCTCGACGTCGTCATGCCCCGTCTCGACGGGTTGCGTACCGCCGCCCAGCTCCGCAGCGACCCCCACACCCGAGATCTGCCGATCGCCATCATCAGCGCCTGTAGCCAGTACGAGGTCGAGGCCGGGCTCGATGTCGGTATCGACGCCTTTCTCGCCAAGCCGTTCGAGCCTGTCGAACTCGTGCGGATCGTAAGGGAGTTGATCGAGCGAGGGGAGCGAGG
>NZ_VJZE01000098.1 GCF_009377205.1 Streptomyces phyllanthi
GGACCGCCCCGTCCGGACCCGCCCGGCCGGCACTCGCCCGTCCGGACCGGCTCGCGTGCGTTCCGCCCCACACGACGGCGGCCGGGCTTCCAGCCTGCCCGGCCGCCGTGAACTCCACGTGACGAGTCGCGTACCTCCGCGTACCGGCTACGAGATCCGTACCGGGTTGACCACGTCCGCGATCAGCACCAGCACCGTGAAGCAGATGAAGATCCCGGCGACGACGTACGCGACGGGCATCAGCTTCGCCACGTCGAACGGGCCGGGGTCCGGGCGGCGCAGCACCTTGGCCGCGTTCCGGCGCACCGACTCCCACAGGGCGCCCGCGATGTGCCCGCCGTCGAGCGGGAGCAGCGGGAGCATGTTGAACAGGAAGAGGGAGAGGTTGAAGCCCGCGAGCAGCATCAGGAACGTGGCGACCTGCTGGGAGGCCGGGATGTCGAGGTTGGCGATCTCGCCGCCGACACGGGCCGCGCCGACCACGCCCATCGGGGAGTCGGGCTCGCGCGGGCCGTCGCCGAAGGCCGCGTCCCACAGGGCGGGGACCTTGGCGGGCAGGGAGAGCAGCGACTGAACGCCGTCCTCCATCATGTCGCCCATGCGGTCCACGGACTGCGAGAAGGACTGCGGGACGATGCCGCTGGCCGGGGTGAAGCCGAGGAAGCCGGCGGAGACGTACTGGCCCTCGACATAGCCGCCGTTACCGTCGGTCTTGCTGACCTGGTTCTTGATGAGGGTGGCGGTCAGGTCGAGCTGCTTGCCGTCGCGCTCGACGGTGAGGGTGACCTCCTTGCCGGGGTTGGCGCGGATGTCCTCCTGGAGGGTGGACCAGTCCTTCACGGGTTCGCCGTTGAACGCGACGATCTTGTCCTTGGCCTGGAGGCCGGCCGCCTTGGCGGGGGCGGCCTGGTCGCCCTTCTCGCACGTCGACCGTTCCTCGCTGGCCTGGATGACGCAGTCCGAGACCTTGCCGACCGTGGTGGTCTGCATGTTGGTGCCGAACGTCATCATCACGCCGAGGAAGATCGCGACGGCGAGGACCAGGTTCATGAACGGCCCCGCGAACATCACGATGACGCGCTTCCAGGGCGCGCGTGTGTAGAAGAGGCGGTTCTCGTCGCCGGGCTTGAGCTCCTCGAAGGCGGCCGCGCGGGCGTCCTCGATCATCCCGCGGAACGGGGAGGTCGAGCGGGCCTCGATGCGGCCGTCCCTGCCCGGCGGGAACATGCCGATCATGCGGATGTAGCCGCCGAGCGGGATCGCCTTGACGCCGTACTCCGTCTCGCCCCGGTGGCGCGACCAGAGGGTCGGGCCGAAGCCCACCATGTACTGGGGCACGCGGATGCCGAAGAGCTTGGCGGTCGACAGGTGGCCCAGTTCGTGCCACGCGATCGAGATCCCCAGGCCGATCACGAAGACGACTATGCCGAGGATCGTCATCAGGGTGGTCATGCACGCGCCTCCGCGGTGGTCCGCTCGGTCGGGGTGGGCTTGGTCAGTTCCCGGGCCCGGGCGCGCGCCCAGGTCTCGGCTTCGAGGACGTCCGCCACGGTCAGGGAGGTTCCCGTCCCGGGTGTGCCGTGTTCCTCGACCACCCGGGTCACCGTATCCATGATCGCGTCGAACGGCAGCGCGCCCTTCAGGAACGCGTCGACGCACTCCTCGTTGGCGGCATTGAACACCGCCGGGGCCGTGCCCGCGAGCTGCCCGACGTGCCGGGCGAGCCCGACCGAGGGAAACGCCTCGTCGTCCAGCGGGAAGAACTCCCAGGTGGACGCCTTGCTCCAGTCGAAGGCGGGGGCGGCGTCGGGGACGCGCTCCGGCCAGCCGAGGCCGATGGCGATCGGCCCACGCATGTCGGGGGGCGTCGCCTGGGCCAGTGTCGATCCGTCCGTGAACTCAACCATCGAGTGGACATACGACTGGGGGTGCACGACGACCTCAATGCGGTCGAAGGGAATGTCGTAGAGGAGGTGTGCCTCGATGACTTCCAGCCCCTTGTTGACGAGGGTCGCGGAGTTCACCGTGATGACCGGTCCCATGGCCCAGGTGGGGTGGGCGAGGGCGTCCTCGGGGGTGACGTTCGCCAGTTCCGCCTTCGTACGGCCCCGGAACGGGCCCCCGGAGGCGGTGACGACCAGCTTGCGTACATCGGCCCGGGTGCCGGAGGCGAGGGCCTGGAAGAGGGCGGCGTGCTCGGAGTCGACCGGGATGATCTGGCCCGGCTCGGCCAGCGCCTTCACCAGCGGGCCGCCGACGATGAGGGACTCCTTGTTGGCGAGCGCGAGGGTGCGGCCCGCCTCCAGGGCGGCCAGCGTGGGCGCGAGGCCGATGGAGCCCGTGATGCCGTTGAGCACGGTGTGGCATTCGGAGGCGGCCAACCGGGTGGCGGCGTCCAGGCCCGCGAGGATCTCCGGGAGCGGCTCGGTGCCGTACTGGCCTCTCAGGGCCTCCTCCAGCGCGGGGACCACGTCCTCACGGGCGACGGCGACGGCCCGTACGCGCAGCCGGTACGCCTGCTCGGCCAGCAGTCCCACCCTCCCCCCGGCGGCGGAGAGCCCGGTGACACGGAACCGGTCCGGGTTGCGCAGGACGAGGTCGATGGCCTGGGTGCCGATCGAACCGGTCGATCCGAGGATCACGACGTCCCGGACCCCGGCGACGGGATCGAAGACGAGATGTGGATCGGCGAGAGGGGCTGGGCTGTCGGTCATTCCTCCATTGTGGCCGCACACGGTGACCGGCAGGACAGCGCGTGGGGGCGTGGACCGTCTCCCCGCGCGGTCCGCCTGCGCGGAGGGACGCGCGCCGCGCTGCCCGCGCTCTCGTTTTCCTCCCCTACCGCTTGCGGCGGCGCTTCGCGCGTGACTGGCGCGTCCTGGCCCTGGACGGGCGGGCGGTGCCCGCGGGCCGGTCCGGCCGCTGAGCCTTCGCCTCCGCCTCCGGTGCCTCGTCCGCCGGGACGAAGTCGCCCTCGATCACTCCCTCCGCCGTGTCCATGGTCGGGGCGGTGAAGTGGAGGTCCTCCTGGGCGCGGTCGGGGGCGAGGCCCTGGGAGGTGAGGTCGAGGTTGAAGACGTAGCCGACGGACTCCTCCTTGATGGCGTCGGTCATGGCGACGAACATGTCGAAGCCCTCGCGCTCGTACTCGATGATGGGCTCGCGGCCGAGGGTGAAGCGCAGCCCGATGCCGTCGCGCAGGTAGTCCATCTCGTAGAGGTGCTCGCGCCACTTGCGGTCGAGGACGGCGAGGACCACGCGGTGTTCCAGCGCGCGCAGCGCCTCCTCGCCGAGCTCCGCCTCACGTTCCGCGTACCGGGCGTGGATGTCCTCGGTGAGCGCCCGGACGATGTCCTCGGCGGTGAGGTTCGCGCGCCCGCCGGCCTGCTCGTCGAGGTCCTCCAGGGTGACCTGTACGGGGTAGAGCTGCTCGACCGCGGACCACAGCCGGTCCAGGTCCCACTCCTCGGCGAAGCCCTGCCCGGTCTCCGACTCGACGTACGCGCTGATGGTGTCGTCCATGAAGTGCAGGAGCTGCTCGCGCACGTCCTCGCCCTCGAGCACGCGGCGCCGCTCGGCGTAGATGAGTTTGCGCTGGCGGTTGAGGACCTCGTCGAACTTCAGGACCTCCTTGCGGGTCTCGAAGTGGTGCCGCTCGAGCTGGGCCTGGGCGGAGGCGACCGCGCGGGTGACCACCTTGTTCTCGATGGGGACGTCCTCGGGGACGTTGGCCACGGCCATCACCCGGTCCACCAGGTGGGACTGGAAGAGCCGCATGAGGTCGTCCTGGAGCGAGAGGTAGAACCGGGACTCGCCGGGGTCGCCCTGCCGGCCGGAGCGGCCGCGGAGCTGGTTGTCGATACGGCGGGAGTCGTGCCGTTCGGTGCCGAGGACGTAGAGGCCGCCGAGTTCGGTGACCTGCTCGCGTTCGGTCGCGACCCGCTCGGTGATCCGGTCGACGACCGCCCGGCGCTGCTCCTCGTCCGCCTCGTCGGGGAGTTCGGCGAGCGCGAGGGCCTCGGGGTTGCCGCCGAGCATGATGTCGGTGCCGCGGCCCGCCATGTTGGTGGCCACGGTGACCGCGCCCCTGCGGCCCGCCTGGGCGACGATCAGGGCCTCCCGCTGGTGGTTCTTCGCGTTGAGCACCTCGTGCCGGATGCCCCGCCTGCGCAGCAGCCCGGACAGCGCCTCGGACACCTCGACGGTGGTGGTGCCCACCAGGACCGGCTGTCCCTTGGCGTGCCGCTCCTCGATGTCGTCGACGACCGCCGCGAACTTGGCGCTCTCGGTGCGGTAGATCAGGTCGGGCTGGTCGTCGCGGACCATCGGCCTGTTGGTCGGGATGGGGACGACCCCGAGTTCGTATATCTGGTGGAACTCGACGGCCTCGGTCATCGCCGTGCCGGTCATGCCGGAGAGCTTCTCGTAGAGGCGGAAGAAGTTCTGCAGGGTGATGGTCGCGAGGGTCTGGTTCTCGTCCTTGACCCGGACGCCCTCCTTGGCCTCGATCGCCTGGTGCAGTCCCTCGTTGTAGCGGCGGCCGGCGAGGATACGGCCCGTGTGCTCGTCGACGATCATGACCTCGCCGTCGATCACGACGTACTCATGGTCCTTGCGGAACAGCTCCTTGGCCCTGAGGGCGTTGTTGAGGTGGCCTATGAGGGGGGTGTGGTCGGACTCGTAGAGGCTGTCGATGCCGAGCTGGTCCTGGATGTACTCCACGCCGCGGTCCAGAACGGCCACAGTGCGCCTCTTCGGGTCGTACTCGTAGTGGAACGCGTCCCTCAGTTCCCGCAGCCGTTCCTTGTCCTGGGGCTTGACGAAGTTCTGCTCCTGGATCTCGACGCCCCGCAGGGGCCGCACGAGACTGGAGAAGGCCTCGTACCAGTGGGTGGCCTGGTCGGCGGGGCCGGAGATGATCAGCGGGGTGCGGGCCTCGTCGATGAGGATCGAGTCGGCCTCGTCGACGATCGCGAAGTGGTGGCCGCGCTGGACGAGCTCCCCCTGCGACCAGGCCATGTTGTCGCGCAGGTAGTCGAAGCCGAACTCGGTGTTGGTGCCGTACGTGATGTCGCGGGCGTACGCGGCCCGGCGCTGCGCCGGGGTGGAGCCGGTGCTGACGACGCCGACGCTCAGACCGAGGAACTCGTACGCGCGGCCCATCCACTCGGCGTCGCGCTGGGCCAGGTAGTCGTTGACCGTGACTAGGTGGACGCCCCTGCCGGTCAGGGCGTTGAGGTAGACGGGCAGGGTGGCCACCAGGGTCTTGCCCTCGCCGGTCTGCATCTCGGCGATGTTGCCGAGGTGGAGGGCGGCGCCGCCCATGACCTGGACGTCGAAGTGCCGCATGCCGAGGACGCGTGTCGCGGCCTCGCGCATGGTGGCGAAGGCCTCGGGCAGCAGGTCGTCGAGGGTCTCGCCGTCGGCGTACCGCTGTTTGTACTCGTCCGTGAGGGCGCGGAGCTCGGCGTCGGTGAGGCCGGTGAAGTCCTCCGCGACGGAGGCGACCTGGTCGGCGATGCGCTGCAGGCGGCGCAGGGTCCGGCCCTCGCCGGCGCGCATGATCCTGCCGGTGACGGTTTCCAGTCCGAGAGCGGGCATTTTCCGAACCCCCAAGAACTACGGGAACTACGGGCTGAGCGGAATTGCGGGGTCGCTCCGGAAAACGTCGGGGTCGACGGCATCCGCGAGCATCCGGATCAAGTGGTTCGCCCTCTGGAGAATGAGGACGCCCTGCTGGTTCGCTGTGATCACCTCGCGCAGTACGGGGTCCTTGACCATGGCGAGGGCATGACGGAAGAGCTGCTGGACCACCGGCCGCTCGCCGGGCCGTCCGGCGTCCAGGAGGGCGTCCGTGTCACGCGGGTCGAGCCGCCGGGCGCGGACCGCGCCGAGGGGCGCCACGGGCGGCCGGGGCGCCACGTCGACCACGGCCAGCGCACAGTCGTTGAGCAGGACGGCGAGCGCGTCCCGGTGTGCCTCGAAGGTGCCGGGGGCCGCGATGCGCAGCTTCTCGGCGAGCGGCAGCACCTCGTCCCGCGCCGCCCGCAGTGCCCGCACCCGGTCCGTCTCCCTGAGAAGGCGCCGGACCTCGCGCCGGGCATACTCCAGCTGCACGGAAATTCCGTGGCCGTCGCCGATTCCTTGACGCATCTGCCGTCCCCGTTCGCCTTCTGCCCATTGTCGGCGCGGAATTTCCGGGCGGCAAGCAGCAGAATGACGGACGGGGACGGCGGTGAATTCTTGTGGAGAACGTCAACGAATGGGTCGGTGGACGTTCTCCCGTTCACTGGGACCGGGTGTGGCGTCCGCGATCCACGGGCCCTCGCCCGAGGGGTCGACGACGCCCTGCTCCAGCCACTCGTAGGTGCCGGACAGGACGCCCTTGACGACCTTGCGGTCGAGGTCGTCGGTGTTGGTCCACAGACGGGCGAAGAGCTCGTCCACGCGGATGCGGGCCTGGTGGCAGAAGGCGTCGGCGAGCTGGTAGGCCTCCCGGCCGTGGTCCCCGGTGGTGCGCAGGTGCTCGGCGCGCACGCAGGCCGCGCTCATCGCGAACAGTTCGGCGCCGATGTCGACGATCCGGCCGAGGAAGCCCTGCTTGGTCTCCATACGGCCCTGCCAGCGGGACATGGCGTAGAAGGTGGAGCGGGCGAGCTTGCGGGCGTTGCGCTCGACGAAGCGGAGGTGGCCGGAGAGGTCGACGTGGCCCCGCGGGTGGAAGTCGCCGTACGCGCGCGGCAGCTGGCCCGCGCCCGCGACCAGCTTGGGCAGCCACTTGGCGTAGAAGACTCCGGCGTTCGCGCCCGCCCTCGCCTTGTCGGAGAGGGACTTCTCCGTGTCGATGAGGTCCCCGGCGACGGACAGGTGGGCGTCGACGGCCTCACGCGCGATCAGCAGGTGCATGATCTCGGTGGAGCCCTCGAAGATGCGGTTGATGCGCAGGTCGCGCAGGATCTGCTCGGCGGGAACCGCGCGCTCCCCGCGGGCCCTGAGTGACTCGGCGGTCTCGAAGCCGCGGCCGCCGCGGATCTGGACCAGCTCGTCGGCCATCAGCCAGGCCATCTCGGAGCCGTACAGCTTGGCGAGTGCGGCCTCGATACGGATGTCGTTGCGGTCCTCGTCGGCCATCTGGGAGGACAGGTCGAGCACGGCCTCCAGCGCGAAGGTGGTGGCGGCGATGAAGGCGATCTTGGAGCCGACCGCCTCGTGCAGCGCGACCGGCTTGCCCCACTGCTCGCGCGCCCCCGACCACTCGCGGGCGATCTTCAGGCACCACTTGCCCGCGCCGACGCACATGGCGGGCAGGGAGAGCCGGCCGGTGTTCAGCGTCGTGAGGGCGATCTTCAGCCCGGCGCCCTCGGGTCCGATGCGGTGCGCGGCGGGGACGCGGACCTGGTGGAAGCGGGTGACGCCGTTCTCCAGGCCGCGCAGGCCCATGAAGGCGTTGCGGTTCTCGACGGTGATGCCCTCGGACGCGGACTCGACGACGAACGCGGTGATCCCGCCCTTGTGGCCCTCGGACTTCGGGACCCGGGCCATGACGACGAGCAGGTCCGCGACCACGCCGTTGGTGGTCCACAGCTTCACGCCGTCGAGGACGTAGTCGTCCCCGTCGGGTACGGCCGTCGTGGCGAGCCGGGCCGGGTCGGAGCCCACGTCGGGCTCGGTCAGCAGGAAGGCGGAGATGTCGGTGCGGGCGCAGCGCGGCAGGAACGTGTCCTTCTGCTCCTGGGTGCCGAACAGTTTCAGCGGCTGCGGTACGCCGATCGACTGGTGCGCGGAGAGCAGGGCGCCGATCGCGGGGCTCGCGGAGCCGACGAGGGCGAGCGCCTTGTTGTAGTACACCTGGGTGAGGCCGAGACCACCGTACTTCGTGTCGATCTTCATGCCGAAGGCGCCGAGCTCCTTGAGCCCGTCGATGACCGCGTCCGGGATCCGCGCGTCACGTTCGATGACGGCCGAGTCGATCTTCGTCTCGCAGAAGTCGCGCAGCTTGGCGAGGAACTCCTCGCCGCGCTGCGCGGCCTCGTCGGTGGGCATCGGGTGCGGATGGAGCAGGTCGAGCCGGAAGCGGCCGAGGAAGAGTTCCTTGGCGAAGCTGGGCTTGCGCCAGTCCTGCTCACGGGCGGCCTCCGCCACCCGGCGAGCCTCGCGCTCGGTCACAGCGGGACGGGACGAAGAGGATGCGGGTGCTGCGGACATGAGGCTCACCTCGCCGCGAATAGGGATCTTGGGGCCGGTTCGTTACTGACCGGTGCTACTCGATCGTATGTACCCGATTCCGGGCACGCTCACCAGTCCTCGTGCAGCGATCGGCCCAACCCCGCCACCCCGGGGTCAGCCGATGTCCACCGAGTACTTCCTGGTGTCCAGACGGCCCGAGCCCTTGAAGACCTCGGTACCGGCCTCGATGCCGGAGACGTACTTGTCGTTGCTCAGCAGCTTGCGGCGGACGAGGGCCTGGGTGAAGTCGTCGAGGTTGAGGGTGGCCCTGGTGGTGTTGGAGCGGCGGACGAAGGAGTACACCTTCCAGCCGATGTCGCCCTGGTAGATGTCCCACATCGCGCCGCCGAGACTCACGCTGCCGTACTTGGTGCCGAGCGGGCCGGCGCCGCCCTGGCGGTTCAGCCAGATCATGATCTCGTCTGTCGGCTGGTCCTGCCAGTCGGCGGTGTTCTTGGTGTGCAGCCACAGGTCGTACGCGACGTTCATGGTGCCGGGGTTCGAGCTGACGGAGAACTCCCAGGTGGTCCTGACGGGCTTGCGGTCACCGACCCTGACCGGCAGTCCGGTGGACGCCTTGTCGACCTTCCAGCCCCAGTGCCAGCCGAGCACGCTGCTCGCGTACGACTTGACGTCGTGGTCCTTGCCGGCGGCGCTGTTGGCCCAGGTGTAGTCGGTGCCCCAGGAGATCGTGGAGCCGGAGCGGGAGTTGTCCCAGACGCACTGGGTGCCCTTGCCCTTGTCCTGGCCCCAGAGGTTGTTGTTCACGTAGTACTTGCCGAGCGTGATCGTGTCGAAGGCCGTGCACTTCTTGGCGTCCTCCCCGGCCATGGCGACGGTGACGGAGGCTCCGGCGGCGAGGGCGGTGACGGCCGCGGTGGCGATCTTCGCTCTGCGGGACAGGCGGGGGCGGCGGTGCTGCATGGGGGTCCTTCCGAGGGGCCGTTCGCGTACGTCCCTTCAGTGGCCGCCGGGTCCGCGGAAGGTTGCCGTGGTGTGCGGACCGCACCCGTCGCACCCGCCGTTCCATGGCCCCCACGGGCCGCTCGTGGTAGGCAGGAGGCCTCCCCGGAAACGACGATCCGGGGACGAACCGGCACTCCCGGACCACGGCGACACCCTCACCCCGGAAAGTCGCCGTCGAAGCGCTTCGACAACCTATGGACACCCACCCACCGTCGGGCTACTGTCGACCCACCCTCACTCGTCTTTGTCCGAAGAAGCGCGCTGTCGAAGCGCTTCACACCATGCTTGGAGAGCCGGATGGTCACCCTCGCCGAGGTCGCCCAGCACGCCGGAGTCTCGGCGAGCACGGTGAGCTATGTCCTCAGCGGCAAGCGGTCGATCTCCGCGGGCACCCGGCAGCGGGTCGAGCGGAGCATCCAGGAGCTCGGCTACCACCCGAACGCGGGCGCCCGGGCCCTGGCGAGCAGCAGGTCCAACATCATCGCGCTGATGGTCCCGCTCCGTACGGACATGTACGTGCCCGTGATGATGGAGATCGCCATAGCGGTGGCGACCACGGCCCGCACCCACGGGTACGACGTCCTGCTGCTCACCGGCGAGGAGGGCCCCGACGCGGTCCGGCGCGTCACGGGCAGCGGGCTCGCCGACGCGATGATCCTCATGGACGTGGAGCTCGACGACGAGCGGCTGCCGCTGCTGCGGCAGACGAACCAGCCGTCCGTGCTCATCGGTCTGCCCGCCGACACCACCGGGCTGACCTGCGTCGACCTCGACTTCACCGCGACGGGCGCGCTGTGCGCCGAGCATCTGGCGGGGCTGGGCCACCGGGACATCGCCGTGATCGGCGAGGCGCCCGCCGTCTACGAGCGGCACACGGGTTTCGCCGAGCGCACCCTCGACGGGCTCAGGGTCCGCTCGCAGGAGCTGGGGCTGCGGGTGCTGCACCGGCCGTGCGAGGGCGGGTACGACGTGATGGCCGTGACCCTCGCCCGGGTCTTCGACGAGCGCCCGCGCACCACGGGCTTCGTCGTGCAGAACGAGTCCGCTGTCGAGCCGCTGCTCGCGCTGCTGCGTCAGCAGGGGCGGGCCGTGCCGGAGGACGTGTCCGTGATCGCCGTCTGCCCGGACCAGGTCGCCACCCAGGCGTCGGTGCGGCTCACCTCGGTCGCCATCCCCGCGCAGGAGATGGGCCGGCGCGCGGTGGAGCATCTGGTCGCCAAGCTGGACGGGCGCGGTACGGACGAAGTCGTGCTGCTCGCCCCCGAGTTGACGGTACGGGCGAGCACCGGCCCGGTGCCGTCCGCCGGCTGACCGCACCCCGCCCCGCCGTTCCCCCACCGCTTCACGCTCGTCCGCCGTGCCTCGCACGGCGCACCCTGTCTGCACTCCTCCAGGAGCCCCCGCCGTGAACCAGCCTGCCGAAAACCCGACCCCGTCGAGCGCCGTGAGCCTCGCGCAGTCCTCCCCCACCGTCGGCACGTTCCGCGAGCGGGACGGCGCGCTGGAGTGGAGCGGCCGCCAGGAGACCGTACGCGTCGAGCCCTGGGGCCCCGACGCGGTCCGGGTCCGCGCCCGCCTCGGCGGCCCGGTCCTCGACGGACTGCCGGGCGCGCTGCTCGACGCCCCGCCGGCCACCGAGAGCACGGTCAAGACCGAGGACGGGCGCGGGCTGCTGACCGTGGGCGCGCTGACCGTGGAGGTGAGCACCGAGGGCCAACTCCGCTTCGTCCGCAGCGACAACGGTGTCGAGCTGCTCGCCGAGGACCGCGCCCACTTCTGGTGGCCGGGCCCGCGCCTGTACACGGCGGTCGGTAACGGCCACCACCGCCTCGAGCAGCGCTTCGCCGCGTACGACGACGAGAAGCTGTTCGGCCTCGGGCAGCACCAGCACGGGCGCCTGGACCAGAAGGGCCTGGTCCTCGATCTGGTCCAGCGCAACGCCGAGGTCGGTATCCCGGTGCTCACCTCCAGCCGGGGCTACACGCTGCTGTGGAACAACCCGGCGATCGGCCGGGTGGAGCTGGCGGGCAACGGCACGCGCTGGGTGGCGGACTCGGCCCGGCAGATCGACTACTGGATCACGGCGGGCGACCCGGCCGGCGCGCAGCGGCGCTACAGCGCGGTCACGGGCCGTACGCCGATGCTGCCGGAGTGGGCGGCGGGCTTCTGGCAGTGCAAGCTGCGCTATCGCACCCAGGACGAACTCCTCGCGGTGGCACGGGAGTACAAGCGGCGCGGGCTGCCCGTCGACGCGATCGTGTGCGACTTCTTCCACTGGACGCACCTGGGCGACTGGAAGTTCGACCTGAACGAGTGGCCCGACCCGGCGGCCATGGTGCGCGAGCTGGAGGAGCTCGGCATCAGGCTGGTGGTGAGCGTGTGGCCGTCGGTCTCGCCGCTCTCCGAGAACCACCCGGTCATGGACCAGCGGGGCTACTTCATCGGCACCCAGTACGGCCCGATGGCGCACGCCGACTGGCCGGACAAGGAGGTCGCCTCGACGGTCCAGGTGGCCTTCTACGACGCGACGAACCCTCAGGCGCGCGAGTTCGTGTGGTCGCGTGTGAAGGAGAACTACCTGGAGCCGTACGGCATCAAGGCGTTCTGGCTGGACGCCTGCGAGCCGGAGCTGAAGCCGGGCTTCCAGGAGAACCTGCGCTACTGGGCGGGCCCCGGTCTGGAGGTCGGCAACATCTACCCGGCCGAGAACGCCCGCACCTTCTACGAGGGCCTGCGCGCGTCCGGCGAGGAGGAGATCGTCAGCCTCAACCGGTCGGCGTGGGCGGGCAGTCAGCGCTACGGCGCCGCCCTGTGGTCCGGTGACATCGGCACCGACTTCCCCACCCTGCGCCGCCAGATCGCGGCCGGGCTCAACACGGCGCTCTCCGGCATCCCGTGGTGGAACACCGACATCGGCGGCTTCCACGGCGGTGATCCCGACGACCCGGCGTACCGCGAGGTGATGGTCCGCTGGTTCCAGTTCGGCGCGTTCTCCCCGCTGATGCGGCTGCACGGCTTCCGCGACCCGGGCATGCCGCTCGGCCCGGCCATGACCGGCGGCCCCAACGAGGTCTGGTCGTACGGCGAGGAGGCCGGCGCGATCCTGGAGGAGTACCTGCGGCTGCGCGAGCGCCTGAAGCCGTACGTGCTGAGGGTCATGCGGGAGGCCCACGAGGAGGGCCTGCCGGTGATGCGGCCGCTGTTCCTGGAGTTCCCCGGGGACCCGGCGGCGTGGTCGGTGGACGACGCCTACCTGTTCGGCCCGGACGTGCTGGTCGCTCCGGTGCTGGAGGCGGGGGCGACGACCTGGACGACGTACCTCCCGGCGGGGGCGCGCTGGACCGACGCGTGGACCGGTGAGACGTACGAGGGCGGTGCCTCCGTGACCGTCGACGCTCCGCTGGACCGTATCCCGCTGTTCCTGCGGGACGGGGCGAGCCTTCCGGTCCTCCCGGCCGCCGAGTAGCGGCGGCGGCCGGGAACGGTGCGGGCGCGGTCGCCCCCGAGCAGGAGGGGGCCGACCGCACCCGCCCCGGATCCCCGCTCGTGCCCGGGTCTACCCTGGGCCACCGACGGCCGCCGCGTGATCTTGGGGAGCGGCCGGGGCGCGAGCGGAGATGACACAGGATGAGCAGCCGTACGGGAGACTCCCGCAGAGGTCCTCGCGGGGGACGGCCGGACCGCCGGGGCGGGCGCATACGCCGGCCCGTGCACCGGACACGGACGACGATACGCACCGCGGGCGTCCCGCTCGCCAGGCCCGGGGCGGCCGAGGCCGCGGGCGCGGGCGCGGGCGCGGGCGTCCCCGGCGGTTTCCTCCCGGAACCCGCCCGGCACATCGCCGTCTGGAGCGCGCTCACCCTGCTCGTCACCGGGGTCGTCTCGGTGGGCGTGTGGCTGTGCATCACCTTCCAGACCGCCGTCACGCCGGTGCTGCTCGCGCTGCTCGGTACCGCGCTGCTCGGGCCTTTCTACCGGCGGCTGGTGGCGATGAGGTTCAACAGGTCCCTGGCCGCCGGGCTGACCTGCGCGGCCGTGGTCCTGGTCATGGGCGGCGCCGCGTACACCGTGGTGGCCGCGCTGATCGACACCGGTGACCAGATCATCTCCTCGCTGCGGAACGCGGCGAAGTCGCTCAGTGAGCAGTTCGGCCTGGCCGGGACGTCCCTGGACGACCTCGCCAGGAACGCCAAGGACCTGCTGTCCAAGTTCGGCGGCACCGCGGCCTCCGGGGTTCTCAGCGGGGTCAGTGTCATCAGCGAGGTCGTCGGGATGGCGATCCTGGCGATGCTGCTGATGTTCTTCTTCCTGCGCGACTCCGACAAGGCGGTCGCGTCCCTGCACTCGCTCGCGCCGCGCGGCTCCGGTGAGACCCTGGAGGTGATGGCCCGGCGCGCCTTCCAGGCGATCGAGGGCTTCATGCGCGGGACGACGCTGATCGCCTTCATCGACGCCGTCTTCATCGCCGTCGGCCTGCTGGTCCTCCAGGTGCCGGGTGCCATGGGGCTCGGGGCGCTGGTGTTCGTCGGCGCGTACATCCCGTATCTGGGCGCCTTCCTGTCGGGCGCGGTCGCGATCCTGGTGGCGTTCGCGGACCGGGGCCTGGTGACGGCGCTGTGGGTGGTGGGGGTGGTGCTCGCGGTGCAGGTCATCGAGGGGAACGTGCTCCAGCCGATGATCCAGAGCCGTACGGTGCAGATGCACCCGGCCGCGATCCTGCTGGCGCTCACCGCGGGCGCCTCGATCGCCGGGATCCTCGGCATGCTCCTCTCCGTGCCGCTCACGGCGGCGGTGTTCGGAGTGCTGTCCGAGCTGCGGGGGCGGTACGGGGACGGGCACGGGGCGCACAAGACGGCGACACGGGCATGACGCGACGGTCCCGGTGCCCGTGGTGGGCACCGGGACCGTCGCGTTCACCGTGGTCGGTCAGGTGGTGGGCTTGAGCTGCCACTGCTGGCAGTTGTTGTTCAGCCAGCTCCACAGGCGTACGTCGGCGCCGTCGGCGGCGGAGCAGTTGGCGACGTCGGCGACCTTGCCGCTGTTCTCGTTGACGATCCGCACGTAGTCACCGGTGGCGGTGTACACCAGGCGGAACTTCTGGCAGTTGTTGTTCAGCCAGGACCACTGCCGGATGTCCGTGCCGTCGGCCGTCGCACAGTTCGTGGTGTCCATGACCTTGCCGGTCCTGACGTTCACCAGACGGCTGGTGTCGTTGCCCAGGTCCTCGATCCGCCACTTCTGGTTGGTGCCGCCGTTGCAGGTCCACTGGAAGATGTTCGTGCCGTCGGCGGTGTTGCCGCCCTCGACGTCCAGGCACTTGCCGCTGTTGCGGTTCACCAGGGTGTACGCGGTCGGGGTGGCCGCCGTCTCCCCGGCGGGGCCCGCCAGGGTGGTGCCGAGGGCGACGGGGGTGCCGAAGTTGGGCGTGCCGTCCGCGTTCCACGTGAACTTCTGCGCCCGCGTGGTGCGGTTGTTGTCGCAGCCGTTCGTCGAGGTGTCGTTGCGGGCGTGGTAGACGATCCAGTTCTCGGTGCCGTCGGGCGAGGTGAAGAAGCCGTTGTGGCCGGGGCCGTAGACACCGGCGGCGTCATTGCGCTGGAAAACCGGGGTCGACTTCTTCGTCCAGGAGGAGGCCAGGAGCGGGTCGCTGCCGGTGAGCTCCAGCTGGCCCAGCTTGTAGTCCGGGGTCCAGCAGCCGCTGGCGGAGTAGACGATGAACGTCTTGCCGTTCCGCTGCAGTACCTCGGCGCCCTCGTTCACGTTGCCGCCCGACCGCTCCCAGCTCAGGGTGGGCTGGGAGATGTTGGTGAGCGGGCCGCTGACGGTGTACGGGTTGCTCATCGGCGCGATGGTGAGGTTCTGCGTGCCGGTGGTGGGCGCCGCGTCACCGCTGCCGAGCATGTACAGCTTGCCGCCGACCTCCATCACGCTGGGGTCGATCAGCCAGGGGTCCGAGTCGGTGGGCTTGAGCTTGTTCTTGTAGTGGTACGGGCCCATGGGGTCCGAACCCTCGCTCTCCAGCACGTGCGAGCGCTGGGTGCCGAGGTAGTCGCTGACACAGCGGCCGCCGACGTAGTACAGGTACCACTTGCCGTTGAAGGAGTGCAGCTCCGGGGCCCAGAAGTTGCAGCCCCGGCTGGTGTCGGTGTCCTTCCACACCTGCACGCTGGGGGCGGTCGCGAGCCCGGCGAGGGTGGGCGACTTGCGCATGGTCAGCACGTCCGACCAGGACGTGGTGATCATGTAGTAGTTGCCGTTGTAGTACTCGATCCAGGGGTCGGCGCCCTTCTGCGACTTGACCGGGTTGGTGTACGGCCGGCCGTCCGCGGCAGCGGCGGGCTGGGTGGTGGCGCCCAGCAGCAGGGTGAGCACGGCGATGACCATGGCCGTCCATCTGCCCCTGCGCACGCGGAGTCCCGCACGGGTACGGATCACTGTCGTCGTCCCTTCGTCAGTCGATCCGAAGGAGCCCTATCGTCCGATATGTCGAACAAGGTTCGGAAGTTCGGCCAGAAGTTAGGGGTGGTGATCCACCCCCGTCAACACCTGTGTGAACAATCGCCCCAAAAGTTACGCGGAGGCGGTCGTCGCAGGCCGTGACCGAGCCGCGGAGGCCGGCTGCGGCCGGGGTCACCCGATCGCCGTGACCGCGCCCGTCGAGGGCGGTCCACTCCAGGGTTGCCGCCGGACGGACGAAGGTTGCCGGTTCGGCGGAACGGGCAGCGTAGACTTCCGGGGACAACTCCCCGTTTCTTCCGGACCCCGCAGGTTCGGCGCAACGCTTCCCGTCCGTCCGCACCTCTCGGAAAGGACACACCTGTGCCCTCCGCCCAGTCAGCTCTGACCCTGGCCAACCTGCTGCTGCGGCCGGCGTCCGGCTCCCGTCGCTCTCCGGACCGGGTCTTCGACCGGATCGCCGCCAAGGCCGGGCAGGCGGATGGTGACGAGTCGTTCGTCGACGGCTTCCGGTTCCTGCTGCGTCACTGGGCGGGCGACCCGGACCTCACTCCGGTCGGCTGGCAGGCCGCGCGGGCCCATGTCCGCAGGCATCTCACCAACCGGGCCCGGGTGCTGCGGCTGATCGCGGAGAACCCCGCCATCGAGCGGGAGCCCATCGAGAAACCGGTGTTCGTGGTGGGTCTGCCGCGTACCGCCACCACGCTCACCCACGGCGTGCTGTCCCTCTCGGACGAGCACCGCTGCCCCCTGGTGTGGGAGCTGCTCACGCCCGGCCTCCACGCGTCGCCCGGGCAGCGGCGGAAGGCGATCACGTCGGCGCGCCGCTGGGTCGACGGCATCAACCTGTTCGCCCCGCGCCTGCGCGACATCCACCCCATGACCGCCGAGGGGCCCGAGGAGTGCACCTTCCTCCTCCCGCACGCCCTGGTGCCGCTGTCCCAGGCCCGCATACCCGCCTACCAGGCCTGGCACTACGAGCGGGACTTCGTCCCCGACTACCGCTACCTCAAGCAGGTGTACCAGGTCCTGCAGTACGGCCGCCCGCGCCGCCGCTGGGTGCTGAAGTCCCCCATGCACACCGAGAACCTCGACGCGCTGCGCACCGTCTTCCCCGACGCCACGCTCGTGTGGACCCACCGGGACCCGGCGACGGTCGTCGCGTCGTTCTGCAGCCTGGTCGAGCAGGGCATGAACGGCGCCCTCGACCCCGTCGACCTGCACGGCCTCGGGGCCACCTGGCTGGAACTGCTGAGCCGCTCCGCGCGCCACGGTATCGCCGCCCGTGCCGCCGTCCCCCGCGAGGCACTGGTGGACGTCCCGTACTCCTGGCTCGGGTCCGACCCGGCCAAGGGCGCCCCGAAGCTCTACGAGGCCATCGGCGCCCGCTGGACCGACGACGCCGCCGCCCGGCTCCCCGAGGTCGCCGCCCGTCCCAAGGGCGCCCGGCCCCACACGTACGACCTGTCCCGTTACGGCCTGACCCGCGCCGACATCGAGTCGGCCTTCGCCGGCTACAACGCCCTGCGGGCCGAGGTGGACCGGGCCTGAGACGGGAAACGGCCTCGGCCACCAGCAGGCGCCGGTGGCCGAGGCCTCGTGGAACAGCCCGTGCGGCCAGGGCGTGTTTCACGCCCTAGCCCACGACCCGGCCCAGTTCGATCCGGTCGATGTTCGGCGCCCAGGCGCTCGCGTTGCCGAACGTCACCTTGTTGGTGCCCTTCCTCAGGTCGACGGGGACGCCCACCGTCCAGTAGTCGTCCCAGCTCCAGGTGTTCTTGAAGGTGACCGTGCGCGGGGCGCCGGTCCCGACGGTGATGTCCGCCGTCCGGGACATGATGTCCGTGTTGTAGGCGTGGCCGTTGTCGCGCCGGTCGTTGTGCGCGTAGTGGACGACCAGCACGTAACGGCCCGGCCGGGGCGCGTCCACCGTGAACTCGGCGGTGCTGGAGGCGCCGTTGCCGAGCCAGCCGATGTACGAGCCCGCGGAGGCGTGGGCGGAGTCGACGAGCCTGGCCCCGCCCGCGAGGGTGGCCGAGGCGCCCTCGTAGGAGAGCGTGCCGGAGGCCGATCCGTCGCCCGAGACGTCGAGGGAGCGCACGGAGGCGTACCCGGCGGTCATCGCGACACGGTTGTTGCCCGCCACGAGGTACAGCCGCAGGGGCTTTCCGGGCGCCGCCGTCACCGACTCTCCGTGCAGGGCGAGCTTCACCCCCGCCGAGGCCCTCGGCGCCACCGTGTAGTAGCCGTCGCGCGGGGCGTAGACGTCGAACACCGCCCTGTCGCCGGAGCGCAGGACGAGGGCGCCGGCCCCCACCCCGGCCGACGAGGAGTAGTCGTACGACGGCTTGCCGCTGATGTCGGCGAGCGTGGCCTCGTACGACGCGGACGGCGCCGCGGCGCGGGCGGTCAGGTCGATGCGGTCGAGGGTGACCTCGTTGTCGCCCTTGGCCAGCGTCAGCACATGGGTGCCGGCCGGGAGCCGGACCGTGACGTCCTTCTTGGCGCGGTAGGTCCAGTTCTCGGTGGAGGGGTAGGTGACCGTGACCGGGTCACCGCCGTCGACCGACAGCTTCTGCGTGGCCGGTGCGCCGGACTGGTTGCCGTACAGGATCGCCAGGTCGTACGTGCCGTCCTTGGGCACCGTCACCGTGAAGGCCACCTTGCTGGTGGCGGTGTTGAGCGAGCCGACGTCCTTCGTCCCGGAGGCCGCGTAGCCGTTGGCGTTGCCGACCGTGCCCTGGGTGTAGACCTTGCCGTCGGTGATGGCCGCGTCCTCGGCCTCGTACGACGCCGACCAGGGGACGGAGGCGGCGGCCGGGGTGCCGGAGCCGCCGGGGGTGAAAACGATCCGGTAGGCGGACATCTTGTGCATACCGCGCAGCGGGACGGTCACCGTGCCGTCGTCCGCGACCTTGACCTTCGTACGGGCGAGGACGCGGGGCGCGGCGTGCTGTCCCTCGTAGCCGGACCAGGCGGCCTCGGCGACGGTCGCGGTGACCGTGCGGCCGAAGACGGACCGGGAGACGTTCTCGACGACGACGTCCGTGTCACCGGCGGAGCCGCCGAGCAGGACCTGGGCCTGGCGGCGCGAGGCGTCGAGGGAGGCGAGGCCCTGGAGGGTGTCGATGGTGTTGGCCTGCGGCGGGGTCACCTTGACGGTGTCGCCGGTCAGTCCGGCGTACCAGCGGAAGAACCACCAGCCGCCGTTGGGGATGTTGGAGCGGACGACGTTGCCGTCCATGTTGCCGGCGGCGTCCCAGTAGGCCTGGTTGGCGTACACCTTGTTCCGCTCGAACATCGAGACCCACTGCACGAGTTGCCCCGGGACGGACAGGTCACGGCGGTTGGCGTACTCGTCGATGTTGATCTTCAACGGGGCGATGCCCACCTCCCGTTCCAGGGAGCGGTAGTCGTCGTAGTGCCCCTGGAAGTCCCGCAGTGAGCCGGAGCCCAGCTCGTGCCAGGTCATCACCTGGGGCAGGACGTTCTCGCGCTTGGCGAAGGCGAGGAAGTCCCGGAGCAGGCGTGTGTGGTAACCGGCTTCGTTGGGGCCGGCGATCCTCGCGTCCGGGTCGATCGCGCGGATGCGCTGGTACACCGTCTTCCAGTCCCTGAAGAACCGGTCACGGTTGACCTCGTACTCCGCCTGGTCGGAGACCCCGAGCTTGTACCAGATCTGGTCGGGCTCGTTGAACGGGATGTAGACGAAGCGGTCGCTGTCGGGGTCGGCCGCGACCTCCTTGACGATCTTGTCGACCTTGGGCAGGTAGTCGTCGATGCCGAGGTCCTCGTACGGCCACTTGGCGTAGATGTCCTGCATCATCACGTTGATCTCACCGCCGCCGTTGCGGAAGAACGACTTGGAGACGGTCAGCGCGTCGCCGTTGGGGTGCTGGGCACCGCCCTCCGGCTTCTGCGAGATGCTGGTGATCTTCAGGGGCTCCAGAGCGGCGTCACTGGGCACGCCGTCGTCGCTGAGCCCGTACAGCGCGCCGTTGGCGCCGAGCATCACCGGGCCCTCGGAGGCGGACAGGTCGACGGTGAGGCGCTGCGGGTCGGCCGCTGACGCGGGACCGGCTGCGGGGAGGGTGCCTGCCATTGCGGTGACTCCAAGTAGTGCTGTGATCAAGGTGGTTCTGAGGGGGGATCTCGTGCGGGCTCGCGTACGGGTGGGGGTGATCACGCGGTTGGACCTCCGGTCATTTGACGGCTCCACTGGTGATTCCGGACACGATCTTTCGCTGGCCGACCAGGAAAACGGCGACCATGGGCAGGCTCATCACCACGACGTACGCGAAGACGAGATGCCAGTTGTTGAGGTAGAGCTGGGCGCTGGCGACCTGGTACAGGTTCAGCGGGAGGGTCGCCCGCTCACCGCCTCCGAGGACGAAGAACGCGTAGAAGACATCGCTCCAGGCGTAGAGCATCACCATGATCGTCGCGGTGGCGATCACCGGCCTGAGCAGCGGAAGGACGATCCGTACGAAGATCCGTGACGGCGTCGCCCCGTCGATCCGCGCGGCCTCCTCCAGTTCCACGGGGATGGCGCGGATGAAGCCGGTCATGAAGAAGATCGACGTCGACAGATACATGCCGGTGTAGACGGCGATCATTCCCGGCCGGGTGTTCGCGAGCCCGAGCTGCCGCAGCTCCATGACGATGGTGATGACGGCGGGCGGCAGCAGCAGTCCGCTTATGCACAGCGCGTACGCGGCCGAGACCAGCCCGGACTTGCGGCGCGCGAAGACCCAGGCGGCACCGGCCCCGAGGATGAGGACCAGGACCACCGAAGGCACCACGACGAGCAGCGAGTTGAGGAAGCCGCGCAGCATCTCGCCCTGGCTGACGGCGTCCTCGTAGTTGGAGCCGGGCTGCCACCGCCGCGGCAGGTCCAGGTTGGGCCTGATGGCCTCGGCCTGCGGCTTCGCGGAGGTGACGACGACCAGCCACAGCGGGACGCCGACGGCGAGCCCCGCCAGCAGGAGGACCAGGGCCGGGCGGCCGTGGCGCCACACCGCCGTCATAGCGTCTGCTCCCTTCGCCTGAGCCCGATGACCAGCGGGATCGCCACGGCGACCACGACCAGGAAGAGGACCAGGCTCATCGCGGAGGCCTGGGCGTACAGGCCCTGTCCGAAGATCCGGAACATGTAGATGTTGAAGACCTCCGTGGAGGCCGCGGGGCCACCGCCCGTGGTGGCCTGCACGATGTCGAAGGTGTTCATCGAGCCGATCAGCGCGGTGGTGACGTTGAACGTGACGGCGGGCGCGAGCATCGGCCAGCGCACCGACCAGAAGGTCCGCCAGGGCCCGGCGCCGTCCATCCGCGCGGCTTCGAGCATGTCGCCGGGGATGCCCTTGAGCCCGGCCAGATAGATCAGCATGGACAGGCCCATCCACTTCCAGCCGTGGATGAGGGTGACGAGGACCAGGGTCCAGGTCGTGGAGCCCAGCCACGGAACGTCCGTGCCCAGGACGGAGTTGACGGCGCCGTCCTGGTCGAGCAGGGCCTGGAAGACGTAGCCGGTGGCGAGCGCCGAGATGAGCACCGGGAGGAAGAACACGGCGCGGAAGAACCGGTTGAAGCGGGTGTCGGCCTCCAGCAGCAGCGCCAGCACCAGCCCGAAGCCGTTCTGGAACAGGGCCGCCAGCAGGGCGTAGAGCAGGGTCGTGCGGATCGCGCGCAGCAGGGAGCCGTCGTCGGCGATGGTCTGGAAGTTGTCGAGGCCGGTGAAGGCGATGTCCGGGTGGTACGAGGACCAGTCGGTGAACGGGTAGTAGAAGTTGAGCAGGTTGGGCACCAGGAAGAAGCCCGTGAAGACGGCGATCGCGGGGAGCGCGAACCACCAGGGGTGGTGCACGGCGGCGCGCGGGAGCCGTCCCGCCTTCTTCGGCGCGCCCGTGACCGGCGCGGGCTCGGCACGTACGACGGTGTCGGTCATGGTCAGAACCCGGGCGCGCCCTGGGCCTTGGCCACCTGCGCGAACTGGTCCTGGACCGCCTGGGCGACCTGCTGCGGGCTCTTCTTGCCGTAGAGCATGTCGGCGAGGTACAGGTGCGTGTCCGGGGCGACGATCGCCTTGGCCTGGAAGACCCCGATGGCCGTGGGCAGGGCCGCGACCTGGTCCTTGGACGTCTGCGGGAGGCCGTCGGGCGTGGGCACGGACGGCTGCACGGACGGGATCTTCATCGCCTCGACGTAGTCGGCGTAGTCGGGGCCGAGCCAGAAGGCGAGGAACTGCCGGGCCGCGTTCTGCCGCTTCTCGTCACCGGTTCTGAAGGCGACGACACCGTTGGTCTGGTCGGGCGAGTACATGCCGGTCGCGGAGGAGTTGGCGATGGGGAACCAGCCGATCCTCTTGTCGATCTCGGCGGTGGAGTACTTGGCCTGCAACTGGCTCTGGAAGGACGTGACGTTGAGGACCATGCCGGCCTCGCCCTTCCACAGCGCGTCGGCCTGCCCGGTGAAGGTGCCCGTGCGGTGGTTCTTCTGGGCGAGCCCGGCGTCGAGCAGCTTCTCCTTGTACTTCTTGATGGCGCCGACGACGACCGGGTCGGTCCACTTCTCCTTGTTCTCGTTCAGGCCGGCCCACCACTGCTTGTCCAGGTCGGTGAGCTGGACCTGCATCTGCCACTGGAGGGGCCACTTGTCGCCGCCGGCCTCGTAGAAGGCGGCCGCGTCGGTCCTGTCCTTGACGGTGCGCCCGAGCGCCAGCAGCTCGTCGTAGGACTTCGGGAAGTCCTTCTCGCTCAGCCCGGCCTGCCGGAAGACGTCCTTGTTGTAGTAGACGCCGAGCATGGCGGGGCTGGTGACGATCGCCGCGTACCGCTTGCCGTCGATGACACCGAGCGACTTCTCGGTGTCGCCGAGCTTCGAGACCCACTCCTCCCCGTCGAGGGTGAGGAGGTTCTGCCGGGGCTGGACGAAGGGCAGCGTGGAGATGGAGGGCTGCCAGAACATGAGGTCGGGCCGGTCGCCGGAGGCGAGCTTGGTCGGCACGTTCGACTCGTACGGGTCCGGGATCGCCTGGGTCTCCACCTCGGCGCCGGTGGCCTTCTCGAAGGCGTCGATGACCTGTTCGGGCGCGTTGACCGTGTTCTGCGCGGTCCACATGGTCAGCTTCACGCCGTCGAGGCGGGCGGTGGGGTCGACCGCCGCGTTCGTCGTGTCCGTACCGGAGTCGCCCGCGGTGGGGTCGCTGCACGCGGTGGCGGCCAGGCTCACGGCGCATATCAGGGCCAGGGCGGGCAGAGCTCTCGTCTTCATCGCTTGCCTTTCACGAACGGGTGGTTCAGGGCAGGGCAGGATGCGGAACAGGCTGTGCTCGTACGGGATGTTCAGGTGGTGGCGGGCGGCGGCCCCGAGCTCTCCCGGACCACCAGCTGCGGTGCGGAGACGGGGTGCGGGGCGATCGGCGCGGACTGCTCCAGCACGCGGTGCAGCAGGGCGAACGCGGCCCTCCCGAGGCCGGTGAAGTCCAGGCGTACGGTCGTCAGCGACGGGGTCAGATAGGCGGCGTGCGGGGCGTCGTCGAACCCGGCCACGCTCACCTCGTCCGGGACCGCGCGGCCGTTCTCGTGCAGGGCGCGGAGCACTCCGAGGGCGAGGTCGTCGTTGCCGCACAGGATCGCGGTGACGGACGGGTCCTTCGCGAGTCTCCGGCCCGCCGTGTGACCGCCCGCCGGGCCCCAGCTGCCCTGCAGGGGGCGGGGTTCGGGCGCTCCGGCCTCTCTGAGCGCCCGGCGCCAGCCGCTGGTGCGGGCGCTGGTGCGCCGGGTGCTGGACGGGATGGCGACGTAGTGCACGGTCTCGTGGCCGAGGGAGAGCAGATGGCGGGTCGCCTCGTAGGCGGCCTCGCGGTCGTCGGTCCACACCCAGGGGCGGTCGCCGCCGGGCGGGGTCGCGGGGGTCTCGACGACGCCGACGACCGGCAGCGCCGGAGCCCCCGGCCGGCCGGTGGGGACCGCGTTCAGGGCACGTACCCCGGCAGGATCGTAGGCGATCACGATCAGTCCGTCGCCCGCGTCCGCCGCGCGTTGCACCTCGGCGGCGACGGTGGTCTCGTCCGCCGATTCGAGGACGCCGATCCCGACGGCGTAGGAGGCGGCACGGGCGGCCTCCTCGACGCCCTGGAGGATCGAGGCGTAGCCGTAGTGGGTGGTGTTGCCGGTGAGCACGGTCACGGCCCGGGTGCGTCCGCTGGCCAGGGCGAGAGCGGTGGCGTTGCGCCGGAAGCCCAGTTCGTCGATGGCGGCGAGGACCCGTTCACGGGTGGACGGCTTGACCCTCGGGTGGTCGTTGATCACGCGGGAGACCGTCTGGTACGAGACGCCGGCGGCGCTCGCGACGTCCCTGATACTCGCCGGGCGCCTTGTGTGACCGGTCATATTCATGCCAAGAGCGTGACCGGTCACACTTGGATCGTCAAGAGACCGTAACGACGGATTCACACGGCTGGGTGCGCCCGGCTCTCGGGAGACACAGGCCCGGACCGGCGCCGCGTGGGGGTACGGCACCGGTCCGGGCGTATCAGGTCAGCTGCTGCTGATCGACATGCTGTTGGTACGGAAGTCCAGGCCGCCGGAGGACGAGGTGATCTCGAAGCCGAACTGGACGTCACCGATGGTCTCGTTGCCCATCCAGCCCTTGGTGTCCTTGATCCACTTCAGGACCGGGAGGATCTGGACCGTGCCGGAGGTGGAGTCCGACGTGCGCAGGAACGAGAAGACGTCCCAGTACGTGCCGTCGGCCCGGGTGACGCGGCCCTTGTAGACGTTCCAGTTGTGGCCGCCGAGCGTCACGTTGCCCTGGTAGGAGCCGAGCGCGCCGACGTCCCCGTTGTAGTTGACCCAGAGCATGATCTCGTAGTCGTAGTCCGTGTCCCAGACGTCGTACGAGGTGTTGTAGGCGCCCGAGGACGGGACCGTGACGTTGTAGCTGCTGTTGAGCGACGACATCGAGGTGATGGACCTGTTCACCACCTTCTTGGCGTTCGGGTAGGACTTGATGCCGCCGGTGTTGGGGTGGTTCGCCCAGACGCCCCAGTTGGTGCCGGAGTTGGCCCAGATGCACTGGCTGCCGCCGCCGGAGCCCCAGATGTTGTTGTAGAGGGTGTAGCCGTTCAGGCTCGTGTTGCCCCACTGGTCGCAGGAGTTCCAGACGGCGGCCGAGGCGGGGGCGGAGGCGAGACCGATGGTGGCGCCGAGCGCGAGCGCGGGGGCCAGCAGGACCTTGGTGATCCTGCTCAGCGTGCGTGTTGCCATGGTGTCCCTTTCCATGGGTGGGGGGA
>NZ_VJZE01000099.1 GCF_009377205.1 Streptomyces phyllanthi
GTCCCGCCCCTGGGGGCTGCCGTCCCCAGACCCCCGCTAGTCGGCCCGCACGGCCTCGTCCTCAAGCGCCGGACGGGCTGGATCAATGAGCCGGGCGGCCTGTGAGGCCCTGGAGCAGTACCTGGGCGAACCCGTGGGCCCAGTCCTCGGTCACCGGCTCCGCGCTCACCAGCGTGCGGTGGACCACGGCGCCGGCGACCATGTCGAAGATCAGGTCCACGGTGTGGGCCGCCGCCCCCGGGTCGTTCTCCGGCGGCAGCTCGCCACGCGCCTGCGCACGTGCCCGGCCCTCCAGGACCAGGCGCTTCTGGCGGTCGACGATCGACGTGCGGATGCGCGCCCGCAGGGCCTCGTCGCGGGTCGACTCGGAGACCACCGCCATCAGCCCGCTCTTCGCCTCCGGGCGGTCCAGGATCGCCGCGAACTGCAGGACCACGCCCTCTATGTCGGCGGCGAGGCTGCCGCGGTCCGGCAGGCGCAGTTCGTCGAAGAGTTCCGCCACCGCGTCCACGACGAGTTCGTTCTTGCCCGCCCAGCGGCGGTAGAGGGTCGTCTTGGCGACGCCCGCCCGGGCCGCCACGTCGCCGAGCGTCAGCCCGGACCAGCCGAGTTCCACCAGGGCGGCACGCGTCGCCGCCAGGATCGCCGCGTTCGCGGCGGCGCTGCGCGGGCGGCCGGTGGCCCGTGGGGCGGGAGTGGGGCGCTGCATCCGTCGACCATATCCGGCCGTTCTCGCGCTCCAGGTTTCCTTCGGGCCGGTGAGGGAGATCACGGATGCGAGGTTCCGTGGCGGCCTTCGGGCCAGTTACGCTACGACTCGTATCGAAAGCTGGGTGAGTGACGACCGCTGTGGTGCCGGGTGGGGACCCGACGTGGAAGCAGTTTTTTGTTCGGCTTGAGGCTTTCTGAGAGTTTTTGCGGCTTTTCGGCCGGGGGGTCGGGCGTTGTCTCCCGGGAGGATGCGGCCGCAGGGGTGCGGGGAAGGGGGAGGATGTACTCATGCAGCCACGGAACATGTCCATGAGCGGAGTCGTCGACCTCGCCGCGGTGAAGGCGGCCCAGGAGGCCAAGGCGAAGGCGGAGCAGACGCGCGCCGAAGCGGCCCGTCAGGGCGGGGGAGGGGCGGTCTCCCCGGCCGACCTGGTGATCGACGTCGATGAGGCCGGGTTCGAGCGGGAAGTCCTGCAGCGGTCCGCCGAGGTGCCCGTCGTCATCGACTTCTGGGCCGAGTGGTGCCAGCCCTGCAAGCAGCTGAGCCCGGTGCTGGAGCGGCTCGCCGTCGAGTACAACGGCCGGTTCGTCCTTGCCAAGATCGATGTCGACGCGAACCAGATGTTGATGCAGCAGTTCGGGGTACAGGGGATCCCGGCCGTCTTCGCCGTCGTGGCGGGGCAGGCTCTGCCGCTCTTCCAGGGCGCCGCCCCTGAGGCGCAGATCCGCGGCACCCTGGAGCAGCTCGTGCAGGTCGCCGAGCAGCGCTTCGGCCTCACGGGTCTGACGGTGGATCCGGATGCCGAGCCCGGTGGTGCCGAGCGGGTTCCCGAGACTCCGGCCGGTCCGTACGACCATCTGCTGGAAGCCGCCGTACAGGCCCTGGACGCGGGCGATCTGGGCGGCGCGGTGCAGGCGTACAAGAACGTGCTGAGCGACGACCCGGGCAACACGGAGGCCAAACTGGGCCTGGCCCAGGCCGAGTTGCTCCAGCGGGTGCAGGACGCCGACCCGCAGCAGGTACGCAAGGTCGCCGCGGAGAACCCCCTTGACGTCCCGGCACAGATCGCGGCCGCCGACCTGGATCTGGTGGGCGGGCATGTGGAGGACGCGTTCGGGCGGCTCATCGAGACGGTGCAGCGCACGGCCGGGGAGGACCGGGACACCGTACGGCTGCGGCTGCTCGAGCTGTTCGAGGTGGTGGGCGCCGAGGACCCCCGGGTGACCGCTGCGCGGCGGGCGTTGGCGCGCGCCTTGTTCTGACCAGTCCCTAAACGCCGGGGCCTGTGGTGCCCGCGTGAAAGATTTGCCGACAGAGCGACATCGCGGCCGCGCTTTACCAAATCTTGGTAATCGCGGCCGCTGTTACTTGGAGTAAGAGATGGGGGTCGTTCTGTCGGATTCTGTCCGAAGATCGGCTGGTCTGTTGACTCCCTTGCAGCGACCCTGAGTTGTCGCCCGGCGCCGGTGGGTCAAGCCCCAGTTATACGTCCGTTACTAGCCAGTAACGAACCCCCTTGCGACGGCGGCGAGAATGGACCACGATCGGCCACGCTCGGTCCATTCCCCGTACCCCGTCAGCCAGTCGGGTCAACGGGTTTTCTGGGTCCCCACCGAGTAGAGCCGGCGGCAGTGGCGCCGGCTCTTGGACAGGGGGGTCTCTGCCCGGTCGGCAGAGCCTGTCCGGCAGGTTGTGCGTGATGCGTGTCAGGCGCGACCAGTGGTTGTCGCTCGGGGGTGATCGCCGGTGATTCGGGCGCGGTTCGTGCCTCCGAGTTCGGGCGCTCTCCTTCCCGAGGACGTAGCACTTCTCCCATCCCTGCCTGGCTGAGCCGCCGTCAAGGGGCGAGTCGGAACCAGGAGATGTACGTCCGAGAAGGAGGAAATATGGAGTCCCAGGTGCGTGGCGGGACCAGATGGAAGCGGTTCGCTGTGGTCATGGTGCCCAGCGTTGCCGCCACGGCAGCGATAGGTGTGGCCCTCTCGTCGGGCGCGCTCGCCGCGTCGTTCAGCGTCTCTGGCCAGTCGTTCAAGGTGACGGCGGGGCAGCTCGACGGTACGGGCTTCTCGCAGTACGGGGCCATCGACCAGGGCTACACCCTCAAGGGTGAGAAGACGGCCCACCCTGTTGCGGTCTCCGCGTTCAAGCACGCCGAGATCACCAACATGTGCCAGTCCGTGGTCACCCCGGACATCCCGCTCATCGGCACCGTCAGCCTCAAGCTGACCGCCGGTACGGGTGGCAAGAAGGTCGAAGCCGACAACCTGTACATCGACGTCGAGCAGCTCAGCGCCGACGCCACCTTCCACAACATCGACATCGGTGTTGCCGCCAAGGACGCCAGCAAGGGTCCGGGCATGGTCAAGGGCGAGCAGGCGAACCCGTACGGGTTCGCGCAGCAGGCCGAGTCGGCCACGCTGACCGACGTGAAGCAGACGGCGTGGGCGACCACCGCCGGAACCTTCAAGCTCAGCGGTCTGAAGATGTCGCTGCACAAGGGCGTCAACGAGTGCTACTAGGCACTCTCCGGGCGGGTGAGGGGGTCTCGGCTTCTTCGCCCGCCCGTCCTCTCCAACACGTGAACTTCTCCGTGCGTGAACCGCGTCCCCGCGCTTCCCGTACGTGAATCACAGCAACGCCGTTCCAGGGAGCTGTTGTCCATGAGCGCCGAGTCAACGGGGCAGAACGAGCACTATCTCCGCGTCATTCGGCGGCGATTCCACGCCTGGCGAGGCACTCGTCCCTTCTGGGCCGGGCTGTTCGTCCTGCTCAGCGGCTTCCCGATCATGTACTTGCCGTACGCGAATCTTCAGATCGGTCACCTCACCCTGGCCATGGCGACGACGGGTGGCGCGGGGTCCCTCATCATCGGCGTCCTGCTGTGCGTGCTCGGGGTCAGCCTGTGGTTCCAGCGGCATGTGCGGGTCTTCGCGGGTGTCGCGGCGATCCTCCTCGCGCTGGTGTCCATTCCGGTCTCCAACCTCGGTGGCTTCCTGATCGGATTCCTGCTCGCCATGATCGGCGGCGCGATGGCCGTGTCCTGGGCACCGGGGGCTGAGAAGCCGCCGGTCGAGGCCACGGCGAAGCACGACGCGGTAGCCCCGGAGCCGGCGGCCGCCGGGGCCGCGAACGGGGCGAGCGGCGAGTTCGACGACCTGTCAGGTACCACCCCGACGAACGGGACGAACGGGAGGCACAGTGCCGGCTGAGGAGGAGACCCGCGGGACCGCGGTGGGGGAGTCCCGCGCGAGATCCGGACCGCGGCACGCACTGCCCCGGAAGCCGCTGCTCACCCGGTTGCAGGTGCCCGCGGGCAAGGCGATAGCCGTGGCGGCGATGCCGACGGCGGTCCTCATGGGGATGGGGTTCACACCGACGCTCGCCCGGGCCGACGACAAGCCGTCGTCGAAGAACCTGACGGTCGACGAGTACAAGGACTGCGTCGAGGCGCTGGAGGCCGCCGAGGAGGCGGACGAGGAGACGACCGCCTCGCCCTCGCCCTCCACCTCGACGAGCGAAGCCGCGTCCGACGACGGCAAGGAGGAGCAGAGCTCCTCGGGTGACGACTCCTCGAGCGACGACTCCTCGGGTGGCGACTCTTCGTCGGATTCAGGTTCCGACGACAAGACCGAGCCCGAGCCGTCCCCCTCCACCAGCGAGCCGGCCGACTCCTCGGGGGACGACACCTCCACGGAGGAGCCGTCCGAGTCCAGCGACAACGTGCTGGAGCAGATAGGCGACGCGATCAAGGACGTCTTCACGCCCGACGACCAGGAGACCGGGGACACCACGGCGACGCCGTCCGCGACCCCCTCCGAGTCGGCCGGTGAGGACGCCTCCGGCGCGGACGGGGACACGGAGGACAAGGCCGCCGAGGACGCGAAGGACACGGCCGAGGACACGAAGGACACGGTCGAGAAGTCCGTCGAGGACACGGCCAAGGACGTGACCGACGCGGCCGAGGACACCGCGGACAAGGCGGACACGGCGGTCGGCGACGCCACCGAGTCCGCGTCGCCGAGCCCGTCCGAGAGCCCCGCCGTGGACGCGGACGACTGCCCGGCCGCCACGGACGACGAGAGCGGAGTCGAGAAGGGCATACCCCCGCTCGCGGACGACCCCTGGTACCTGGAGGCCAGCTCGCTGCTGCTCAAGGGCGCCGACTACAAGGGCGTCGTCAAGGTGAAGACGGCCAACGGCACCGTCAAGGAGGTGCTGAAGTACGAGATCTCCGACGGCTCCGACATCGGGGACCTGCACCAGATCGTCAAGGACGAGCAGCTCGGCAAGACCTACCACGTGCAGGCGGGCAAGGGCACGACGTCCACCATCCGCGACGGTAAGACGGTCATGTACACGGAGAGCATCTCCGGCAATCTTCTCGGTCTGATCCCGGTCACGTTCAGCCCGGAGCACCCGCCGCCGCTGAACATCCCGCTGATCTACTTCACCAACGTGAAGGTCACTCAGGCCGCCCAGTTCGGCGGGACGCTGCACGTCCCGGGGATGAACCAGTACACCACCGACTGAGTGGCCAGTCAGGACCGTGGCCTGGTTCCTCACACGCCGTGAGGGGCCGGGCCATGATCATGTGCGGCGGGGGACCATCGGTGAACGACTTCTTCGACGACCTCGACCGGCTCGATCTGGACGCGCACGTACGCCGCTGGTCGGCGCCGGACGTGGGCCGGGCCGGTGGGTCGGTGAACGAGTGGATCGCCGCGGCACAGCAGTTCGCCGCCCGTGTCCAGGAGGACCCGGGCGGGCTGACCGACGAACAGTGGCGGGCGACCGCCGGGGCGTGGCGGTCCCTGCTGACCGCCGCCGAGCGGGCGACCGGCCCGCAGCGCGGCGAGTGGCTGATGCGCGATCTGTGGCTCAGATCCTGGCTCCTGCGCACACTGCGCCCCCGCGAGGACATCCCCCTGCTCGATCCCGGCCCCGTGCTCGAACAGGCGCTGGACGCCCTCCCGATGGGCCCCGAGGAGGCCGCGGAACTCGCCCCGCGGTGGCGTGAGCTGGACCGGCCGAGGATCCTCGCCCTGCGGACGATACGGCTCCGGTTGGCGCCCGTACGGGTCTTGGCTCCGTATCTCGCTGATCACCCGCGGTGGGGCGAGTACGAGACGTGGGAGCAATTGATCGGCGAGCTGCCGTAGGCCGCGGAACGGTGCCCGCGGAGGGCGCGGGGTACTTCTGCGGGGTGGCCCGGGGCCCAGGAGGGGCGCAGGGACCCCTTGGGGCGGCGTGGGAGCCTGGAGCGGCCTGGGGGAAGTGACGGAAACCCTGGGGCAGTCCGGGAAGCCCCGAGGGGCGGGGGACTTCCGAAGGGCCGGGGAACCCCGAAGAGCTGGGGAACCCGAGGGGCCGGGGAACCCCCAAGAGCCGGGGAACCCCCAAGAGCCGGGGGACTTCCGAAGAGCCGAGGAGCCCCGAAGAGCCGGGGGACTTCCGAGGGGCCGGGGAATCCGAAGGCCGGGGGACGTGCCCGGAGCTCTCCGGGGCTCTTGCAACGGCCTCCGTGACCCACACAGCCGGGCAGGCCCGGGCCTCCCGGACGCACGAGGGGCGCCCCCGCCGCGCGGGAGCGCCCCTCGTCGTCGTACGGCCGTGTTGGGCGCCGGAGGCGTCAGTCGCGGTCGCCGCCGCCCAGGTGGTGGACCCGGACCATGTTGGTGGTGCCCGGGACGCCGGGCGGGGAGCCTGCCGTGATGACCGCGATGTCGCCCGCGTGGAAGCGCTCGAGCTTGATCATCTCCTGGTCGACCAGCTCGACCATCGCGTCGGTGCTCTTCACGAACGGCACGACGTGGGACTCCACGCCCCAGCTGAGCGACAGCTGGTTACGGGTGGACTCGTCCGTGGTGTACGCGATGATCGGCTGGCTCGCGCGGTAGCGGGACAGGCGGCGTGCCGTGTCGCCGGACTGCGTGAAGGCCACCAGGGCCCGGCCGCCGAGGAAGTCGGCGATCTCGCAGGCGGCGCGGGCGATGGAACCGCCCTGCGTGCGCGGCTTCTTGCCGGGGACGAGGGGCTGCAGGCCCTTGGCGAGCAGCTCCTGCTCGGCCGCGGCGACGATCTTCGACATCGTCTTCACGGTCTCGATCGGATACGCGCCCACGCTCGACTCGGCGGACAGCATCACCGCGTCCGCGCCGTCCAGGATCGCGTTGGCGACGTCGGACGCCTCCGCGCGCGTGGGGCGGGAGTTGGTGATCATCGACTCCATCATCTGGGTCGCCACGATCACCGGCTTGGCGTTGCGGCGGCACAGCTCGATGAGCCGCTTCTGCACCATGGGGACCTTCTCGAGCGGGTACTCGACGGCCAGGTCGCCGCGCGCGACCATCACGCCGTCGAACGCCATCACGACGTCCTCCATGTTGTCGACCGCCTGCGGCTTCTCCACCTTGGCGATCACGGGGACCCGGCGGCCCACCTCGTCCATCACCTTGTGGACGTCCTGGACGTCGCCCGCGTCGCGCACGAACGACAGCGCCACCAGGTCGCAGCCCATCCGGAGCGCGAACCGCAGGTCCTCGACGTCCTTCTCGGACAGCGCCGGCACGTTCACAGCCGCGCCGGGCAGGTTGATGCCCTTGTGGTCCGAGATCACGCCGCCCTCGATGACGACCGTCCTCACCCGCGGGCCGTCGACCTCGACGACCTTCAGCTCGACGTTGCCGTCGTTGATCAGCACGGGGTCGCCGACGGCGACGTCGCCCGGAAGGCCCTTGTACGTCGTCCCGCAGATCTGCTTGTCGCCCGGCACGTCCTCGGTGGTGATGGTGAACTCGTCACCCCGCACCAGCTCGACGGGCCCCTCCGCGAAGGTTTCCAGCCGGATCTTCGGGCCCTGCAGGTCGGCGAGCACACCGATGGCGGTGCCGGTCTCGGCGGACGCGGCCCGGACGCGGTCGTACCGGCCCTGGTGCTCTTCGTGGGTGCCATGGCTGAAGTTGAAACGGGCCACGTTCATGCCCGCCTCGATCAGCGCGACGAGCTTCTCGTGGGAGTCGACCGCAGGGCCGAGAGTACAGACGATTTTCGAACGGCGCATGGGGCGATCCTATCGGTTTGTTTCGCTACGGAATATTCCGTCTGGCGGAAGATACAAATGGGCGGGTATGCGCTCAGGTGTGGTGCGACTCACTCGCCGACCCGCTCGCTCCCCGCCCCCCTGTCCCGTCCGACCAGTGCGTAGGTCTGCGTGGCGATCTCCAGTTCCTCGTCCGTGGGCACCACGGCGACCGCGACCCGCGAGTCCGCGGGTGAGATCAGCCGTGCCTCGTCGCTCCGTACGGCGTTCAGCTCGGCGTCGACCGCGAGGCCCAGCGTCTCCAGGTCCGCGATCGCGGCCTCCCGCACGGGGGCCGCGTTCTCACCGACCCCGGCCGTGAAGACGACCGCGTCCACCCGGCCGAGGACCGCGTAGTAGGCGCCGATGTACTTCTTCAGACGGTGGATGTAGATGTCGAAGGCCAGCCGCGCCCGCTCGTCGCCCTCGTCGACACGGCGGCGGATCTCGCGCATGTCGTTGTCGCCGCACAGACCGGTCAGACCGCTCCTCTTGTTGAGGAGAGTGTCGATCTCGTCCATGGACATCCCGCCAACGCGCACCAAATGGAAGATGACGGCGGGGTCCAGGTCACCCGACCGCGTACCCATCACGAGGCCCTCCAAAGGCGTCAGGCCCATGGAGGTCTCCACGCACTTCCCGCCCCGTACGGCCGACGCGGACGCCCCGTTGCCGAGATGGAGCACGATCACGTTGACCTCCTCCGGCGCCCGGCCGAGCAGCTCGGCGGTGGCGCGGGAGACATACGCGTGGGAGGTGCCGTGGAAGCCGTACCGGCGGATGCGGTGCTCGTCCGCGGTCCGTACGTCGATCGCGTAGCGCGCCGCGGACTCCGGCATCGTCGTGTGGAACGCGGTGTCGAACACGGCGACCTGGGGCAGGTCGGGCCGCAGGGCCTGAGCGGTACGGATGCCCGTCAGGTTGGCCGGGTTGTGCAGCGGAGCGACCGGGATCAGCCGTTCGATCTCGGCGAGCACCGTGTCGTCGATGACTGTCGGCTCGGTGAAGCGCTTCCCGCCGTGCACGACCCGGTGGCCTATCGCGGCCAGTTCGGGGGAGTCGAGCCCGAGCCCGTCCTTGGCGAGTTCCGCCGACACGGCCTTCAGCGCGGCCTCGTGGTCGGGAACGGGGCCGGCCGACTCCCGGGTCTCGCCGCCGGAGTGGAGCGGCGTGTGCCTGAGCCGGGAGGTCTCCTCGCCGATGCGCTCGACGAGCCCCACGGCCAGCCGGCCGCGGTCGCGCATGTCGAGCAACTGGTACTTCACCGACGAGGAGCCGGAGTTGAGGACGAGGACACGCGTGGAGCTCACTGGACGTTTGCCTTCTCGCTGAGGGTCTGGGGCTGGGCGTGGGCCTGGGCCTGGACGGCCGTGATGGCGACGGTGTTGACGATGTCCTGGACGAGGGCGCCCCGGGACAGGTCGTTGACGGGCTTGCGCAGGCCCTGCAGGACCGGGCCGACCGCGATCGCCCCGGCCGAGCGCTGCACCGCCTTGTAGGTGTTGTTCCCGGTGTTGAGGTCCGGGAAGATCAGTACCGTGGCCTGGCCCGCGACCTCGGAGTCCGGCAGCTTCGTGGCCGCGACCGTCGGCTCCACGGCCGCGTCGTACTGGATCGGTCCCTCGATCCTGAGGTCGGGCCGCCGCGCGCGCACGATCTCCGTGGCCTGCCGCACCTTGTCGACGTCGGCGCCGGATCCGGACGTGCCGGTCGAGTACGACAGCATCGCGATCCGCGGCTCGACCCCGAACTGCGCGGCGGTGGTGGCCGACTGGACCGCGATGTCGGCGAGCTGCTCGGCGTTCGGGTCCGGGTTGACCGCGCAGTCGCCGTACACCAGCACCTTGTCGGCGAGGCACATGAAGAAGACGGAGGAGACGATGGACGCGTCCGGCTTCGTCTTGATGATCTCGAACGCCGGGCGGATCGTCGCGGCCGTGGAGTGCACCGAGCCGGAGACCATGCCGTCGGCGAGCCCCTCCTGGACCATCAGGGTGCCGAAGTAGTTGACGTCCGAGACGATGTCGTACGCCAGCTCCACGGTGACGCCCTTGTGGGCGCGCAGCAGGGCGTACTGCTCGGCGAAGCCCTCCCGCAGCTCGGAGGTCCGCGGGTCGACGATCTGCGAGCCGCCGAGGTCGATACCCAGATCGGCGGCCTTCTTGCGGATCAGGTCGCCGGGGCCGAGCAGCGTCAGCTCGCACACGCCCCGGCGCAGCAGCACCTCGGCCGCGTGCAGCACGCGCTCCTCGGTGCCCTCGGGCAGCACCACGCGCCGCTTGTCGGAGCGGGCCCGCTCCAGCAGCTTGTGCTCGAACATCATCGGCGTGACCCGGTCGCTGCTGGGCGCGGACACCCGCCGGGCCAGCTCGGTGGTGTCGGCGTACCGCTCGAACAGGCCCAGCGCGGTCTCCGCCTTGCGGGGCGTGAACGCGCTCAACTTGCCCTCCATGGAGAACAGTTCCGACGCGGTGAGGAACGAGTTGCTCTCCACGGCGACCACGGGGGTGCCGGGCGCCAGGCGGGCCGCGAGGGTGAGGACCTCGTCACTGGGACGCTCGCCCAGGGTGAGCAGCACACCGGCTATCGGCGGGGTGCCCGCGCTGTGGGCGGCCAGCGCCCCGACGACCAGGTCCGCGCGGTCCCCGGGGGTCACGACCATGCAGCCGGGGGTGAGGGCGTTGAGGAAGTTCGGCAGCATGGCGCCGCCGAACACGAAGTTCAGCGCGTCGCGCGCGAGCCCCGAGTCGTCACCGAGGAGCACCGTGCCGCCCAGCGCGTGGGTGATCTGCGCGACGGTCGGCGCGGAGAGCGCCGGCTCGTCCGGGACGACGTAGCAGGGCACGTCCAGCCGGGAGGCCAGCCCCACCTGGATCTCCAGGCGGTCGGCCGCGGCCACCCGGTTGGTGACCATGGCCACGACATCGCAACCGAGCCCCTCGTACGCCCGGTGGGCGTTGCGCGTCTCGGCGAGGACGGACTCGGCGGTCTGCCCCCGCCCGCCCACCACGGGGATCACGGAGGCGCCGAACTCGTTGGCGAGCCGGGCGTTGAGGGCCAGCTCGTCGGGGAACTGGGTGTCGGCGAAGTCGGTACCGAGGACGAGGACGACGTCGTAGTCGCGCGCGACACGGTGAAAGCGGTCGACGAGCGTGGAGACGAGCTCGTCCGTGCCCCGCTCGGCCTGCAGCGTGGATGCCTCCTGGTAGTCCATGCCGTACACGCCGGCCGGATCCTGGGTGAGGCGGTAGCGGGAGCGCAGCAGTTCGAAGAGGCGGTCCGGGGCGTGGTGGACGAGCGGGCGGAACACCCCCACCCGGTCGACCTGGCGGGTCAGGAGCTCCATGACCCCCAGTTCCACGACCTGGCGGCCGTCGCCGCGATCGATCCCGGTCACGTACACGCTGCGCGTCACGTGTGGTTCTCCGTTCCGTGTCTGGGGGGCGCTTGTGTTCCAGGGGAGGCGCTCAGGGGAGCATCGTGGCGTTTCGCGCCCGCCGGGATGCATGCATCCGGTCATGCGCGAAAATCACCCGCCACGGCGGGCACAACCCTCTTGACACTACCCCTGCGGCTGGATAAGGCGCCCGTCAAGTGGACGCAGTCAGCAGTGCCCTATGAGGCGTGAAACAATCGGATGGGCTAATGAACACCGGCCGGAACCCACCACCGAGCACGCACCAGCAGCGAGCAGGAGACACAGCACGATGCGCATCGGAGTTCTCACCGCAGGCGGCGACTGCCCGGGTCTGAACGCAGTGATCCGTTCGGTCGTGCACCGCGCGGTCGCGCACTACGGCGACGAGGTGATCGGCTTCGAGGACGGTTACGCGGGTCTGCTCGACGGCCGCTACCGCTCCCTCGACCTCAACGCGGTCAGCGGCATCCTCGCCCGCGGCGGCACGATCCTCGGCTCATCCCGTCTGGAGCGCGACCGGCTGCGCGAGGCCTGCGAGAACGCCTCGGACATGATCCACGAGTTCGGTATCGACGCCCTGATCCCGATCGGCGGCGAGGGCACGCTGACGGCGGCGCGCATGCTGAGCGACGCCGGTCTGCCGGTGGTCGGCGTCCCCAAGACGATCGACAACGACATCTCCTCCACGGACCGCACCTTCGGCTTCGACACGGCGGTCGGAGTGGCGACGGAGGCCATGGACCGGCTGAAGACCACGGCCGAGTCGCACCAGCGGGTGATGGTCGTCGAGGTCATGGGCCGGCACGCCGGCTGGATCGCCCTGGAGTCCGGCATGGCGGCCGGCGCCCACGGCATCTGCCTGCCCGAGCGCCCCTTCGACCCGGGCGACCTGGTGAAGATGGTCGAGGAGCGATTCGCCCGCGGGAAGAAGTTCGCGGTGGTCTGCGTCGCCGAGGGCGCGCACCCGCGTGAGGGCACGATGGACTACGGGCACGGCGAGATCGACCAGTTCGGCCACGAACGCTTCCAGGGCATCGGTACGGCCCTCGCGTACGAGCTGGAGCGGCGGCTCGGCAAGGAGGCCAAGCCGGTCATCCTCGGTCACGTCCAGCGCGGCGGCACACCGACCGCGTACGACCGCGTCCTCGCCACCCGCTTCGGCTGGCACGCGGTGGAGGCAGCGCACCGGGGCGAGTTCGGCAGGATGACCGCGCTGCGCGGCACCGACATCGTGATGGTGCCGCTCGCGCAGGCGGTGACCGAGCTGAAGACGGTCCCGAAGGACCGTATGGAAGAGGCCGAGTCGGTGTTCTAGAGGCCGGTCACGTGCCCTGCGCGGAGCGGCCCTGAGGCCGGTACGGGCTCCTTCCCACCGTCGACCAGAAGCGATCGACGATGTGGTCGAGGAAGTCACGGCCGGCCTCGCTCGCGTCGGTGGCGGCCGTGCCGTTGGCCCAGGTGAGACCTGTGGTCACCCGCTCCTGGTACGCGGTGTGCAGCTCCTGGAGGACGACCTCCAGAAGCCGCCGGTCCAGGGACAACAGCTTGGCCACGGGGCGCGCGGACCCCTGCCGGCGGGTGGTCACGGCCTCCCGGAGCAGCTCGGCCAGCCGCTCGTCCCTCCCCGTGACGGTGACGAAGTCGGCCAGGGACAGACCGAGCAGCTCGGTGAGGGCGGCGCACTGGCGGTCGTTGCCGTGCCACAGGCCGGTCTCCTCCATGCCCAGATACACGAGGAGATCGACACCGACGGCACGGGCCACGTCCTCGGGGGCGAGACCGCGGGCGACACGGTGCTCGCGCAAGGTGCGCGGTCTGCCCGCCAGTTCGCTCGTGGAGCACCACAACATGCCCGCGAGGGCGGTGAGTTCGGGCCCGGTGGGAGCGGCGGTGCCGCGCTCCCAGTCGATGACCAGGTCCGGGGTGACGTGGGGCAGTCCGTACGAGGAGCGCATCCCGTACGCCACGTGCTCGGGCTCCATGCCGAGCCCGGTACGGAGCCTGCGGGCGGCCAGGTTGTCGAAGGGCGGAGCGGGGGGCGCGGCCCGCGAGTCCCGCGACAGGTGCGAGGGCCGCGCGGAGTGCCGTGCTCGGGCTCGTGGTCGGTGCACACGGCCACGTTACGGCTGCGAGCGCTGCGATGACTACGGATTGTTCGGCCACAATCACGGATCGTGCGAATGTGCGGTCATGCTACGGAAGGCCGGGTTCCGCGAGGTGTGTGGGACGCGTGGGGCCCGTGGGCGGCCGGGGCCCCCTGGCACCGGAACCGGGCGCCGGTCCAGGATGGTGCGGAACACGATCACGCAACGGCTGGAAGGCGCTGACCTCATGACCGAGGCCGACCGCACGCACGAACTGGACGGGCACATCCGCGAGCGGCTGCTCGCCCCCAACTTCTGGCATCTGGCGACCGTGGACGCCGACGGGGCGCCCCAGGTGTCGCCGATGTGGGCCGACATCGAGGACGGCTACGTCATGGTGAACACGTCCGTGGGCCGCGTCAAGGAGGACAACCTGCGGCGCAACCCGCAGGTGTCCCTCTCCCACCACGACCCCGAGAACCCGTACGACCGGGCGGAGATACGGGGACGGGTCGTGCGGTTCGTGGAGGGCGAGGAGGCGCTGCGGGCCATGGACCGGCTCACGAGGAAGTACATAGGGGAGGACCGGTACCCGTGGCTGCTCCCCGGAGAACAGCGGCTGATGATCCTGATCGAGCCGACGCGCGTACGGCGGGTCGTGGGCGTGGAGCCGTTCCGGGCGGGGGTGCTGCCGGAGGGTTCTGCCTGAGTGCCGGGTGAGCTCCGGTTGAGCCCGTCACAGGAGGTGGTCGGCCTTTCCGGCCTTGATGTCGCGGATGAAGGTGCGGAGGGCTTCGCGGGTGTCGGTGAGGTAGTTGTCTTCTTTACCGGCGATGGCTATGTAGGCGTTGCCTTGGGGGTCGGTGCCGAGGCGGAAGCAGTTGGCGCCTTCGCCGCAGGAGGGTTGCTCCCAGGTGATGTCCGGCATGGGGACTCCTAGAGGTCGTTGAGGTCGTCGGCGAGGTTGCGGATGAAGGCGTGCGAGGCGTCGGGGGCGAGGGCCGCGGTCTCGGCCGCGTCGAGTTGGGCCCGGTATTTGCTGAGCTGTGCCTCCGTGTCGATGAACTCCGGGCCGTGCGTACTGTCCAGCTCCACGGTGTCGAGGCGGGGAACAGCGGCCTCCGCGTAGATGACGGACTGCCCGGCGCCGGGGAAGCCGCCCGCCTTGAAGGGGATGACACGTACGGTCACGGTGTCGCGCTCGGACACGCGCAGGAGGTGCCCGAGCTGTCGCCGGGCCGTCGCCGGTCCGCCGAACTCCATGCGGAGGGCGGCCTCGTGGATAATCGCATCGATGGCCGGGGGCTCAGGGCGGTCGAGCACCTGTTGCCGGTCGATGCGGTGCGCTACTCGGAGGTCGATGTCGTCCTGGGGGAGAGGCGGGATCACGGCTGCGAAGACGGCGCGGGCCTGCTCCTCGGTCTGGAGGAGCCCGGGAAGGTGCACGGTGACTGCGATACGGAGCCGCTTGGCGTGCCACTCCATCTCGGCGATGTCCAGGAGGTTGTCCCGGAGTTGACCCCGGTACGCCTCCCACCATCCCTTCGCTCGGTTCGTGGCCATGGCGGCGAGCGCCTCGACGTAGTCCTCGTCCGTGCAGCCATAGTTGCTCGAGAGGGTGCGTACACGCTCAGGGCTGATGCCGGAGCGGCCGGACTCCATGTTGGGCACGTTGGTGCGAGGGATGCCCAGCAGTCCGGCGGCGTACTCCGTGGTCATCCCCGCTGCCAGGCGCATTCTGCGCAACTCCTCGCCGAGGCGTCGCTGGCGCTCCGTCGGTGCACTTCTCGGCGGCATGCGCACCCTCCTGTTCGGCCGGTTGGCGGGGCCAGTCTGCCGTTGTGGTGTGCGGTTGGTCCACCCGAGTTCCCTGTGAAGTAGTACATGTACTCCACCATTGCTCTACGCTTGGTGACGAGGTGCTTACGGTCTGGTGCGGCTGGACGGCGTGGCGTGATCCTGCCCAGGTTCTCCTCGCGCCGAGTCAGATGTGCCGTCAGATCTCTTACTGCAAGGGAGTTCTCATGCCTGCGATGAACGCTGTTCTGGCCTGTCCCGCCTTCACGGAGGAGCGCCAAATGCCCAGTACGCCTCCGCCGGGGCCCGAGACGCTCGCGTACAGCTTCACCCTGCCCGCCGAGCCCGTGAGTTCATGGATCGCTCGGGCGTCCACGCGGGCCGTGCTGCAGGCGCACGGGCTGGGCGGCATGGTGGACGCGGCGGTCCAGGTGGTGGCCGAATTCGTGGCATGTGCGTGGCGGTTCACGCCAGACGCCGAGGTGTACGTGTCGCTGCGGTATCGAGAGGGGGCCCTGCGTGTGGTCCTTTACGACGGGCATCGACGGCACACGCATCGTCGGCTGGTGGAGGCGTGCGACACGCGGCGGCGGGCGGCATTGCGGGTCGTGGGATGCGTGGTTCGGGCGTGTGAGGGGGAGTGGGGGTTCGGAGAGGCGAGGGAGCCTGGAGGTGGGACTCGGATGTGGGCGGTTTTGCCCGGGGAGAGGTGAGGTAGGGGCCGGGGCTGTTCGTACTGCGCTGCCTGGGGCGGCACGGTCAGTGCCGGCACCGTGCAGCGGTACGTCGAGACGAAGCGGGAGCGCACGTGGAGGAGAGGGGGGAGCAGCTGTGATCCGCGCATACAAATTCCTCCTGCGTCCTACGGTCCGCCAGGCCCAAGCTCTGCAGGAGATGCTGCGGGATCACTGCGCGCTCTACAACGGGGCGCTGCAGGAACGGCGGGACGCCTGGCGGCACAGCTCGAAGACGAGCGTCAAATACAGCGACCAGTCCGCTCAGTTGAAGGAAATCCGGGCGTTCGATCCAGAGCGGCAGGGACGATGGTCGTTCAGCTCGCAGCAGGCCACCTTGCGCCGCCTGGACAAGGCGTTCCAGGCCTTCTTCCGCCGCGTCAAGGCCGACCAGAAGGCTGGATACCCGCGTTTCAAGGGCGCGGGGCACTTTGACACGGTGGTCTTTCCCAAGAACGGTGACGGCTGCCGCTGGGATTCCACCCCGCACGATACGCAGACGCGTGTCCGGCTCCAGGGCGTCGGACACATCCGCGTGCACCAGCACCGGCCCGTCAAAGGCCGGGTGAAGACGATCGCGGTGAAGCGGGAGGGAAACCGCTGGTACATGGTTCTCTCCTGCGACGAGGTGCCCGCCGAACCGATGCCGACCACAGGCGCGGTCGTCGGCATCGACATGGGCATCACACACTTTGTGACCACCTCCAACGGTGAGCACATCGCCAACCCTCGCTTCCTCGACACGGCCGCTGTGGAACTGGCCGAGGCGCAGCGGTACCTGGCGACATTTCCCAAGCGCACCAAGCAGCGCACCAAGGCACACCGCGCCGCTGCCCGGAAGGTCGCGAAGATCCATTCGAAGATCCGGCGCCAGCGCCTGGATCACGTGCACAAGACCGCGCTCACCCTCGTGCGTCACCACGATGTGATCGCGCACGAGAAGCTGAACACGGCAGGCATGACCCGCACCTCCAAGCAGAAGCCCGACCCTGAACTGCCCGGTGTGCTCCTGCCGAACCAGCGCGCAGCGAAGGCTGGGCTGAACCGATCGATCCTCGACGCGGGTTGGGGGGTGTTCCTCACGATTCTCGCAGGCAAGGCTGAAAGCGCCGGTCGGACCGTGATCGCGGTGGATCCCCGCAACACCTCCCGCACCTGCCCGTCCTGCGGGCACGTCGCGAAGGAGAACCGCGTGACCCAAGCGAAGTTCGAATGCGTCACGTGCGGGTTCGCAGCGAACGCGGACCACGTCGGTGCGATGAACGTCCTCAACAGGGCCGGGCCGGCCCTCTGCGACGTGGCATAGCCACCGACGCAGGAAGCCCGCGCGTTTACGCGTGAGTGGGGTCACGAAGTTCTTCATCGGCCTGACCCATGCGCCGTACCCTCCCCCTTACGAAAGCTCACCCTCGCCCCGCCACGCCGCCCACCGCCTGGCCGCCGACGCGGGCCTCCCACGCGCCGAGTTGTTCGTGGACTCACTGATCGACACTTCAGTCTGGCTTGCGTCGCTCCCGGGGCCGCTGCCACAGGCCGTGAGGGCCGTGGCGGCGAGGGCTGGGGCAAACAAACCGGGTGGCGTCTGCGCCCGCCTCACGCGATCCGGTAGCCGACTACGGTTGCCCCTTCACCCACCGGTACTGCAACTCTGGCCTCCCCACCGTCCCGTACTGCGGACTCCGCGCCGCGCGTCCCGCCTCCACCAGGTGCTCCAGATAGCGGCGGGCGGTGATCCGTGAGATGCCGACCGTCTCGGCGACGCCGGTCGCGGTCATGCCCTCGCCGGAGTCGCGGAGGGCCACGCTGACGCGTTCGAGGGTGGGGGCGCTCAGGCCCTTGGGAAGAGCCGCCGGGCCGGGGGCGCGGAGTGTCGCGAGCGCGCGGTCCACCTCGTCCTGGCCGCTTGCCTCGCCCGCCGCCGCGTGGAACTCGGCGTAACGGACCAGCCGGTCCCGCAGCGTGGCGAAGGTGAAGGGCTTGAGCACGTACTGCACCACGCCCAGCGAGACGCCCTCCCGTACGACCGCCAGGTCCCGTGCCGACGTCACCGCTATCACGTCCGCGTGGTACCCGGCCGCACGCAGGGAACGCGCGAGCTGCAGGCCGTGCCCGTCCGGCAGATGGAGGTCGAGCAACAGCAGATCGACATGCGTGCGGTCCAGCGCCCGGCGCGCCTCCGCTCCCGTGTGCGCCTTGCCGACCGCCGTGAAGCCGGGGACGCGGTCGACGTACATGACGTGCGCGTCGGCGGCCACGGGGTCGTCCTCCACGACCAGCACGCGTATGGGTTCTGTCGGTCTGGCCTGTCCCGCTGTCATGCGCCGCCTCCACGCGTGGTGGGCCGGACCGGTTCCGCCGGGGCCCGGCCCTGTTGTGTCGCGGCAACCGTAGGCAACGGCAGCCGCACCTCGAACTCCGCCCCGCCGCCCTCGGCCTCCGCCACCGTCAGGGTGCCCTCGTGGCGGCGTACGGTCTGCTGTACCAGTGCCAGTCCGAGCCCTCGTCCGTCGGGGCCCGAGGGCTTGGTGGAGAAGCCGCGCTCGAAGACGGCCTCCCCGTGGGCAGGGTCCAGGCCCGCGCCCGTGTCGGCGACGCGCAGCACCAGCTCCGAACCGGCCGCACCGTCCGCGTCAGCTGCACTGTCCGCGTTGTCCGCGTTGTCCGCGTAAGCCGTCACCGTCACCCGCGCCCCCACCGTCCCCTGCGCCGCGTCCACCGCGTTGTCGATCAGGTTGCCGAGGACGGTGACCAGGTCGCGGGCGGAGAGGGACTCCGGGAGGAGGCCGTCGTCGATGCGGCTGTCCTCGGAGACCACCAGCTCCACGCCCCGCTCGTTGGCCTGGGCGGTCTTGCCCAGGAGCAGGGCCGCGAGGACCGGTTCGCCGACCGCCGCGACCACCTGGTCGGTCAGGGCCTGGGCGAGCTCCAGTTCCGCCGTCGCGAAGTCGATCGCCTCGTCCGCGCGGCCGAGCTCGATCAGGGAGACGACCGTGTGGAGCCGGTTCGCGGCCTCGTGCGCCTGGGAGCGGAGCGCCTGGGTGAAGCCCCGCTCGGAGTCCAGCTCGCCCATCAGGGACTGGAGCTGGGTCACGTCGCGCAGCGTCACCACGCTGCCGCGGCGCTCGCCGCCGGAGACGGGGGAGGTGTTCACGACCAGCACCCGGGTGGCGGTCAGATGCACCTCGTCCACCCGCGGTTCGGAGGCCAGCAGGGCGCCCGTGAGAGGGGCCGGGAGACCGAGGTCGGCGACCGAGTGGCCCACCACCTCGTCGGTCACGCCCAGCAATTCCTGCGCACCGTCGTTGATCAGGGCGACGCGGTACTGGCCGTCCAGCATCAGCAGGCCCTCGCGTACGGCGTGCAGGGCGGCCTGGTGGTAGTCGTGCATGTTGCTGAGCTCGGTGGCGTTCATCCCGTGGGTGTGGCGGCGCAGCCGGGCGTTGACCACGTACGTGCCGAGGCCGCCCAGGGCGAGGGCGCCCGCAGCGACGCCGGTCAGCGCGGTGAGCTGCTCCTGGACGCGGGCACTGATCGCCTCGACCCGTATGCCCGCGCTGACCAGACCGATGATCCGGTCGCCCTCCTTGATGGGTGTGACCGTGCGGACGGACGGACCGAGGGTGCCGGTGTACACCTCGGTGAAGGTCTCGCCCTTCAGGGCCCGGTCGATGTGGCCGCGGAAGTGCTGGCCGATCTGCCTCTTGTCGGGGTGGGTCCAGCGGATGCCCTCGGGGTCCATGATCGTGACGAAGTCGACCTCGGTGTCACGCTGCACCTGGAGCGCGTACGGCTGGAGCCTCACCGTGGGTTTCTCGGTGTGGACGGCCTCGCGTACGGAGGGGGAGTCGGCGACCGCGCGGGCCACGGCCGTCGCCTGTCGGCCCGCCGCCTCCTCGGCCTGGGAACGGTCGCTGACGTACGTGAACACCGCGTACCCGACGACCACGACCACCAGCAGCACCGCCTGTACGGCGAAGAGCTGGCCGGCCAGGCTGCGGGGCTTGAGAACGCGCGGGACGGGGAGACGCATGGCAACAGTCTGCATCCACGTATAAGCGTGAACTAAATGAACGGAAGGGTGACCGCCCTCACAACGCGGGAGATAGTCACTGGCATCGACAGGGAACACGACACCCGGTCGCCAGGGAGCGCGACTCCCGACCGGGACCTCAGTCCCGAGCCGCAGGGAGCAAGCCTCCCTGTCCCCTGGGACCCCCCAATCCCAGCCGGAGGCGGTCTCCCATCCGGGAGGCGGTCTCCCATCCTGGGAGCTCGTCTCCCCCAGTCCACCGGACGTGAGCCGCACGCCGGATGATGCCGACGACGTCGTCGACGAGGAGGGCAGCCGTGGCCAGCAGCACCAATACGGCACCTACCGCACCCGCAGCCAAGCGGGACCGCACGCACTACCTGTACATCGCCGTGATCGTGGCTGTGGCCCTCGGCATCGCCGTGGGTCTGATCGCCCCCGATCTCGCGGTCGAGCTGAAGCCCATAGGCACCGGCTTCGTGAACCTGATCAAGATGATGATCTCACCGATCATCTTCTGCACGATCGTGCTGGGCATCGGCTCCGTACGGAAGGCGGCCAAGGTCGGTGCGGTCGGTGGTATCGCGCTCGGCTACTTCATCACGATGTCGTTCGTCGCGCTCGGCATCGGTCTGGTCGTCGGCAACATCGTGGACCCGGGTACGGGCCTCGCGGTGACCGACGCGGTCAAGGAGACCGGTCAGGCGCAGGTGTCCGACGAGGCGCTGCCGCCGGTCGAGTTCGTCCTCTCCATCATCCCGACGACGATCGTCTCCGCCTTCACCGAGGGCCAGGTCCTGCAGACGCTGCTCGTCGCCCTGCTCGCCGGCTTCGCGCTCCAGGCCATGGGCAACGCCGGTACGCCGATCCTGCGCGGTATCGAGCACATCCAGCGGCTCGTCTTCCGCATCCTCGCGATGGTGATGTGGGCCGCGCCGATCGGTGCCTTCGGTGCCATCGCCGCCGTCACCGGTTCCGCCGGTCTGGACGCCCTGAAGAGCCTCGCCGTGCTGATGCTCGGCTTCTACGTCACCTGCTTCCTCTTCGTGTTCATCGTGCTCGCCGCGCTGCTGCGGATCGTCGCGGGCATGAACATCCTCACGCTCTTCAAGTACCTGGGCCGTGAGTTCCTGCTGATCCTGTCCACCTCCTCCTCCGAGTCCGCGCTGCCGCGGCTCATCGCGAAGATGGAGCACCTGGGTGTCAGCAAGCCGGTGGTCGGCATCACGGTTCCGACCGGCTACTCCTTCAACCTCGACGGCACCATGATCTACATGACCATGGCGTCCCTGTTCATCGCCGACGCCATGGGTACGCCGATGTCGATCGGCGAGCAGATCCCGCTGCTGCTCTTCCTGCTGGTCGCCTCGAAGGGCGCGGCCGGTGTGACGGGTGCGGGTCTGGCCACCCTCGCCGGTGGTCTCCAGTCCCACAAGCCCGCTCTCGTGGACGGTGTCGGCCTCATCGTCGGTATCGACCGCTTCATGAGCGAGGCCCGGGCGCTGACCAACTTCGCGGGCAACGCGGTCGCCACGGTGCTGATCGGCACGTGGACGAAGGAGATCGACAGGGAGCGGGTGGACCAGGTGCTCGCGGGTCAGCTGCCGTTCGACGAGGCGACGCTGCTGGACGATCACGAGGGCGCTGCCGCCCCGAGTGACGGGGACGGCGAGGCCTCGGAGAAGGAGCTGGCGAAGGCGTAGCCGCGCGGCGGGGGCGAGCCCCCGCCCCCCATGAACACCGAGCGACCGGATCCTCCCCCGTAGATCCGGTCGCTCGGCCATGTGCTGTTCCGGGCGCCCGCGTCTGCCGGGCGCCCGCCCGTTGCCTTGACGTCGGCGTCAAGGATTACCGTCGGCGTATGCGAATCGGCGAGCTGGCGGCGCGGGGTGGGACCACCGCGAGGGCGGTGCGGTACTACGAGTCGTTGGGGCTGCTGTCGGCGCGGCGCAGCGGCAACGGCTACCGGACGTACGACGAGGGCGATCTGCGGCTGCTGCGGCAGATCCGGACGTTGCAGGACTTCGGGTTCGGCCTGGAGGAGACGCGGCCCTTCGTGGAGTGTCTGCGGGCCGGGCACCCGGAGGGGGACTCCTGCCCGGCCTCGCTCGCGGTCTACCGCCGCAAGCTCGGTGAACTCGACGCGCTGATCGGCGAGCTGACGGCCGTACGGGCGCGGGTCGCCGAGCAGCTCACACGGGCCGAGAGGGCGCGGGAAGAGCTGGCCGCCGAGGCGGCGGTTCCGGGTGGTCCGGAGCCGGAGTGCGAGCTGGGAGGGTGGGAGCGTTGAGCAGAGCAGCAGGAGTGACCGAGGTGACCGACGCGGACTTCGAGGCGGAGGTGATCGGGGCCGAACTGCCGGTGCTGGTGGAGTTCACGGCGGACTGGTGCCCGCCGTGCCGGCAGATGGGGCCCGTACTGACCGCCCTCGCCTCCGAGGAGGGCGACCGGCTCAAGGTCGTCCAGCTGGACGTGGACACCAGCCCGGGCACCACCAACGCGTACAAGGTGCTGTCGATGCCGACGTTCGTGGTGTTCCGGGGCGGCGAGCCCGTGCGGTCGATGGTCGGGGCCCGGTCCAAGCGGCGGCTGCTGGAGGAGCTGGCCGACGTGCTGTGACGCACCTCGTCGTGCCCGTGGATACGCCGTGCAGCCGTGAATACGAAGAAATCCCCCGAGCAATTGCGCTCGGGGGATTTCTCTGCGTATATTCGATGGTTCGCGACTCGGGAAGAGCGGGTCGCGGAAAAGTCAACTGGACGAAGTATATCCGGGCGGGAGCGGAATTGTCAAACAAGGGCTCGCACAAAGAATTGCCCGACGATGAATTGCGCCGCGAGCAGGAATTCGTCGACGAGCTGTACGCGCGCGTGGACGCCCTGCGCGGCGACACCGAGGGCGCCGTCTCGGACGCGCTCGCGCAGGGGCACACGCCCATGCAGGCGCGGCTGGAGCGGGACATCCTCGTCGCCGAGCGCTCCGGGCTGCTCGCCGCGCTGAACGCCGTGGACGGTTCGCTCTGCTTCGGCCGCATCGACCTGACCTCCGGGGTCAGCCACCACATCGGCCGTATCGGTGTCCGGGCCGACGACAACGACCGCACCCCGATCCTGATCGACTGGCGGGCCGACGTCGCCCGCCCCTTCTACCTCGCCACCGGCCACACCCCCATGGGGCTGCGCCGCCGCCGGCACATCGCCACCGACGGACGCGAGGTCACCTCCCTGCACGACGAGATCCTCGACCTCGGCGACCGGACCCGCACCGGCCACGAGGACCCCACGGGCGACGCCGTCCTGCTCGCCGCGCTCGACTCGGCGCGCACCGGCCGCATGAACGACATCGTGCAGACCATCCAGGCCGACCAGGACCGCATCATCCGCGCACCGCACCGGGGTGTGCTGGTGGTGGAGGGCGGCCCCGGCACCGGCAAGACGGCCGTCGCGCTGCACCGGGCGGCGTATCTGCTGTACGAACACCGGGAGCTGCTCGCCAAGCGCGCCGTGCTGATCGTCGGCCCGAACCCCGCCTTCCTCGGCTACATCGGCGAGGTGCTGCCCTCGCTCGGCGAGACGGGCGTCCTGCTCGCGACCGTCGGCGAACTGTTCCCCGGGGTCAGGGCGACCGCCCCGGACACCCCGGACGCGGCCCGCGTCAAGGGCCGCGCCGACATGGCCGACGTGCTCGCCGCCGTCGTACGCGACCGGCAGGCGCTCCCCGACCCGGTGATCGCCATCGAGCACGACCGCGAGATCCTCATGCTCGACGACGACCTGGTACGGGTCGCCCGCGAACGCACCCGCGAGGCGAAACTCCCGCACAACGCGGCGCGCGAGCACTTCGAGGGCCACATCCTCAACACGCTCACCGACATGGTCGCCGAACGCATCGGCACCGATCCCTACGACGGATCGAACCTGCTGGACCCCAGCGACATCACGCAGATCCGCGACGAACTCGCCGAGAACCCCGAGGTCTGGTCGGCCATCGACCAGTTGTGGCCCCGGCTCACCCCGCGGCGCCTCGTCGCCGACTTCCTCGCCGAGCCCGAGGGGTACGTGTCCGACGAGGACGCCGCCGCCATCCGCCGCCCGGTGACGCGGTCGTGGACCGTGGGGGACGTACCGCTGCTCGACGAGGCGGCCGAACTGCTCGGGGAGGACGACCGCTTGGCGCGAGCGCGCGCCGAGCGTGAACGAGAGACCCAGATCGCCTACGCACAGGGCGTCCTCGATGTCTCGTACGCCTCCCGCACGTTCGAGTTCGAGGACAAGGAGGACAGCGATCCGGAGTCCTCCGAGGTCCTGTCCGCGCACGACATCATCGACGCCGAGCGGTTCGCCGAACGGCAGGAGGAGGACGACCACCGCAGCGCGGCCGAGCGCGCGGCGGCCGACCGGACCTGGGCGTTCGGGCACATCATCGTCGACGAGGCGCAGGAGCTGTCGCCCATGGCGTGGCGACTGCTGATGCGGCGTTCGCCGACCCGCTCGATGACGCTCGTCGGCGACCCCGCGCAGACCGCGGAGGAAGCGGGCGTCGGCTCCTGGGCCGGGATTCTCGAACCGTATGTCGAGGACCGCTGGGAGCACACGCGCCTGGGCGTCAACTACCGCACCCCCGCCGAGATCATGGAGCTCGCGGCGGGTGTCGTACGGGCGGGGAACCCGGGCTTCGAACCGCCGAGCTCGGTCCGCTCGACGGGCGTACGGCCCTGGGTGCGCAGGGCCCTGGACGACCTGCCCGGCGAGGTGGCCAAGGCCGTCGCCGAGCTGACCCCGGCCGAGGGGCGCCTCGCGGTGATCGCGCCGCGCGATCTGCACCGCGCGCTCGCCGCGCGACTGGACGGGGTCACGGCGGGCCGGGAACCCGACCTGACGCAGACGGTCGTGCTGCTGGATCCCCGGCAGGCCAAGGGCCTTGAGTTCGACTCGGTGCTGGTCGTGGAGCCGGGCCGGTTCGGCACGAGCGACCTGTACGTGGCGCTCACGCGCGCGACGCAGGCGCTGGGTGTCGTGTACGAGGGCGAGCTGCCGGGAGCGCTGGAGGAGGCGGCGGTGGGGGCC
>NZ_VJZE01000009.1 GCF_009377205.1 Streptomyces phyllanthi
GTGCGGCAGTTTTGAGACGGAGCTGAAGGAGTTCAACGGCGAGCGCGATCACGTGCACCTGCTCGTGCACTACCCGCCCAAGGTGGCCTTGTCGAAGCTGATCAACAGCTTGAAGGGCGTCAGCTCCCGATACCTGCGCGCCGAGTACACCGGCCGCATCAACCACATCGGACTGGGCTCCGTCTTCTGGTCCCGCTCCTACTTCGCCGGGTCATGCGGCGGTGCACCGCTCAGCATCGTCCGCCAGTACATCGAGGGCCAGAAGCGGCCTACCTGACCGTCACCCCAAGGCGCAGCGAACTCCGGCGCTGCGCGCCTCCGGCCCGAGGATGCGTTTCCCTCCCCGGCTGAAGCCGGGGATCCCCACACAAGATCAGGGATGGACCGAGCCGTCGAGCATGGGGGTGACGTGCACGCCGAGGAACGGAAGATCGGGATCGGGCACCGGGTAGACGGGGTTGGTGATCAGTGCGCGGCGTGCGGGCCGTATCTCGGCGTACTCACCGCGGAACGGCATGATCCGCACCGATGGCCGGTCACCTGCCGCTTCGGCGATCTTGTCGCTGTGCAGGCCCGCGCAGTTGACGAGGACTGGCCCGGAGTTCGCCCCTGGGCGTGTGGATCACCGTGCGGTCGAAAAGGGGTGGCCCCTAACGGGAAGGGACGAGCGGAAGGGCGTCCTCGTATGCGTTCACCGGCCGGGCGACCTTCTTGACGGTGTCGGCGTCGAGCGCGGCCGGGGCGGACCTCGTGCCCAGAGTCCCGCCGGGGTGCCAGGTGCCCGTGACGGACACCCAGGTGTTGGTGCGCACAGCCGGGCCCCCGTGGATCCGCACCTTGACGAACTGGGCGTCCGCCGCGCAGCACAGGAAAATGGTCCGTGTCAGGTACCAGCCGTCACCCTGCTTGTCGGGCGTGACGAAACCGGTCATCCGGACCCGGCGTCCCTTGATGGCCTGCTCGGAGTCCTGCTGCACGCGGCTGGTGAAATCGGTGAGGGTCATCGGGACCGGCGAGGTCGCGGGAAGCGGATCGAAGTGTTCCTGCTCCGTGACCGCCTTGGGTGCCTCGCGGGAGGCGGTGTACGCGCCCAGGGCCGGCGGTGCGTAGAAGAGCAGACTCAGCGCGGGGAGGAACAGCAGCCACGCGGCGCGGGGCGCGGTGGAGTGGTCGTGATCATGACCGCGGTCGCTGTCGTCGTGGCCGCCGTGCTCAGGTCGCTCGTCACCTCCGCCCGGCCTCCGGTACGACCAGGCCTCCGCCGCTCCCAGCAGGAGCAGCAGCACTCCCGACGCGATCAGCAGCGGACGCATCCCCTCCTTCACGTACCTGAGGCACAGGTCGGTGAAGAGCGAGGCGTGCAGCAGACCCAGACCGATGAGGACGAGCAGGATCACCTGGAGGGGACGTCTCACAGCAGCACCCCTCCGACCAGCACGCTGCACAGGACCGCGACGACCGCCGTGGCGGCGGAGAAACGGACCGCGAAGTTCCGGCCGAACGTACCCGCCTGAAGGGCGATCAACTTCAGGTCGACCATCGGCCCGACCACCATGAACGCCAGTTGCGCGAGCGGGGAGAACCCGCTGAGCGAGGCCGCGACGAACGCGTCGGCCTCGGAGCACACCGCGAGCACGATGGCGAGCACGGCCAGGAACAGCACCGACAGCCAGAGCGAGCTGGAGAACGTGTCGAGCACGGAGCGCGGGACCATCACGTTGAAGGTGGCCGCCGCCATGGCCCCGACGACCAGGAAGCCGCCGGCGTGCAGGAAGTCGTGCTGGAAGCCGCGCCGGAACTCGGTCCAGCGGTTGTGTCCCGGCTGGTGTCCGGTGTGCCGCGCGACCGGCCTGAGCCACTCCTCACGGCCCAGGAGAAGCCACAGCCAGCCCATCACGGCGGCGGTGGCGAGCGAGGCGAGCAGCCGGGCCGGCACCATCACGGGACTGCCGGGGAAGGCGATGGCTGTCGCGGTCAGGACGACCGGGTTGACGGCGGGCGCCGACAGCAGGAACGCGAAGGCGGCGGCCGGGGGGACCCCCCGGCCGATCAGGCTGTTGGCGACGGGTACCGACGCGCATTCGCAGCCGGGCAGGACGACCCCGGCGGCTCCGGCGACCGGGACGGCGAGCACGGTCCGCCGGGGCAGCATCCGCTGGAACAGACGGGCCGGCACGAACGCGTTGATCGCGCCGGACAGGGCCGTTCCGAGCAGCAGGAAGGGCAGCGCCTGCAGGGTGACGGCGAGGCAGACGGTCCGCCATGCCTGCATGGCCGGTTCGTCCCCCCACCGGCCGATGACGAAGAACGCCGTACCGGGAAGGGTGGCCGCCGCCAATAACAGGAGCGGCCAGAACCGTGGCCAGCCCCGGGGGGCGTCATCGGCCGCCGCGGGAGCCGCGACGGCCGCCTCCGCTTCCTCGACCAGGTCACCTGTCTTCTGCACGCCAGCTCCGAAAGCCAGATATTCGGATCGAACACAACGGACTCCGGACCCCACACCCGCCTCCCCGGCACGCCTGCTCCGGGGCCTCTGGAGGGGATCCATGCGAAGGCAGACCCTAGCCGCAGCGCCGGCAACTCGAGGAAGTGGGTCGGGACTTCACGGGACGTCGGTCACAGCGCCGCAGGCAGTCCGGGCCCCGTGCGGCGCAGTCGCAGCCGAGGTCGCAGGGCAGCACCGTGCGGCGCGCAGGCCGGGTCGCGAACTTTCTCCGGCGAAGTTCGATCCAGGACCTGACAATGAAAATGATTATCGATAGCGTCTTCCCGTGGCACAGCCGGCCGCCTCCCCTCAGAGGCGTCGTCGGGCTGCCCTGATGCCAGAACCACGCAGCGCGAAACGGGACGAAAAGGGGAGCCGTGGCTCATCTGTTGGTGGTCGAGAGCTGGGTCGGTTCGATGAGCAGGCTGCTGCCACGGGCGATACGGGAGGGCGGGCACGAGTTCACGTTCCTCACGCGGGATCTGCACCACTACCTGCGCTCGGCGCCCGAGGGCACAGCGCACCCGCTGCTCGGGGCGCGCAACGTGATCACCGCGGACACCAACGACATCGAGGCCCTGTTGCCCGAGGCCGAGCGGCTGCACGCGGTCCTCGGCTTCGACGGGGTCATCACGTCCTGCGACTACTACCTGCCGACGGTGGCGCGGATCGCCGGGCGGCTCGGCCTGCCCGGCTCCAGCCCCGAGGCGGTCGAGAACGCCTGCCGCAAGGACGCCACCCGCCGGGTCCTCAGTGACGCCGGGGTGCCCGGGCCGCGTTTCGCCGTGCACGAGGAGTGGGCCGACATCGCGCGGGCGGCACGGGAGATCGGCTACCCGCTGGTGGTCAAGCCCGTCGACCTGTGTGCGGGCATGTACGTGCGGCGGGTGGACGGCGAGGAGCAGCTCGCCGCCGCCGTACGGGCGCTGGCCGGCTTCCCGGTCAACGCCCGTGGACAGCATCGGGAGCCCGCCGTCCTGCTGGAGGAGCTGCTCGACGGCCCCGAGGTGAGCGTCGAGACGGTGTCGCACGCGGGAGCCGTCCACGTGGTGGGCGTGACCGACAAGAGCGTCGGCGGGGCGCCCGCGTTCGTCGAGACAGGGCACATGTTCCCGGCGGCCCTCACGTCCGCCGACACCGAAGCCGCCGAGCAGACCGCACTGGGCGCGCTCAAGGCGCTCGGGCTGGTGGACGGCGTGGTGGCGCACACCGAGATCAAGCTGACCTCCGCCGGACCGCGCGTAGTCGAGGTCAACCCGCGGCCCGCCGGCAACCGCATCACCAAGCTGGTCCGCCATGTCACCGGCGTCGACCTGGCCGCGGCCTTCGTGGAGGTGTCCCTCGGCCGTGCGCCCGACCTGCGGCGCCGGGAGACCGGGCTGCGCAGTGCGGCCATCGGCTTCCTCGTACCGGGCACCTCGGGCACCCTCGAGTCACTGGACGGCGGCCGGCTGCGGGACGCACCGGGAGTGCTGGAGACACAGCTCGCCGAGCCCGGCAGGCAGGTGAAGGCGGCGGGCAGCAACAACGAGTACCTCGGGCACGTCATGGCGGGCGATGCCGAGGGGCTGGGCGCCCGCGACCGGGTCGAGGCCCTGCTCGGTGAGCTGCGGTCCGGGCTGGTGATCCGATGACGGCCGCCACCGGCACAGCCCGCACGGCGGCGTTCGCGACATGCGCGTCGTACGACGAGCTCGTGGAACGCGTCCGCGCCGGTGAGCTCGGCCCGGACCCGGCCGCACAGCGGATCGCCGTGGCGTTCACCACCCGGCAGGCCGTACGGCACGACGGGCGCGGCACCGGCTACCGCAACGAGGTCCTCAGCCTGCGGCTGGCCGGGGCCGTCGGCTCGTGCGCGGTCGAGCCGGGGGCTCTGCCCTGCGGCGCGATCGACGACTGCGTCGGCGCCGACGTGCCCCGCCTGCTGGAGCATCCGCTGCTGCCGGTGCGCGTGGCCGCCCTGGACGCCTACCTGATGCACGTCGCCCCGCACGGCCCGGCTCAGGGGGCGCGACCCGTCCCGCTGCCCGCCGGGACGTCGCTGGAGAAGTCCCGGGCCCGGGCGCGGGCCGTCGTCGAGCTGCTCGATCTGCCTCCGGGCACGACGGTGCTCGTCGTCGGTGTCGTCAACTCCCTGCTGGAGGCGCTGCGTTCGCGCGGACTGGGCTACGTTCCGTGCGATCTCAAGGGCGGGGCGACGGAGTGGGGCGAGGAGGTCGTCACCGGCGCGCTCAGCGAGGCCGGCCGCTGCGACGCCCTGCTCGTCTCCGGGATGACGCTCGGCAACGGGACCTTCGAACCGCTGCGGCGGCACGCGCTGGCGCACGGCAAGCAGCTGGTGATGTTCGCCCAGACCGGCAGCGCCGTACTGCCCCGCTTCCTCGGCCACGGGGTGAGCGCGGTGTGCGCCGAGCCGTACCCCTTCTTCTGGCTCGACGGCGGTCCCGGCACCCTGCACCGCTACGGCGGCCCGCGTCCGGGGGGCGAACGATGACCACGACGGCCGTACGGCCCGCCGCGCGCCCGGAACTGCTCTCCCTGCTCGGCCGCACACCCCTGGTCCGCGTCACCGCCGAACTGCCCGGCCCACACCCCGGCTTCTGGGCCAAGCTCGAAGGGCTCGCGGCGGGCGGTATGAAGGCCCGGGCCGCCGTGTCGATGCTGCTGGGCGCCCGTGAGCGGGGCGAACTGCGGCCGGGTGCCCCGGTGGTGGAGTCCACCTCCGGCACCCTCGGCATCGGGCTCGCCTTCGCCGGCCAGGCCCTCGGCCACCCCGTCGTACTGGTCGGCGACAGTGAACTGGAGCCGTCCATGCGGCAGTTGCTGCGAGCCCACGGGGTGCGGCTGGAGCTCGTGGACCGCCCGGCGCCACGGGGCGGCTGGCAGGCCGCGCGGCTCGCCCGGCTCCAGGAGCTGCTCGCCGTCCTGCCCGGCGCGTACTGGCCCGACCAGTACAACAACCCCGACAACAGCGCCGGTTACGCCTCCCTGGCCGCCGAACTCATCGACCGGCTCGACCACCTGGACATCCTGGTGTGCAGCGTCGGCACCGGCGGCCACAGCGCCGGCGTCATCGGGCCACTGCGGCGCCGCTGGCCCGCACTGCGGCTGATCGGCGTGGACTCGACCGGCTCGACGATCTTCGGCCAGCCCGCCCGGCCACGGCTGATGCGCGGCCTGGGCAGCAGCATCCATCCGCGCAACGTCGCCTACGAGGCGTTCGACGAGGTCCACTGGGTCGGCCCGGCCGAGGCCGTGGACAGCTGCCGTTGCCTCGCCCACTCCAGCTTCGTCAGCGGCGGATGGAGCACCGGCGCCGCCGCCCGCGTCGCCGCGTGGGCCGCCCGCGTCCACCCCGGCGCGGTCGTCGCCACCGTCTTCCCCGACGGCCCGCACCGCTACCTCGGCACCGTCTACGACGACGACTTCGCCGCGGCCCACGGCCTCGACCCCGCCACGGCGGCCGCCCGGCCGGTGGAGATCCCGCACCCCCGCGCGGCCGAAGCCACCGGCTGGGTGCGGTGCACCCGCGTCACCGACCCGCTGAAGGCCCTCCCCCATCCGGAAAGGAAGCCGTGAAGACCGGCCTGCACACCGTACGTCTGGACCTCAGCGAGCCGCTGCGTATCTCCCGCTCCACCATGACCGCCCGCGAAGCCGTGTGGCTGACCGTCGAACACGACGGCGTCACCGGTCACGGCGAAGCCGTCACCAGCGTCTACTACGGTCTCGACACGCGGACCCTGGAACGGCTCCTCGCGGCTGCCGGTACGGACCTCGCCCGCTTCCCCGGTCCCGAGAGCGCCCTGGAGGCGCTGAACGCGGGCGAGTTGGCCGGTGAGGGCACTCCCCCGGCCGTGACCGCCGCCGTCGAGGCCGCGCTGCTCGACCTCGTCGGCAAGCGGGCGGGCAGCCCTGTCCATCGGCTCCTCGGCGCCGTGGCACCTCCGGCCGCGGCCACGGCCCGCACCATCGGCATCACGTCCCCCGCCCACGCGGCGGCACAGGTACGCGGTCTCACGGCGAGCGGCTTCGAGGTCGTCAAGGTCAAGGCCGGATCCCCCGACCCCGAGGACGACGTGGAGCGCGTCCGCGTCATCCGCGACGCCGCGCCCCGGGCCCGGCTGCTCCTGGACCCCAACGGCGCCTGGACCGTGGCGCAGACCGAGGCGCTGCTGCCCCGGTTCGCCGACCTCGGTGTCGAGGCCGTCGAACAGCCCCTGGCGCCCGGCACCCCGGAGGCACTGGGCGCGCTGGCCGCACGCTCGCCACTGCCCGTCATCGCCGACGAGGACGCCGTGACCCTGGAGGACGTCCGCCGGCTGGCCGGACGCGTCCAGGGCGTCAACGTCAAGCTCGCCAAGTGCGGCGGCGTGCACGCCGCGCTGCGTATCGCCGAGGCGATCGACGGCAGCGGCACGGAGCTGATGCTGGGCTGCCTGACCGCCAGCAGTCTGGGCCTCGCACCCGCCGTCCACCTCGCCGACCGGGCCCGCTGGACCGACCTCGACGGGCATCTGCTGCTCGCCCGTGACCCGTGGCGGGGCATCGGCGGCGAGGACGGCGTCGTACGGGCAAGTGACCTCCCTGGCCTCGGAGTCCAGGAGGTGAGGGCGTATGAGGACGTGGCGTGAGATCCGCCGCTTCCCGCTCGCGGTCCAGCTCCTGCTGGCCAACCAGCTCGGCGTCAACACCGGCTTCTACCTGCTCATCCCTTACCTCGCCACCCACCTCGGCGAGAACCTGGGCATGTCGGCCGCCGTCGTCGGTGTGGTCCTCGGCGTGCGCAACCTGAGCCAGCAGGGCCTGTTCATCATCGGTGGCTCCGCCTCCGACCGGCTCGGCGCGCGCGGCGTCATCATCGCCGGCTGCGCCCTGCGCACCCTCGGGTTCGCGCTGTTCGCGCTCGGCGACAGCCTGGCCGTCCTGCTCGCCGCGTCCGTGCTCAGCGGCTTCGCCGGGGCGCTGTTCAACCCCGCCGTACGCGCCTACATCGCCCAGGAGGCGGCCGAGCGCAAAGCCGAGGCGTTCGCCCTGTTCAACGTGTTCGCCACCGCCGGAGCCCTGATCGGACCGCTGTTGGGCAGCGCGCTGCTGCTGGTGGACTTCCGTACGTCGGCCCTGGCCGCCGCCGGGATCTTCGCGGTCCTCACCGTCGCGCAGGCCCTGGTGCTGCCCGCCCGGGAGGTCGAGCCGAGCAGGGGCACCGTGCTCGCGGACTGGCGCGAGGTCCTCGGCAACCGGGCCTTCCTGGCGTTCGCGCTCGCCATGGTCGGCATGTTCACCCTGGAGAACCAGCTGTACCTGCTGCTGCCCGACGGAGCCCGGCAGGCCACCGGCTGGGACGGCGCCGCCGGCCTCGTCTTCCTCGTGGGCACCCTCGCCAACCTGGCCCTGCAACTGCGCGTCACCCGAGCCCTCAAGGAGCGCGGGAACCGGGCACGTTGGATCTCGGCCGGGCTGGGCCTGATGGCGCTGGCGTTCCTGCCGCCCGCCGTAGTGGCGAGTGACCCCGGCGGCCCGGGCGGTACGGCCGACGCGGCGCTGCGTGCCCTGCCCGTCCTGGCCGGCGCCCTGCTGCTCCACCTCGGGGTGATGGTCGCCCAGCCGTTCGTGATGGAGATCGTCCCCGGCTTCGGCCGGTCCGAGCTGACGGGCACGTACTTCGGGATCTTCTACGTGGTCTCCGGGATCGCCGCCGCCGTCGGCAACACCGTCGTCGGCTGGGCCATGGACACCGGGGAGCGGGGCGACGCCGGCTGGCTGCCCTGGGCGTGCTGCGCCCTGTTCGGGCTCGCGTCCGCGCTGGGCGTGGCCTGGCTGCACCGGCTCGGCTCGCTGCCGACGGCGCCGAAGCCCTCCGTACCCGCGACGGCCTGAGGAAGGACACGCCATGCGCCCCTCGACCGTTCCGCCCAACCTGCTCACCGACAACCCCGAGCTGTACGAGGCCCGCTTCCCCGACCCCGACCGGCTGGCCGGGCGCTGGGCGGAGGACTGTCTGGGGCGGCACGGCGCGGGACCGTGCGTACTGGACGTGGGCTGCGGTACCGGCCGCGACGCCGCCCACCTCCACGGCGCCGGCCGCACGGTGACCGGCGCCGACATCTCCGAGGCGATGCTCACCCACGCCCGCGTCCATCACCCCGGGCCCGAGTACGTCCATGCCGACCTCCACGGATTCGACCTGGGCCGGAGCGTGTTCGACGCCGTCGTGTGCCTGGACAGCGCCCTGCTGTACTGCCACACCAACGAACAGCTCGACGCCTTCCTGTCCTGCTGCCGCCGCGCCCTGACCCCGGGCGGTCTGCTGGTCGCCGAGATGCGCAACGGCGCGTACTTCCTCGGCCGTACCGAGCTGCTCGATGTGCCCACCGTCAAGGAGTTCACCTGGCGGGGCACCGTCCACCGTTCCACCACCGTCCTCACGGTGGACCGTACGGCCCAGCTCCTGCGCCGCAGTCGCGTGTGGACCACGGACGACGGGTCCCCGCCCGTCGAGCAGCGGTCCGCGTGGCGGCTGCTGTTCCCGCAGGAGTTGCGCCGCCTCCTGGCCGCGCAGGGCTTCGAGGTCCTCGAGCTCCACGACGGACCGGGCCCACGTACCGAGCCGCCCTGGCACGAGGGCCTGCTCCCCGGCCGTACCGCCGACGCCGACCGGCTGCACCTGGTGGCCCGCCTGACCGGGTCGGCCTGACCGGGCCCGCCTCCGCCTCCTGACGCGCGAGAACCTGCCGCCTCCTCTCTCTTTTTTCCCGCCGCGACCGCAGCAGCCACCCACACAGCAGCCGTCCACACAGCAGCCGTCCACACACATGGAGGAAACCCGCATGCACGACGAATCCACCCGCCGTCTCCCGTCCCAGGAGCGCTTCCCCGGACTGCGCCGCCGCGGCTTCCTCGCCGCGACGGGCGCCGCCTCGCTCGGTGTCGTCGCCCTCGCCGGATGCGGTGGCGGCTCCGGCCCGGGCGCCGACGAGAGCAAGGGCGATGGCGCTCCCAGGAGAGGCGGGCGGCTGCGCGCCGCGTTCGCGGGCGGCGGTGCCAGTGAGACCCTCGACCCGCACCTGGCCAACCTCTTCGCCGACGCCGCCCGCGCCAAGGCTCTCTTCGACAAGCTCGCCGACTACGGCGCCGACCTGTCGGCCCAGCCCCGCCTCGCCGAGAAGTGGGAGGCGAACAAGGCCCTGGACCGCTGGCAGGTCACCCTGCGCGAGGCCGCCTTCCACGACGGCAAGCCGGTCACCGCCGAGGACGTCCTCTACAGCTACCGCCGTATCGCCGACCCCGGGCAGGCGTTCCGCGCCAAGGCGTCCCTGGAGCCCATCGACCTCGACGCCAGCCGCGCCACCGGGCAGCGGTCGATCGAGTTCGTCCTCAAGCGCCCCACGGCCGAATTCCCCAACATCCTGGCCGCGTTCGGCGCGTACATCGTGCCCGAGGGCGCGACCGGGTTCGACAGGAAGCCGATCGGCTCCGGCCCCTTCCGCTTCGTCTCCTTCGCCCCGGGCCGCTCCGCCGTCTTCCGCCGCAACGACGACTACTGGGACGGCGCCCCGCACCTCGACGAGATCGAGTTCGTCGTCGCCAACGAGGAGTCCGCCCGCGTCAACGCGCTCCTCGGCGGCCAGGTCGAGTACGCCCATGAGCTCAACCCCGCCACCGCCCGCGCCCACGAGGGCAAGGGACAGATCGAGATCGTCCGGCTCCGCAACAGCGCGATGCAGGGCTTCGCCATGAAGACCGACCGGGCGCCCTTCGACGACAGGCGGGTGCGTGAGGCGTTCTTCCTCATCGCCGACCGCGAGGAGCTCGTCGACGGCGCCCTGTCCGGCGCGGGCGTCGTCGGCAACGACCTGTTCGGCAAGGGCTACGAGTACTACGCCGACGGCCTCCCCCAGCGCGAGCAGGACCTCGACCGCGCCCGCGCCCTGCTCAAGCGGGCCGGCGCCGAGAAGTTGAAGGTCACCCTCGACACCTCGGCCGTCGCCGCCGGGTTCACCGAGGCCGCCGGCGTCTTCCGCGACCAGGCGAAGGAGGCGGGCGTCACGATCGACGTCAAGACGGGCAGCAAGGACTCGTACTGGAGCGACATCCTCGACAACGGCGCCCTGTGCTGCTACCGCTCCGGCGCCATGCCCATCGAGGCCCACATCTCCCAGCGCCTGCTCACCGGCTCCACCACCAACGCCACCAAGTGGCAGCACAAGGACTTCGACGCCCTCTACCAGCAAGCCCAGTCCACCAAGGACAGGACCGGGCGCGCCGCGGTCTACGAGCGGATGCAGCGCCGCCTGTACACCGAGGGCGGCTTCCTCATCTGGGGCTTCGCCGACTGGATCCTCGGTATCGCCCGCAACGTGAAGGGAGTGGAGGAGAACGCGCCCGCCAACACGCTCGACTGGGCCCGCTTCGACAAGGTGTGGCTCACGTGAGCGGACTGCGCTCCTTCGTCGCCCGGCGGCTACTCCTCGGCGTCGCGCAGACCGTGGCCGTGGTGCTGCTGGTCTTCGCGCTCACCGAGGCGCTGCCGGGCGACGCCGCCGTCGCCCTGGCCGGCGACCAGCCCGACCCGGCCCGTATCCAGGCGATCCGCGAGGCCATGGAACTGGACCGGCCCGCGTACGAACGGCTGGCCGACTGGGCGGCGGGTCTGCCGCACGGCGACTTCGGCACCTCCCTGGCCTCCGGACGCCCGGTCAGCCGGTACGTCGCCGAGGGCTTCGGCCCCACCCTGCTGCTGGCCACGCTCACTGTGGCGCTGCTCGTGCCGGTGGGCTTCGGCCTCGGCGTGCTCGCCGCCCGACGCGTTGGACGCCTCGCCGACCGGCTGATCAGCTCGGTGACCCTCGCCGTGTACGCGGTGCCCGAGTTCGCCCTCGGCGTGCTGCTGGTGACCGTCTTCGCGCTCCGGCTGGGCTGGCTGCCACCGACCGCGGTCGGCTACGGCACCGACCTGCTCGGCCACCCGGCCGCACTCGTCCTCCCCGTGCTCGTCCTGCTCTCCCGGCCCGTGTGCTCGCTGGCCCGCCTGGTGCGCGCCGGCATGATCGACGCGCTCGCCTCCCCGTACGCGGCGCAGGCCCGCCGCTACGGCGTTTCCGGCGTCCGTATCCACTACGCGCACGCCCTGCCCAACGCCCTCGCCCCCGCCGCGCAGCAGCTGGCCCGCACCATCGACTGGCTGCTGTGCGGTGTCATCGTCGTGGAGGCGCTGTACGTGATCCCCGGACTCGGCACCGTACTGCTCAACGCCGTCGCCGAACGCGACGTACCCGTCGTGCAGGGCCTCGCCGTGGTGTTCGGGGTGCTGACCGTCGTCCTCAACCTCGGCGCCGACCTGGTTGCCCACCGCCTCGCGCCACGGGCGGGGGTGGCCGCGTGAAGAACCCGCGCACCGGCCGCTTCGCCCTCGGCCTCGCGGTCGTCGCCGTACCCCTCGTCCTCGCCCTCCTCGGCCCGGTGTTCGCGGAGGAACCGGGCCGGCGCGCCGTGTCCTTCACCGCCGGCGACGGCCACTGGCTCGGCACCGACTTCGTCGGCCGCGACGTATGGCAACAGGTCCTGCACGGCGGCCGCCCAGTCGTGCTGACCGCCCTGGCGGCAACCACTCTGGCCTGTCTCGTGGCCCTGCCCATCGGCCTGGTCAGCGCGCTCACCCACCGCCGCCTGCTGGAGGAGCTGCTGATGAGGCCCCTGGACATCCTGCTCGCCGTCCCGTCGCTGCTGCTGATCCTGCTGGCCGCCACGGTGTTCTCCCCCGGCGCCGTCGGTCTCGCCCTGCTGGTCGCGCTGATCAACGTGCCCGACGCGGCCCGCCTCGTACGCGCCGCCGCCATGGAGGCCGCCGCCCGTCCCGCCGTCGAGGCGCTGCGCATGCAGGGCGAGACCTGGTGGCGCCTGGCCGTCGGCTACGTCGGCCGGTCCATGCTGGGCACCCTGGCCGCCGACGTCGGCACCCGGCTGACCGGCGTGCTGTACCTGGTCGCCACGGCCGCGTTCCTCGGCGTCGGAGTCGCCCCGGACGCCGCCGACTGGGCGGTCATGGTCGACCGCAACCGCACGGGCCTGTTCCTCCAGCCCTGGGCCGTGGTCGTACCCGCCCTGCTGATCGTCGCCCTGACGATGGGCACCAACCTCCTCTTCGACGCCGCGCTGGCGGGCGACCGCCGAAGCACCCGGGTCCAGGACACGAAGCGCCGGGGCGCACCCGAGTCCCTCCGCAGCCGAGCAGGGAGTGAGGCACGCCGGTGAACCTGGAGAACCACCACGACGACACGACGGAGCCGGCCGCCACGGGCGGCGGACCCGGCGACACCGCCGAAGAGCCCGTGGCCGGGATCCGCGACCTGCGCGTCGAGATCGACGGCAGGTCCGTCGTCGACGGAGTGACCCTCGGAGCCCTGCCCGGCAAGGTCACCGCGCTGGTCGGCGCCTCCGGCAGCGGCAAGACCACCACCGGCCTCGCCCTGCTCGGCGAGTTCCCACGCGGCGCCCGCGTCACCGGCGACATACGGCCGGCAGCCGACGGCCTCGTCGGCTACATCCCCCAGCACCCGGCGGCCGTCCTCAACCCCGCCCGCCGTGTCTCCGCCCTCCTGACCGACATCGCCCGCGCCCAGGTCCGCCACCTGCCCCTGGGCAAGCGCCGGGCCGCTGCCCGCGAACGCGTCCTGCGGGCGCTGGCCGATGCCCAGCTCCCGGACGCCGAGGCCCTGTCGCGGCGCTACCCGCACCAGCTCTCGGGCGGCCAGCAGCAGCGCGTCGTCCTCGCCCAGGCCCTGCTGCTCGGTGCCCGCGTCATCGTCGCCGACGAGCCCACCACCGGACAGGACGCCCTGACCAAGAGCCGCGTCGTCGACCAGCTCGCCGCCGTCGCGGCACGCGGCATCGCCGTCGTCCTGCTCAGCCACGACCTCGACGTCGTCCGCGCGCTCGCCGACGACGTCCACGTCATGCGAGCGGGCCGGGTCGTGGAGTCGGGCCCCGCACAGCACCTGTGGCTGGAGCCCCGACACGAGTGGACCCGCCGGCTGCTCGACGGGCAGCGGGAGCTCCCGCGGCCCGAGCCCGCAACCACTGCCGCACGACCGGTCCTGCGGATACGCGACCTGACCGCCCGCCACCGTGACAGGGCACACGGCACGACCGTGGTGCTGCGCGTTCCCGGACTCGATCTGCACACCGGCGAATGCCTGGCCGTCGTCGGCCGCTCCGGCAGCGGCAAGACCACCCTCGCCCGCTGTCTGGCGGGACTCCACCGTGCCCACGACGGGGAGATCCTCCTCGACGGCACTCCGCTGCCTCGCAGCCTGCGCGACCGCAGCCGCGCGCACCTGGCAGCCGTGCAGTACGTCTTCCAGGACGCGCGCGCCGCCTTCGACGAGCACCGCCCCGTCCTGCACCAGGTCGCCCGCACCGCGACCCGGCTGCGCGGCACCGACGGCCGCGCCGCCAGGACCGAGGCCCTGACCACCCTGACCCGCCTCGGGCTCACGGAGGACCTGGTCCGCAGACGCCCCGGCCGGCTGTCCGGCGGCGAACTCCAGCGCGCAGCCCTCGCCCGCGCCCTGCTCGCCCGTCCCCGCGTCCTCGTCTGCGACGAGATCACCTCCGGCCTCGACACGGTCACCCGCCGCGGCATCCTCGACACCCTCGCGGCACTGGTCCGCGGCCACGACGACCTCTCCCTGGTCCTGATCACCCACGATCTGGGCACCGCGGCCCTCGCCCACCGCATCGCCGTCCTGGACGCGGGCGAACTCGTCGAACAGGGCCCGGCACACCGCGTCCTGACCGAGCCGAGCCACCCGTTCACCGTCTCGCTCATGGAGACCACGGCACGTCTGGCGGCACGAACGGGCCTCTCCCGGTGATCAGCGCCGAGCCCCGGGCCGGGACCGTCCGCATCCCCTCGCTGCCGGGGCGCGTGCCGCCAGCGCCTCCAGCAGCAGGTCCACGGCCTCCTCGAAGGAGCTGTCCGCCATCCCGGGCAGCTCCGGACGGACCGCGGTGAGCGCCGGGTACGCCACCGGGTCCAGGTCCTGGTAGACATCCCTCCACGCCCGGTGATCGGCCTCGCGCTGTTGCCGCGGCAGTGCCTGGAACGCCGCGTCCGCGGCCGCGTGGCTGAGGACGGTGTCGATGAAGGCCAGATAGAGCCGTGCGGCGGAGGCCGGCTCGAAGCCCGCCGACAGCAGCAGGCCGATTCCCGTCTCCACGGCCCGGATCTCGCTCTTGCGCCGCGTCACCCGGTGCGCGGCCATGGCAGCCGCCCGGGGATGGGCGACGTACCCGGCACGGACCCGCAGGGCCATCTCGCGCAACGAGGCCACCCAGTCGTCTCCGGGGACGAACCCCTCCATCGCGTCGCCGATGATCCGGTCGGCGATGGCCAGCACCAGGTCGTCGGTGCCGTGGAAGTAGCGGTACAGAGCGGTCGGGTCGCAGCCCAGTGCCGTACCGAGCCGGCGCACGCTCAGCGCCTCGGGGCCATGCTCGCCGATCAGCCGCAGGGCGGTCTCCACGATCAGGTCCTCCGACAGCAGGACCCCGGAGCGGGTAGGTCGTCGGCGTCTGCGCTCCTGCGGGACACGGGTGGCCATGGCTGTGTTCCTCCCGGTCCTCTCGTTCCTCACACCGACGGGGGCTTGCGTACCGTTCAGTGAACGGCCCTCGGCCGCCTTACGTCAACAGGGTTGACCCAATGCGGACGGCGGCTGTTCCATCACCTCACCGCGCGGCTCTTCCCCGTCCTCCGTCCCCCGAGGAGCCCTCCATGTCGTCCGCACCGCCCCTGTCCTCCCCGCCGAGCCCGTCCGCCGGATCCGGCCCCGTCCTGCGCCGTTCCCTCGGCGTCGTCGACGGCGTCGCGATCGCGGCGTCCAGCACCGCGGCCACCACGAGCATCGCCATCGGCATGGGCACGATCGCGACCATCGTGGGCCTTCAGGCCCCGGCGCTCCTGCTGCTGGCGTTCCTGCCGGTACTCGGCATCGCCACCGCCTACGCCCGGCTCAACCGCTCGGAACCGAACATGGGCAACGGCTATGTCTGGGTCGGCAAGTCCCTAGGCCCCTGGCCCGGCTTCCTGACCGGTTGGGTCACCCTGGTCGGCTCGATCATCTTCTGCGCCTACACCAGCGCGATCATGGGCTCGGTCGTCCTGATCTTCGCCAACAAGGCGGGCCTGCACAGCCTCGCCGGCATCGCCCTCGATCCGACGTCCACCGGTGTCACCACGGCGGTCGGGCTGGTGATCCTCGTCGCCCTCACGGCCATGGCCGTCACCGGGATGCGGGCCACCGCCCGGTTCCAGTTCGCCCTGCTCGTCTTCGAGTACGCGGTGCTGCTGGGCTTCTGCGGCTGGGCCCTGGTCACCGGCGACCACGCCTTCTCCCTCTCCTGGTTCAACCCCTTCGAGATCACCAGTGGCACCGCCTTCGCCCAGGGCATGGTCCTGGCGGTGTTCTTCTTCTGGGGCTGGGACGCGGCCTTCAGCGTCACCGAGGAGACGAAGAGCCCGGGCGACTCGGCCCGGGGAGGTTTCATCGCCCTCTTCGCCATGCTCGGCCTGTTCCTCTTCGCCTCGGTCGCCTTCCAGCGGGAGATGAGCCTGGGCGAACTCGTCAGGAACGGCCCCCAGGCCCTCCCGTACCTCGGGGAGAAACTGGCCGCCGAGCCCTGGGCCACCCTGCCCCTGGTCGCGCTGATGTTCTCCGCGTTCGCCTCCGTGCAGGCCACCCTGATCCCCACGGCACGCGGACTGCTCGCCATGGGCCGCGACCGCACCATGGGACCGCTGTGGACCCGCGTCCACCCGCGGTACGGCACCCCTGCCGCCGGCACGGTCGTCGTGATGTCCGTCGCCGCCGTGATCGCCCTGCTCGCCGTCGCGATGCCCAGGCTGAGCGACATGCTGCTGGCCGCCGTCAACGCCATCGGCCTGATCGTCGCCCTCTACTACGGCCTCACCGCGCTCGCCTGCGCCGTGCGCTTCCGCTCCGCGCGGCACGAAGGACCGCGCGAGGCGCTGCTCGCCGTCGGCGTGCCCGCCGTGGCCGGTCTGGCCCTGCTGAGCCTGGGCGGATACCTCGGGTACCAGTACCTGACCATGAGCGACCACTTCGAACTGAGCCCGGACAACGGCTGGTTCATGTTCTCGCTGCCCGCCGTGATCGTGCTCGCCGGCCTCGGCATGGCGGCCGTCGCCAAGTACGTGCGGCACTCGCCGTACTTCACGACCGGCCACGGCACCGACGCCGACGCCCTCGCCCTCCCGATGGACCGCACCGCGGTCTGACCCTCGTCCCTCCCCCCCCATGGAGTTCACCCCCATGTCGCACACCCGGGTCACGGGGCCGGCCGATCTCGTCCTCACGGGCGGCCCCGTGCACACCGTCGATCCCGCGCGCAGCCGCGCCACCGCCGTGGCCGTGCGCGGCGGGCGGATCGCCGCCGTCGGCCACGACGAGGTGCACGAGCTGATCGGCCCGCGCACCGAGGTCGTCGACCTCGCCGGGAAGCTGCTGCTGCCCGGCTTCCAGGACGCCCACGTCCACCCGCAGGGCGCGGGCCTCGAACTCGGCCTGTGCCACCTCGGCGACACCGTCGATCCGGCCGAGTACCTGCGCAGGATCAGGGCGTACGCGGACGAGCACCCGGACGTCGAGTGGATCGCCGGCGGCGGCTGGTCCCTGGAGGCGTTCCCGGGCGGCTCCCCCACGGCCGCCGCCCTCGACGCGATCGTCCCGGACCGGCCCGTCTTCCTGCCCAACCGCGACCACCACGGCGCCTGGGTCAACAGCCGGGCACTGGAACGCGCGGGCATCGACTCCCGCACCCCCGACCCCGCCGACGGCCGGATCGAGCGCGACGCCGAGGGCAACCCCACCGGGATGCTCCAGGAAGGCGCGGTCCACCTCGTGGGCCGACTCGTACCGGACCCCACGCCCGGGGAACAGCTCGCCGCCCTGCTGCGCGCCCAGGCCGTACTGCACTCCCACGGCGTCACCGCCTGGCAGGACGCCATCATCGGCACGTACACCAACATGACCGACCCGGCGCCCGCGTACCGTGCGGCCCTCGACCGGGGTCTCCTCACCGCCCGCGTCGTCGGCGCCCTGTGGTGGGACCGCGAGCGAGGTGCCGAGCAGATCGCCGACCTCGCCGCCCGTCGTGGGGAGCTGAGCGGAGGCCGGTTCCACGCCACCACCGTGAAGATCATGCAGGACGGCATCACCGAGAACCACACCGCCGCCCTGCTCGACCCGTATCTGACCGGCTGCGGCTGCGCCTCCGGGAACAGCGGCATCAGCTTCGTCGAGCCCGGAGAGCTGAGGAAGTACGTCACCGAACTCGACGCGCTCGGCTTCCAGGTCCACTTCCACGCGCTCGGTGACCGCGCGGTGCGCGAGGCGCTCGATGCCGTGGAGTCCGCCCGTACGGCCAACGGATGGCGCGGCACACGGCACCACCTGGCGCACCTCCAGGTCGTCCACCCCCACGACATTCCGCGTTTCCGCACGCTGGGCGCGAGCGCCAACCTGCAGATGCTGTGGGCCGCCCACGAACCGCAGATGGACGAACTGACCCTGCCCTTCCTCGGCGCGGAACGCGGGACACGGCAGTACCCCTTCGGCGATCTGCTGCGCGCGGGCGCGACGCTCGCCGCGGGCAGCGACTGGCCGGTCAGCAGCCCCGATCCGCTGCAGGCCATCCATGTCGCCGTCAACCGGATCGCCCCCGCCGCGCCCGAGGGCACCCCGGTCTTCCTGCCGGAGCAGCGCCTCGACCTGGGGGCCGCCATCGCCGCGTACACGGCGGGCAGCGCCTACGTGAACCATCTTGACGGCACCACCGGCAGCATCACCCCCGGCAAGTCGGCCGACCTCGTCGTCCTCGACCGTGACCCGTTCGCGGGCCCGCCCGAGGAGATCGCCGCCACCCGCGTCCTGGAGACCTTCGTCGACGGGCGACGCGTCCACGCGGCACCCGACGCCTGAGCCCGGGTCATGGCCGTCGAGTCAGCCGCGGAGGGCCGCGCGATAGGCGTCGGCGAGCGCGTCGAACTTCTTTCGCTGCTCGTTCCGCAGGTCGCGGGCCTCCGTGGTCCCGGGGTCCAGGAGATGACCGAGCGGGTTGGCGCGGCGCCGGAAGCCGATGCTCTCCCACAGTGCCGTGATCTTCTCGTTGGCCCGCGTCCACTGTTCGTGGGTCGGCGAACGACGCTCGTCCCCGGCGTACTCGCTGATGTGCGTCGCCACGGTAACGGCGCTGCACCCGTCAGCCAGGGCCCAGATCGCCTGGGATGCGAGGATCGGCCCCAGCCCGAAGCCGCGCCAGGCGCTGTCCAGTCGGATGTCGTAGAGGACGAGCAGGTCCCCGTCGGAGGACACCACGCTGTCACGGAACGCCTGCCGGTAGCCGCCGTTGCCCAGGTCGTAGAGACCGAGGACCAGATGGAAGAGATCCTCGTCGTACGTTTGCGCATCGGCCCACGGGAAGGGGCTGAACCGGTCGTCGTGACGCAGGCGGAAAAGCGTCATGGAGCCGATGACGCCGCCCGCGGTCCTCTCCTTGAACCGTTCCACGCGTGGGGACACCGTCCACTCGTCGAGGCCGTCACGGTCTCCCTCGGGGCTCACGTGCTGCGAAAGGTGGTACTCCAGGGTCAGGCGCCGGGGATCGCCCGGCAGGTCGTCGACAGAGCGCTTGAACGGCATCATGTCTCCGCACCCTAGTGATCGGACCTGGTCGACGAGTCCGCCCGGGCCCGGCGCGATGCCGGGCTCCTGGCGAGGTGGCTCAGCGCACGACGAGGACGATCTTCCCCGTGGTGCGGCCCGTCTCCCCGTGGGCGTGTGCCTTGGCGGCCTCGGCGAGCGGGAAGGTCGCGCCGATGGGGGCGCGGAGCCTGCCTTCCTCGACGAGTTCCGCGATGGCGCGCATGCCCGCGTGGTCGGCCTCCACGAGCATCCCGTCCAGCCGAACGCCCAGTTCGGCGGCCTTCCTCTAGTCGGCCTCGTTGTCGCGTGGGCTTCGCCACGGGCACGTCCCTTCGACAGCACCTCCACGCGGCCATCGGGGTGTCACCGCCGGCTTGTCGGCGGACGTTCCGGGCGGAGGGCTGGAAGGTCGACTCCGGCTGAGCCGCGGTCGTTCCTTGCGGGCCGACGCGGTCGGCACCATCGGCCTCGCCCGGTTCCCGGCCCTGACCGCCTCGGGCGCCGACCACCTCAGCACACGCTTACGGACCGACCGGACGTTCCGCGCCCTGTCCGCGGCCCCGCGCATCGGCTGCGCCGCCGCCTTCACCGCCTGGCGCGGCGGCTGCTTCCGTTCCGTTCACCGGCGCGGGGATCGTGCGTCGCGGGCCTCGGGCGAGGACGTGGAAGAAGAGAACGGCCATGACGGCGACGCCTGCCCACATGGCCTGCTGCCAGCCATCGACGAAGGACTCCCGGGCGGCGCGGACCAGCGCCCGCGTGTGTGAGCCTGCCCCGTTCGCGGCCTCGATGGCGTTGGCGACGCCTTCGCGTGCGGTGTCGGCGGCACCCTGTGGAACGCCATCGAGCCGGGAGTCGATGGCGTCGCGGTAGCCGGCGGACAGGAGCGCTCCGAGGAGGGCGACACCGAGCGCGGTGCCGAATTCCCGGGTGACGTCGTTGAGTGCGGACGCGACGCCCTGGCGCCGGCTGGGCAGAGCGCTGGTGATGGCTTCGGTGGCGGGTGTCATCGACAGGCCCATGCCGATGCCCATGGCGAGCATGCCGGGAAGGACGGAGGGGTAACCGCCGTCGACGGAGACGAGGGCGGCCATGAGAGCAAGTCCTGCGCCGGAGAGGAGGATTCCGGTCGCCATGGTCGCTGTGGGACCGACACGCGCAGCGAGTCGCGGGGCGAGGCCGGAGGTCGCCATCATCAGCACGGCCATGGGCATGAGCGCCAGTGTGGACAGCAGCCCCGACCAGCCGAGAACGGCCTGGAGGAACGGGAAGAGGACCACGAAGATGCCCGCTTGGACCCCGAAGACCCCCAGGAGCGTGATCGAGCCGCCGGCCAGACCGCGTTCGCCGAACAGGCGCACGTCCAGGAGCGCGGCATCCCGGCGGCGCACTTCCCAGACCACGAAGCCGATGGCGGCGACGAGGCCGACGGCGAGGCCGAGCAAGGTCGCGGGGGCCGTCCATCCCCGCTCGGGCCCTTCCTGAAGGACGAAGATGAGTCCGACCACGGCGACGACGGAGGTCAACGCGCCGACGGTGTCGAACGTGTGCCCGGACGTCTCGCGGGAGTCGGGGACGCAGCGCAGCGTCATGGTGAGAGCGACGACGGTGAGCGCGACAGGCAGGACGAACAGCCACCGCCAGCTCGCCACGTCGACCAGGGCGGCCGAAAGGAACATGCCCAGGATGCCGCCACCGCCGGCCACACCGGTCCACACACCGATCGCCTGTCCCCGTTCCTCCTCGGGGAAGGTCGAGGTGATGACGGCGAGAGTGATGGGCATGATCATCGCCGCGCCCACGCCGCTGAACAGGCGTGCGGCGAGCATGACTTCCGCCGAGGGGGCGAGTCCGGCTGCCGCACTGGCGAGGCCGAAGACGGTCAGGCCGGTGAGCAGTACGGGCTTGCGGCCGAAGCGGTCTCCGACCGCGCCGAGCGGCAGGAGGAGCGCGGCCAGGGTCAGGGTGTAGACGTTGATGATCCACAGGATCGTGCTCTGCGAGGCGCCGAAGGCGACGGCGAGGTCGGGCTGGGCGACGTTGAGCCCGGACACCGAGGCGATGACGGCCATCAACGCGACACAGACAGTGATCAGGATCGTGCGCCGCTGGTGCGCGTCCGGCACACCTTCGCCGGCGGCGGCGCTCCTCGGGTCAGCACTCGTGCGGGCAGGCTGGTTCGTACTCATCGTTCCTCTCAGAAGCACGTGAAGCAGGCAGGGGGAAGTCGGCGCTCACTCACCGGCATGGCGCCGGGTGAGTGGATCGGCGCGGGCCCCGCGTGCGTGGCGGTTACGAGGGCCGGTACAGCTGGGGGTGCTCAGACGTGAGCGATGCCGCGCCGGGCGGCGGCGAGGGCCGCCTGGGCCGACTCGGTGTCGGCGGCGGCCAGGTCCGCGTTCATGTGCGCCCCGGCCAGGGCGCCGACCGCGGCTCAGGCGCCTGCACGCGCGGTCAGGTCCGTGGCGTCGCCGGCCACCCACGCCCCCGGAACGATCTCATCCGGCGGCTTGCCCGCCACGGTCCCGACAGAGGTCACCGGCATGGGACACGCCCTTTCCTTCGCTTGAGGGGGACCCGAACACGGGCTCTGCGACGACCGTAGGCCCGCCTTGCGGAAGAGGCATACGATGTTGCCCATGACGCAAGAAAGCGGTGAGCTGGACAGCCTGGTACGCAAACGGATCCGCGCCCTGCGCGTGGCGCAGGGCTGGTCCCTGGAGGAACTGGCCGCACGCGCCCGGGTCAGCCAGTCCACGCTCAGCCGCATCGAGAACGGCCGGCGCCGCCTGGCCCTGGACCAGCTCGTCACCCTCGCCCGAGCCCTGGACACCTCTCTGGACCAGCTGGTCGAGACCGCCACGGACGACGTCATCTCCCACCCGATGGTCGACGCGACGCATGGGCTGATGCGCTGGCCCATCAAGGCGGAGCCCGGCATGACCGTCGTGCGCCAACGCATGACCGACCCACCGCCGGACAACCCCTCGCGTATGCGCGCCCACCCCGGCCGTGAATGGCTCGTCGTCCTGTCCGGCACCGCGACGCTGCTCCTGGGCAACAGGCGCTTCAGAGTCGAGACGAACCAGGCGGCCGAGTTCCCCACGATGCTCCCGCACGCCATCGGCGCCGACGGGGGACCGTGCGAGATCCTGGGCATCTTCGACCGCGACGCCCGTCGCGGCCACCACCGCGGAGAAGACGCCGGCAAGACGAGCCGCCCACCCCAGTGACCACTCAGTGACTACACAGTGACCAGCAGCGTCGCCCCACCGACCGAGAGCCGCTTGCGCTTTCGGCAGCCGAAGAGGTCATCGTCTTGCGCAGTGCGAAACCTGAGGAGCCACCAGCGCGTGATCGACCTAGCGTGAGGCGCATGAACCCCCTCTCGCCGCACACGGCACACCACGGCGCACACCCCGGCCACCAGCACGGGCACAGCACCGTCGACCAGTCGGAGATCCTCGACCTGGACGCGGAAGTGCTCGCCGAGCACACCGCCTCCCTCACCGAATGGCTGCCCGTCGACAGCAGCCCGCGTCACATCGTCGATCTGGGGTGCGGCACGGGGGCCGGCACGCTCGCCCTGCTCCTACGCTTCCCCGACGCGGAGGTGACCGCGGTCGACTCGTCCGCAGGCCACCTGCACCGTCTGCGGGAGAAGGCGGAGGCGGGCGGAGTGGCGGACCGGGTACGCACCCTCCAAGCTGATCTCGACGCCGTCTGGCCCGATCTCGGCAGCCCCGGACTCGTGTGGGCATCGGCCTCCATGCACCACATGGCCGACCCCGATCACACCCTGCGCCAAGTCCACCGAACGCTTGCGCCCGGCGGGCTGTTCGCCGTCGTCGAGCTGGCCGGCTTCCCCCGCTTTCTGCCCGAGGAGGCCCCGGAGGACGCGCCCGGCCTCGAAGAACGCTGTCACGCCGCCGGCGACCGCCACCACGCCGAGCACGTTCCCCACCGTGGCGCCGACTGGGGTCCGATGCTGTCCGCCGCCGGATTCACCGTCGAGGACCGACGGACCATCACCGTGAGCACCGATCGCGCTCACTCCGAGGCCATCGGCCGCTACGCCCTGCGCAGTCTGCAGCGCCTGCGCGGCACCGTCGCCGAGGCGCTCTCCCCCGACGACGTCGCCGCGCTCGACCGGCTGCTCGACACCGACGGCCCCCACAGCGTCCTGCGTCGCAGCGACCTCGCGATGCGTACCGAGCGCACCGCATGGGCTGCACGCCGCTGATCACCCCGCGCGGGCCCGCCCACGAGGAGGGGCCGGGGGCGCACCTCCTCCACGCGAGGCCGACGCGAGGCCGCCCTGGCCCAGGGTTCTGCTGCGTCAGGCGACCCGGGAGCGGGAGCCGGCCCAGGCCGTACCGGGACGGCGCCCCTGTCCTGCGCCCCCTTGAGGGGGCCCTGACCCCGGCCCCGGTCCTGGCCCTCGCGCCGAGCCGGGCGGTCGTCCCGGCGTCAGGAGCCGCTGGATTCCGGCTCATGGAGGGTGATCGCCCCGGAGGGGCAGACCCCGGCGGCCATCCGTGCGGCCGCGCGATGGTCGGTGGACGGCTCGCCGTGCAGCAGGAGCACGAGGCCGTCGTCGGGATCCTGGTCGAAGACCTCGGGGGCGGTCAGGGCGCACATCCCGGCGCCGATGCAGCGCTCACGGTCGACGCGCAGGCGCGGCGTCCTCATGACTCCTCCTTGTCCCAGGTGACCGGGAGGCTCTTCACCCCGTAGATGTCCGCGGTCTCCGGGCGCAGGCCGACCTCTTCAGCCGGTACGGCAAGGCGCAGCGTGGGGAACCGGTCGATCAGCGCGCGGAACGCGACCCGCATCTCGACGCGGGCCAGCTGCTGCCCCAGGCACTGGTGGATGCCGTGGCTGAAGGCCAGGTGCCCGCCCGCGTCCTGCCTCCGGAGGTCGAGCACGTGCGGGTCGGCGAAGCGCTCGGGGTCGCGGTTGGCGGTGTTGTACGACAGGACGACCGTCGTGCCGGCCTTGATGGTCTGGCCGCCCAGCTCGACGTCCTCGAGGGCCGTCCTCATGAACGTCTTGGCGACGCTCAGATACCGCAGCAGCTCCTCCACGGCCCGGTCGGTGAGCGAGGGGTCGGCGCGCAGCGCGGCCAGTTGCGCCGGGTTCTGCAGCAGCGCGAAGGTGCCGAGGGACAGCATGTTCGCGGTGGTGTCGAATCCGGCGGCCAGCAGGATCAGGCTGATCCCCCGCAGCTCCTCGTCGGTCAGATCGCTGTCGGTGAGTTCGCTGAGCACGTCGTCGGTGGGGTTCGCGCGCTTGGCGGCCACCAGCTCCGCGAGGTACTCCTGCGTCGCGGTATAGGCCGCTATCAGCTCCTCATCGCTTGTCGCCCCTCCCATGAACGTGTCGATCTGTTCCTGGAAGGAGCCCCGGTCCTGGTAAGGCACCCCCAGCAGCTCACAGATGACGATGGTGGGGATGGGCTTGGCGAACGCGGTCACCAGGTCCGTCGGCGGCCCGGCCTTCTCCATGGCGTCCAGGCAGTCGACGGTGATCTGCTCGATGCGCTCGGTGAGCAGTCGCATCCGCCGTACCGTGAACTTGCCCACCAGCGGCTTGCGATAGCGCCCGTGCTGCGGCTCGTCCATGAGGAGGAACTCGCCGGGCGGCGCCGGAGGAAGCTCGAAGTCGACCACGTTCATGAGCTCCTTGCGCGAGCTGAACCGCGAGTCGGCCAGGACCGACCTGACCAGGTCGTACCCGGTGATCAGCCAGCCAGGTTTTCCGCCGGGGTGGGTGCAGCGGCTGATGGGGCCGTGCCGACGGGCGTCGAGCAGCTCCGCCGGCGGGTCGAAGGGTAAGCCGGACCGACGCTCCGTCGGCAGCGTCGTGACGGTGTGGACGGACTCACTCATGACCATTCCTCATCTCGCGATACTACGTGTTTGACGGAGATCGAAAGCTACGTTGCATTCATGGCGCCGTCAATGCATCTAAAGGCGCTTCCCCAGGTGAACGGCGGCAAATTGATGCAATGACACTGACGCCGAATGCAACGACGCGTTGCAATGGATGATGGCGAAGGCAATACTGGCGGCATGGATCACCGAGCTGGCGGTCAGGTCGGGGATGCCGAGGATGACAGCGCGCGTGCTCGTCGACCTGTTGCTGTCCGAGGAGGTGAACTTCCTGGCCCAGCAGGGATATGTCCGGCGCGAGGGCGCTCCGCAGCGGCGTCGCGACATCTGGTGGGCGATCGTGTCAGCCTGCACTCAGCGCGCGCGGGACAGAAAGCACGCCCAGCGCGAAGGGCTGGTCGCGGGCATCCGGGCCGTGGCCGCAGGCGGCGCGGTCATGCTCCATGGAATTCCGTAGAGCATGGCCTTCAGGTAAGGGCCGAGCGCGTCTCGCCGGGAGTCCGGTCGAAACGTCTCCGGAAGACCCGGGTGAAGTGGGCCTGGCTGGCGAAGCCCCAGCGGTGGGCGACTTCGGCGATCGTCAGGTGGCGGGAGCCCGGATCGGCGAGTTCCTCGCGGGCCTTGGCCAGCCGCTGTTCGAGGATGTGGCGGGAGGGGCTCACCCCGGTCGGCTGGAAGACGCGGCTGAGGTGCCGGGCCGACACTCCGATCGCCTCGGCGACCTGCCCTGCGCTCAGTCCCGGGTCGGCCAGGTGCCGGTCTATGTAGTCCTTGGCCACGGCCAGCCGGGAGAGCGCGGCGGGCGGAGCGGAACCGCCACCCAGCCTCGCCGCGGTCAGCGTACGGACGAGGTCCAGCACAGTGGCCTCGGTGCTCACCGAATCATCGCTCCCGCGCCCCGTGGCCCAGTCGGCGAGTACCGCCCCCAGCGCGGAAGCCAGCGCGCCCTCGGCCGCCGAACCCCTGCCGAACAGCATCGGCGCCGACACCTCGCCGGAGGCACACCGTGTGGTGAACACCTCGCGGGGGATGTCCACCAGCAGCTGGCGCATGGGGGAAGGAAAACCGAACAGGTACGACCGGCGCGTGTCGTAGAGGATCAGGTCGCCCGCCTGCAGGGTGAGGCAGCCGCCCTCCTGGAAGAACACCCCCCGGCCGCCTGTCATCAACGAGACGAAGACCGAGTCCTTCGGCAGTGCCTGACAGGTTCGCGGGGTCCGTTCGATGACGTGCTCGTTGCCGGCGATGTCGGCCAGTCGCAGGCCACCCAGTTCGATGTTCGCCTGTGTGGCCAGCAGACCCTGCTGCGAGTAGGACGAGCAGGTCAAGCCCACCAGGGCCCGTCGGTTGTGCTCCTCCCAGAAGTCGATCCGGTCAGCCGGATCGACCGACTCCGTGGACACGCGGGAGACGATGGGCAGGGACACCCGAGTCTCCTTTCCGGTCCGGTCCTGTCCGGTCCGTTCCGTTCCGTTCCGTTCCGTCCATGATCGGTGCGGTACGGGGCCGGCATGCCGCGGCGACGACGAGTCGAAGCCGCCGCGAAGGTGGGTACAGCCACCGGCAGGAGAGTGAGCGACTGCGGTGCCGTGCCGGGCGCTCTGCCATGAGGGCCGTCGGCTGCGCCTGCCGTTCTCGCCGGGTCGTTGAGCGTACCCCGGTGCCGCGGCCGCGTCACGTGCGCGCTGGGGCGCCGCGGTCGGCCACTACGAGTCGGTCATCCTCGGGTTGCCGTTCGGTTCATCCTCGGGTTGCCGTTCGGTCGGCGGGGAGCCGGGGGGCTGGTGCCCCGGTGCGGTGGGCCGCTGGGTCGACCAGGATCTTGACCTGGTGTCCCGGGCCGTCCAGCAGTGCCTCGAAGCCGGTGGTGACCAGGTCGTCGAGGGCGATCGTCGAGGTGACGACCGGTGTCAGGTCCAGGCCGTGCTCCGCGACGAGCCGGATGAGTTCCGGATAGGTGTCGCGGTAGCCGACGCTGGCGACGATCGACTGCTCGTTGTTGACCAGTGCGAAGGCGTCCAGCGACACCTCCCGGGCCAGGCCGACGAGGACGACCCGACCGCCGCGCCGGGTCGCGGCCAGGCAGGTGCGCAGGGCGGCCTCGGAGCCGACCACCTCGAAGGCGACGTCGACGCCCTCACCGCCGGCCGACTCGCGGATCCGCTCTCCGGCGCCTTCCTCCCGGCGGGCGTCGATCAGGTCGGTGGCGCCGAGGCCGGCCGCGAGTTCCAGGCGGGCCGGGGACACGTCGACGGCGACGATCCGCCGCACCTTGCGGCCCGCGGCGAGCAGGACGGTGAGCAGGCCGACGGGTCCCAGGCCGACGACGGCCACCGTCTCGGGTGTGGTGCCGGCGCGCCGCAGTGCGTGCAGGGCGACCGAGGCCGGTTCGAAGAGCGCGGCCTGTTCCAGCGACACGGTCTCGGGGAGGCGGTGCGCCATGTAGGCGGGGATGGCGGCGTACTCGGCCATGCCGCCGTTCCCCATCAGCCCGGCGAACCCGAAGTGCCGGCAGATGTTGTACTCGCCGGCCCGGCACCGTGGGCATGCCCCGCACCGGTAGTTCGGCTCGACCGCCACTCGGTCGCCGATGGAGAGGCCGGTCACCGACGGACCGAGGGCCGCCACCGTCCCGCAGAACTCGTGGCCGAGGACGAGCGGAGCTGTCGCGCCGGAGGCCGGATGCGGCTCGGAGACCGGGATGGCGTGCGGCCCGTCGGCGTACTCGTGCAGGTCGCTGCCGCAGATGCCGCAGTAGGCCACCTCGATGAGCACCTCACCGCGCCGGGGTGCGGGAACGTCGACCTCGGCGATGCGGACGTCCCTGGCCCCGTACCAGACGGCGGCCTTCACCGCCGGGCCTCATGGCGGCGTGCTTCGCCGTCCCCGGCTGCGTGCGCTTCCGCGGCGGGCCGGACACCGGTACGGATACGGAGACAGATACGGGGCACCGTGGAACCTCGGTCGAGCGGAAGGACGGGGGTCACCGGAACAGTGAGTTGACGTAGTCGGCTCCGATGCCGACCTTCTCGTAGTGCGCGCGGCACAGCTCGATGTAGTCGTGGACGTCGAAGTAGCCGCTGGTCCCGCCGTTCTCGTCCAGCCAGATCAGTGGCCCCTTGACGATGAAGAACGCCTTCATCGGCTCGTCGCTCTCATAGGCCACCAGCGTGTGGCCCTCGCCCGGGGACTCGTAGACGAAGTCACCTGCCTGCGCGGTCCAGGGCCGCTCCAGGTAGCCCCATTTACCGGAGATCGTGTACGCGAACACCTCGTGCGGGTGGTAGTGCCGGTTGACGAGTCCCGCTTCCTTGGCTCGCAGGATGTCGGCCCACGAGTTGTCCTTGACGTTGATCCACAGCGGGCGTGAGCCGACGGTCTCGGTGAACGGCACGTAGTACCGGTCGTCGTCGGTGGCCACTTGGGACAGGTAGACCTCGGGCTGTGCGTCCGGCTTGAGGGAGTTCTGGATCGGCTTGAGGCCCTTCCAGAATTCGGACCTGGCTTCCTCGGGCACGTTTCGGCTCCTGGTGGTCGGGGGTGGCCGACAGTGAACCCCGAGAGCCGAGGACGGGTCTTTCCTCTGGGAGACATCACGGTTTGCCTGTTTGGGACGTGCCCGCGCCGCACGGGTGGCCCTTTCCGGCGGCCGCGGAGGGTCCGGCCCAAGAGGAGGGGGAGGGGCAACGCCGACGCCACCCGGAGCTCACCTCGGCGATCGTCAGCCGGGAAGCGGCTGCTCGGCCCAGATCGTCTTGCCTCGTTCGCCGTACCGAGTCCCCCAGCCCTGTGTGAGCTGGGTGATGAGGTAGAGACCGCGCCCGCCCTCGTCCGTGTCCTGGGCCCGCCTCACGTGGGGGGAGGTACTGCTGCCGTCCGACACCTCGCAGATCAGGTTGTGGTCCCGGATCAGGCGCAGCGTGATCGGCTCGCCGCCGTGGCGAATCGCGTTCGTCACCAGCTCACTGACGATCAGCTCGGTGGTGAACGACTCCTCCTCCAGCCCCCACCACTCCATCTGACGCGCCACCAGCTCCCTCGCCCGGCCGACCATCTTGTCCTGCGCCTCGATCTCCCAGGTGACATGAGAGTCCGGATCCAGGCCGCTCATCCGGGCCGTCAGGACGGCCACGTCGTCCTGACGGCCCGGCGGAAGCAGTTCACGGATCAACGTGTCGCACACCTCCTGCGGCGCGGCCGACGGAGGAGTGCGGGAGAGGATGTCGCGCATGCGGCGCAGCCCGGTCTCGAGATCCTGTTCGCGAGACTCCAGTAGTCCGTCGGTGTAGAGGACCAGGAGGTCCCCGTCGGCCAGCGTGATCTCGCGCTCCTCGAACACGACACCGCCCAGGCCCAATGGCGGGCCGCCGGGAAGGTCGACGAAGTCGACACCGCCGTCCGCCGACACCACCGCCGGTGGCGGATGACCGGCGCGTGCCAGGCGGCAGTCGCGCGACACCGGGTCGTACACCGCGTACAGGCAGGTCGCTCCCGTCACCAGGGACCCTTCGTCGCCCCACTCGTCGAGGAAGCGGTTCATCTGGTCGTCCAGGTGGGTGAGCAGCTCGTCGGGGGACAGATCGAGGTCCGCGAGAGTGCGTACGGTGCTGCGCAGTCGGCCCATGGTCACGGCGGACTGCAGATCATGTCCGACCACGTCGCCCACCACGAGCGCCACCCGGGCGCCGGACAGGGGGATGACGTCGAACCAGTCGCCGCCCAGCCCTGTGTGCTCGCTCGCGGGCAGATAGCGGGACGCCGTCCGCACCGCCGAGGGTGACGGCAGCCTCTGAGGGAGCAGACTGCGCCGGAGGGTCAGTGCCGTCGTCCGCTCCCGGCGGTACCGGCTGGCGTTGTCGACGCACACCGCCGCGCGGGTCACGATCTGCTCGGCCAGCAGCACGTCGTCGGGTTCGAACCGCCGGGGGCTGCGGGAGCGCATGAAGACGGCGGTGCCGAGCGCGACACCCCGGGCGAGCAGGGGGACAAGAAGCCAGGAGTGGATGTCCGGCCCGCCGTCCGGCGAACGGCACGGGCGGACGGCGGAGGGACAGGTGCGCAGCTGCTCGTCCGCGAGGAGGACGGACTCGCCTTTCGCAAGGACGTCGAGGAACGGCGAGCCGGGCGCCGTCGCCGGCACGTCGGGGTCGCCCACCATCACCGTCCTGACTCCGTCCGGACCCAAGTCCTCGGCTCCTCCGCTGTACGCGGCCCGGCGGAGCAGCGGGCGACGCGGCTGCCGGTCTTCGGTCGGCGCCGGACCGGGGAAGACGGAGTCCAGTAGGTCGACGTAGCAGATGTCGGCGAAGTGCGGCACCGCGACCTCGGCCAGTTCCCGGGCCGTGCACCAGAGGTCCAGGGTGGTGCCGATCCGGGTGGCGGCCTCGTTCGCCAGTACCAGCCGCTCGCGGGACCGGACCCGCTGGGTCACGTCGGAAACCACATGGGCCAGCGCGATCAGCGTCCCGGACGGGTTCCTGAGGGGCAGGATGGACTCCGACCACACGTACTCGCGCGGCGAATTGGGTACGGGGTGGCCGACGACCTCCGTGTCGATGAGGGCCTCACCGGTCTCCAGCACCTGCCGCTGCCGCGCCTCCAGGGCATCGAAGTCCAGCAGGCCGGGCGGGGCCATCTCGCGCATCGTGTGCCCGAAGTACTCGGCCCCCTGGAACACTCCGGCGCGTCGCTCGGTGAGGTTCTGGGCGACGAACCGCAGCTGTGTGTCGAAGAGGTCGATATGGAACGGCGAGTCGGTGAACAGTCCCTTCAGCAGGGCACTCCCGAACTCGTATGTGCGGAACACCTCCCCGCCGACCGCCTGCACGAGCCACTGGCGTTCACCGGTCACAGAGGTGAGGGAGCGGACCCAGACCTCGGCCTCCAGCGGTTCCCCGCTTCGCCGCCGCAGCACCAGCGACCGCCGACGGCCGCCCTCGTCCCACCAGCGGACGATGTCCGCCGCGTCAGCCGGGTCGTAGAGGAGCTCGTCCGCGCGACGGCCGAGGACCTCCCGCGCCGGGTAGCCCAGCATCTGCCGGGCTCCCGGCCCCCAGGCCGCCACTCGGGCGCGGGCGTCCAGCAGGGCATCCGCCTCGCCCCCGGGCTCCGGGAACTCACCGACGCCGCGGAAGGTGATGTCGCGCATCCTGCACCTCGAGCACATCCGTGCCGGACTAGGGATGTGAGCGTTTTATAGTAATTTTCCCCATAGATGATACCTGCGGCGCGGCGGCTCAGGCACTCAACGGTGTCGGACGGTTACGGTCCGTCGGCCCGGGCATTCCGGTCCCCGCGCGGCCGAGGGCAGGGCGGTCGGCCAGAGGGGCACGGTCACCGACGGATGGTCGACGCGGTGCCCTACGAGAACATCACCAGACCTGTCGCGCGCCGTGGACGCGTGGACGTGCCCGTGGTCACCGTGAGGCGACTCGTCGACCCGTGCCCACGGCCGCGCCCCCACAGCGGCGGTGTCCGTCGGCCGCGCGCGGCCTCGGCAGCCGACGCGCAGCCGGTGTTCAGCCGGTGTTCAGCGGTGGTACAGCCCTACGAGGGTGCCGCTGGCGAGCTGTTGCTCTTCGACGGCCCGATGCACTTGGTCGGCGCTGGGGGCGTCAGGGAGCACGCACGGTTCCGCCATGGCATAGAGCCGGAAGAAGTACCGGTGCGCTTCGTCTCCCGGAGGGGGATGCGGGCCGCCCCAGCCCCGCTCCCCGAAGCCGTTGACGAGTTCCGTGCCACCGGGCGGGCACTGCCCCGGCTCCGTACCGCCGCTGTGGGGATCGATGCCCACCACGATCCAGTGCGCGAAGGTTCCCGACGGCGCATCGGGGTCCTCGCACAGCAACACGAGCTCAGCCGCGTCGTCCGGCGCACCGCTCCACACCAGCGGAGGGGAGACGTTCTCCCCCTCCAGCGCGTACCGGCGCGGGACGAAGGAATGGTCGTTGAACGCACTGCTTCTGATGTCGATGTCAGCCATGTGGCCCGAGGTACCCGGATCAAGAGGGGGCGTACCGTGACAGCCGCGGCCCGCAGGGCGGCGTCCAGGTCGCCGTCGTCGAGCAGCGCGTCGGTCAGCACGGGCCCCGTACCGACCGTTGCGCTCGCTTCGCGCGGGCCCGGGTTCCCGGCGCACCGCCCCGACGCCGCACGACAGCGCGGAACACCGCGGCCCCTCACTTCAGAGATAGGTACTGTAGGGTTTCAGTTTCGCAAGCCGGATGAGCTCCGGAATCCTGCGCTCCGCCAGCAGTCGGTAGAATCTTCGATTCTCCGCACCGATTTTGTGCACCGCGCCTTCTGCGGAATCCTTCAAGAATGACTCCGTGAAGCGGAGGATCTCGGAACGACGAGTCTCATCAATATGAGGAAGCGCCACCAGCAGGATGAATACGTCGTGTTCCAGGGCGACCACGTCGTATGCCTTCTTCAAATCCAGGCTGTACTCCGCGAGGAAATCAGCGACGGTGCGTACTTGCATCATCCGACCAGCCAGTACGGTCGGCTCGAAGAGTCGCTGCGTGATGGACTGGGGCCCGTCATCCCGCACACGCCAGAAGTAGACGACGGAGGGAAGTACGTCGACGCCCCGGGCAAGGACGTGGGCCGGTACGGCGACCGGCGCGTCCTCCATCAGGTGGTGGGGGAATCTGAACCCGTGCCGGTCCCAGAAGGACCGACGATACACCTTGTTCCAGACCGTCCTGTCCCCCAGAAGTTCCGGCGCCCTGGTGATGTGCGTACCAATGGCCTCCTCATCGAATATCCCGTGGTGCAGGGATGAGGGCCAAGTGCGCTCACTGTTGAACCTCTGCACCCCTCCGCAGGCCATCTCCGACCCAGATCGCCGCAGTGATCCGATCAAGTATTCGTAGGCGGTCCCGGCTACGATGTCGTCGGCGTCGGCAAAGGACAAATAGTGGCCCCTCGCCTGTCGAATCCCCGCGTTGCGTGCCGCACCAACACCGGCTTGCCGCTGACAGATCAGCCGGAACCTACTGTCTTTCTGAACAAAATCCGAAGCTATTTCACAGCTGACATCCGTTGATCCATCATCGACCAAGACGACTTCAAAGTCGTCAAAGGTCTGACCTGCAATCGATTCGAGACACTCTGCAAAATAGCGTTCAACATTGTGGAAGGGTACGATCACGCTGAGCTGGGGCCGCACTCCCTGATCCTCCGCTCTGGGCCGCGGTCGGCCAATGCCGAAACCTGTCTGCTTAGAGGAGATCGACCTCGGTATCCAGCAGTGAAAGGGCTCCGGTAGCCGGCCACATCCGGTCGTTGGAGTGATTCAGCCGCGCCGAACGCAGGTCGCGGAAGGTCCGCTCAAGAGCAAGCGGCGCTGAGCGTGTGTAACCCAGGCCCATGCCCGCCGTCTGCAGCATCGCGTCCACGGCGCTGAAGGTCAGTTCCGACGCGGCGAGTTTCAGGGAGTTCAGCCGTAGTTGAGAGCGCGGCGAGGACAACGAAGCCTCCTTCGCACGTGCTTCCTCGACGTAGTCACAGACCCGGGTCAAGTACGCGCTCACCAGGTCGAGATCCACCCGGATCCGCCCCAGTCGCTCTCGCAGCAGTTCGGAGCGTGTGTCCGGACCGCCCTTCCGGCCCGGCGCTCGCAGCCAGCGGAGGAGCTCGCGATAAGCGCCCTCAGCGGCTCCCAGCCAGCAGGCCGACCAACCTATGTGCGCGGTCGGAACCATGCTGTCCCAGGCGACGCTGCGGAATTTCCCCGCTTCTCCCACGATGTTCCCGGCCGGGACCTCACCGGATATCTCCCAGCCGAAGCTCTCCGTCCCGCGCATGCCCATCGGGTCCCAGTTGCCGCTTCGGGTCAGCGTGAGCTGCCCCCGCCGGGCGTACAGCAGAGTGACTTCGTGGGGTTTGGCCTCCGCGTCCGCCCTCAGCGTCAGCAGGAAACCGTCCGCCTGCGCCCCTCCGGTCACCACCGGGGCACGCCGCCCGGAAAAAGATGCCCGCCCGTTGTCGACGGTCAGTGCCGTATCGGCGGTGAACAGGTCGGAGCCCCGGCCGCCCTCCGTGGTCACCGAAGCCAGGTATTCCTCACCTGCCGCGATACGCGGCAGGAGTTCCGACTTGAGTTCGCTCTTCGCATGGCGGATCACCCCGTCCGCCTGCGAGATGTGCATGGCCCAGATCATCGCAGTGGAGAGACAAGCCGGAGCGAGGGCACGGGCGACCTTCGTGACCTCCCGAAGAGACGCGCCGTGTCCTCCGTACTCTGATGGCACGTTGAGTCCCATGAGGCCGCTGTCACGCAGAACCTGGAGGCTGTCGGTCGGGAACACCGCCTCCCGGTCGGTGCGATCGGCGTTACTGCGCAGGACTTCCAGCAACTCCGGGGGCACCAGTCGACCGTTCACAGGCCCTCCCCCGACCTCTCGGGGGAGATCTGACCGCTGATGGCCTTCCACAACGCGGAAGGTGTGGCAAAGGTCTCCGGATGAATCGCCTCGTCAGGGAACACGATTCCGTATGTCTCCTCAACCTGGACTATCAGCTCCACGATGGCCATCGAGTCCACACCCTGCGCGGCCAGGTCGAGGTCGGGGACAATCTCTGCACCGGCAGGCAACCCTTTCAGCACTTGCCGCATCAACCCGTCGAAGTGTTCGTCCCATTCTCGAACCACTGCTTACTCCTTCGCCCCGTGCACGGGTCATCAGCCGTGGAATCAGTCACATGCCACGGCGAAAACAGATGGACATGCCCGCAGCCCGCGGGCCTTTACCTTGATCGTTCCTCATATGCCGCTGCGGACCCGGTCGGGCCAGTTGCCGGGATCCAGGCCGAACTGGCACAGAAAGGCATAGGCGATTCGCTCGAGACCGAACGCGGCACACCCGGTGAAAGCAGCAGCGCTGTCCGGGTTGCGCAGATCGAACGCACTGCCCAGATTCTGTCCATGAACATTGAAGGAGGCTGCTGCAACACTTCGACCGCCGCCAACCGGAAGCTGAAGCTCGTACTTGAGTTCGAGAGCCCGCTGGGACCATACTTTCTGAGCGGCCTGAACATTGAGGAAGAAGGGATCGCTTGCGGTCTCACAGCGCCCCGGCAACCCCATTTCCTCGATCACTTCCCAAACGGCTGCCATGATGTCATGGCGCGCCTGAGCCACATATTCTCGGGTGCCGATGAAAACCACCTCTCGCATAGTGAACTCCCATAGGCGTTCCAGCGACCGGTGATAGCGCGACTCGTGCCGGAAGCACTTCCCGACGGCCGTCACGGCTTTGCCCGGGCTGGAGATCAGTGCTCCCGCGTACTGCTGGTAGACGTGATAGCAGACCGCGGGGGACAGAACATAGCCGGCGTGAGTACCGTGTCGCTCCAGAGCTTTTTCCGCGAGCGCACCCGAGTCTTCCGCGGAAGCTGCCGATTCAATTTCGCCGACGAAGTCCTGATAGTGGTCGGCATCACTGTGAAGACGGTTGGCGGTCAGTAGGAACTGTGGAAACGAGGATATGTAACCGCTGCGGGACAGCACCTCCGTCCGAATCAGGGCCGGGTAGGTGCGCAACTCCGCTCCGAAGCGGTCCACCGCAATATCGCTGAATGTTTTGTCCAGGTAGGAGACAAGACCGATGAATGGCTCGCCGAAACCGAACTGCCCTTCTCCGCTTTCGGTGACAGAGCCTGTAGCAAGCATTTCCTCGAAAACGTCGTCACGGGTTCTCTCTTGGTGCGGGGAACGCCATATCTCGCGACTCCTGATCGCTCGCTGCGGGAGCACGTCACTGGCCACCATCTGACCTATTTTTCGCGTTAGTTCAGCTGAGTCGACGGAGCGCGAGGTGGACACTTGCACAGCTTCTACACCGGTGGAGCCAGTCTTCAAAGTGAACGACTCGATCTCCTCCGCGACAAAGAAGATCCGCTTGGAAAGTTCATCGGACAAGCGCAGAGGTACTGGCGGTTGAAGAGGCACTGAATAGTCGTGCACGCTGTCACCTCTCGGTGTTGGTTAGGGTGCCAAAATGCTGGGAACGGCTACCCGAACTAACGATCCGGGCGGACCAGGACGTCCACGAGGGACTGCTCCATGCTTCTCAGGAAAGCCTCGATGTCACCGCTGGAGAACATCTTTGTATTAGCCCTCAAGTAGGCCGTGGTATCGCCGGTTCTGGACGAGACGGAAAGGTAGAAGTTCATGTCCTCGTGCTCCAGCCCAGCGCCTTGGTAGACTTTTGTCGCCGGCAGCGCCTCTTGTGCTGCCCGAGCCGGCTCGGCCGGATCACCACTGAGATCCCCTGCGGCATCTGACGCCTCGGCCATGATGTTGACCGCGCAGGAGATGTCCGGCATGAAGCCTCTTCGTTCCGATAGCTCCGCCATCGCCGAGGCCAGATCATCCGGATCGTATTGGCCGTAGAAAATCCCTTTGGAGATCAAGGGGTGGACGGTCCTGATCACATCTACAAGGGGCCGGCCGTCGACGGCAACGTACAGCGGAAAGTTCTGCGTCAGGGTTCCGTACATGGCGGCCCACTTCCGGCCGTACCTGTTGTGATTGAACACCAGGAAACCGACTCCTGGGTGACCCGTGCGCTCACTGAGCAGATGGGCGGCCAGACCGGTGAACACGGCGTTGACGCTGACACCGAGTGTGTGTGCCACCGCACGGCTGGCCACTGACAGCGCCTGCGAGTTGATCCACACCTCCCTGAACTGTGGGTGTTCAGGTGCGTTTCGGGCCTCAGGAGCGCAGTCGCGTGCGAAGAGTCCCAGTTGTTCCTCCCAGTAGCGCACAGAAGCCGCCGATCGGCCCATTCCGGCGGACGTACGCTCGAAGTCGACTCGCTCGGACGGATGAGTCAGGATGTCCCGGGGTGGCAGATCGGCCTTCGATGCCAATGCTTGGAGTACCTGTTCGAAGTCCTTGGCCAGTCTATTGAGACCCCATGAATCAATCGCCATGTGAAAGATGCTGAGGACCGCACGACTCGGCGTCCCACCTTGCGTGACAATGGCAGGGCGAACGGATATTTCGGGAGGCGTGAAGGGAGTCTCTGAAATACTGTCCGACACTCGGCGCGTGAACTCAGAGAGCTCTGTCCCATCGGTTTCATATACCTCTAGCCGCAGGTTTCCATGTCCTGCTGTCGCTTGCCGGGGAGTTCCGTTCTCGTCGACGTAGAAGCGAGTTCTCAGTGTCTGATGGCGACTGATCAGCTCCCTGACCGCTTCGATCACCGTATCGAGATCGATCCCGGAGGGGATCTCGATGGTGGCTCGCATGTTCATTCTTTCTATGCGGGGCGCGTTCAGGTCGATCGTCCGCCACAGCCACTTCTGGGCCCAGGTCAGCGGATGGTTGCCCGACCCTTCGCCGGAGAAAGAGATCGTATGGACGGTCGTGGCTCGCATGGGAGAGGACACTTGCTGCAACCTCACTGCTGTTCTCTTTCTCCTGTTTGAGGAGGTGCCTTGCCGAATCTTTGAGGTACGCCGACCGGTGCCGACGGGTCCATGAACCTCAGGCGACGGGGCCCGTCACAGTCCGTCCTGTCGCCAGTCCACGTGGTGGAGACCACGCTCGCGTCGCCAGCGGACCAGGGTCGCCGAGATACGCATGGCCTCCCAGCGGCCTTCCGGGGTGCGCACAACGGGCACGTCGAAGGGAAGCTTCCGTCTCAACGCGCTGTCCTCGGCCTCGACCCGTGCGACCGAGGCGATCGCCTCGGCCTCTCCCGCGTCGAGCGGGCACGGCAACGCTCGCAGCGCCTGCGCCGCCGAGTCTTCGCAGGTCGCGAGGTGGAGCTGGAACTCCGGTTCCACGAGCCCGCCGTTGAAGCCCCTCATCAGCCGACGGCAGTACACGATGGCCCTGAGGGCCATGGCGCACGACTCCACGCACAGCGCCCAGTCCCCCTCGTCGCGCGCCGCGGTCAAGTCCTCGAGCGAGGCCTGGACCGATTGCGCGTACTGCCACGCCGCGTTCGCCCCGTGGGAGATCACCCACCCTGCGTCGAGCCCCTCATCGCCCAGAAGATCCGCGTCCACTACCGGACCACCTCCTGAAACACCGACTGGTCGACGATGAGATCGAGTTCTGCGCGCCGCACCGCCCGCACCAGGCAATCGGCCCCGTACACCGGCACCAGTTCGCCGACCGGGCCCTTCGCCGCCGTCCATTCGGCGAGCAGGCGATCATGACGGTTCATCAGGTAGGACTTTCCCGCGAGCGATGCCTCACGGGTCCCGGTCGCCGGCCGCAGAGCAGCCAGCTGCCACGCGTCCACCTCCGGGAGTCCGGATGCCGCAAGGGCCGTGCGGAACTCCCGGTCGCCCGTGAACGAGGGCCGGCTCAGGTTCAGCCGTCGGGAGCGGGCGGACAGCCACTTGTCACCTGTGGTGGCGTCGCCCATCAGCCGACAGCGCAGTTCGAGCAGCTGGCGTGCGGCCTGCCGCCACAGATGATCGCCCGCCGACCGTGGAAGTGACGATGCGTCGCAGAGACGGGCCAGTCCCACCAGGGTCACCATCCGGTCGAACGCCACTCGGGTCAGCAGCGCCAGAACGTGCGGGCGGTCCCCGTCGCCGAGCACCGGCGGGGACGACGCGTCGAGCGGCAGCGCGTGCATCCACCGGCCGGCCCTCCGTTGCTCCTGACGGTTCAACGGCGACTCGAGTGCGATCGAGCCCGCCGGGAAGTCCACCGTCGCGACCGCCGCCGCTCTGCCGGCGAGTTCACCGGGCCACGGTTGAGGGAAGTCCTCGATATCGACCGCGACCCCCCGAACCCGGAACATGCGTGGCCCCGCGTGCTCCGTAAGCCCTGGGCGCAGCACATGGATGTCCACGTCGCTGGCCGAGTTGCCGAGCCCTGACGCCAGGGCTCCGACGATGTACGCGTGCCCGCCCGCCGCTTCCGCTTCCACAAGGGTGCGCACCTCGTCCGCGGACAGTCCGACCACAGAGAGAGCCTCGCCGGGACGCATCACGCTCCATGGGCGGCTCTCATGGTGGGTCACTTGCATCGTCTGCTCTTCTCCGCATCCAGAGGGACAGATACACAAAGCGGACCGGGAGCACCGTTCCAGGACCCATGTCGCGGACACCTGCAACGTGTGCGTGCAACCTCTTGGTAATCGGCGCTTCGAGTTCGACCAATCGAACGGTTGCAACGCGGAGTGGACGCCGATCGCTACCTTTCCGGCCGAGCCAGCGGACCACTCTTCAGTCTCCCGCTTCAAGCTGTCAAGACTGCCTGCTACATGAGATCTGTGAGCACCCTCTTGCGCTTGATCGACAGGCATGCTTACATCTACATCGTTTCAAGAAAGCGCTTGTCTAAGATTTGGCTAATCAAGATACATGTCTTCATCGTTTCTGGTGGCATTGCTTGTGTTGGGCGCACTGAAGCAGGCTGGAGCGGCGACGTGGAATGAAGACGCATTCGTGACTGCTCAATCAACTCCACGGTCAAGGGATGAGGAAGCGTCGTGCAGTGGCAAAATTTTGTGCAAGCGCTGGAAAAAGAGGTTGACTGGTCCTCGGACAAGTATCTCGAAGAGCAAGCTCCGGTGGTCGAGGAGATCCTCGGGGAGGCCGGCCGCAACCGCCACATCCTCCAGGCCCGCACCGAGGAGATTGCAGGTGATGACGACCTGTTCCGGTCCTTGGCGCCGCATATGAACTATCCAAGGATTCTCATGGACAAGTTCGTCGTCTACATCGACCCGGAAGACCGGTTCCGAGTGCGTCTGCACCGCTTCAAGTCGAAGCGCCAGAACGGCGGTGCGGTGGAGAAGGTCCACTGCCACAAGTGGGACTGCAGCACGATCATGCTCAGCGGCTCCTACCGGGAGCGGCAGTTCGAGGTACGGGACCTGGACGAGGAGCAGCGGACCTGCCGGGTGTCACAGATCCGGGATCACGTGTTGGAGCAGGGGCAGACCAATTCCCTCCCGACCGGCCGCGCGCACCAGGTCATCAACGAGAGCGAGGACGAGGCGTGCATCACGCTGTTCGTCCGAGGGCCCGCCCGACAACCGAACGCCCGCATCTTCGACGTGCCCAACGGCACTTTCTACAACACCTACGGTCCCGACCGTCAGACGAAACTGGGGCTGCTGCACATGGGCAGGGTCGACCCCGCATTCCACTGACGCGAAGGAATCCGTAGGAGTCACAGCTGAACCGTAACGGGGAGCAGTGAATATGAAGCCCGAAACTTACTCCACCGTGTGCGATCTCATCCGGAAACACAGCCAGGCACTGGCAGGGCGTGACATCGAGCAGTCGGAAACGCTGTCCGACCTTGGGATCGACTCGCTTGAGCAACTCTCTCTTGTCGTGGACGTCGAGAACTGCTTCGACGTGAGCATCGACGATGAGGAACTGGCAGAAGTTCGCACGGTAAAGGATCTCGCCGAACTGGTGGATCGACATCGGGGGAAGGGATGAGGTAATCACCCATGCCTCAAGTCGTGATCACGGGGATCGGCTGTGTATCGCCTTTCGGTAATGGATTGAATGCTTTCATCAACGGTCTGCACGAAGGGCGGGATACGGAGGAACCAAAAACCTTCTCGACCGAGAACTACAGAATTCACGGCGTTTACCATGCGGAAACCCCGGATATTCGCCCTGGCGCCCGGGACTTTCCTCACGCATTGGCACTCCAGGCACTCACCGAGGCCATGGACGATGCGGATGTGGAACGCGGCCGGTTTCCGGAATGTGGTCTGGCATTGGCCTCCACGAGTGCCGGCTGGCACCTTCCCGGTGAATCGCTCGATCCAGGGCGGCTGTCGACGGCAGCAGAAGACGATGCCGTGCTCCTGCTCAAGCAAGGTCCTGGCCTCGTTCTCGCCGAGGAGTGGCGGCTCGACGGCCCTCACTGCACGACTTCGTCGGCCTGCGCCGCCTCAACGGGGGCGGTGGCCTGGGCCATGGAACGCATTCGGCGCCAGGAAACGCCCCTGATGGCGGTCGGTGCCGTGGACGTACTCACCGAGGTCGTCTTCGCCGGCTTCCACTCGATGAGGCTCCTGTCCCCCACGACCACGCGTCCCTTCGCGTCCCGTCGCTCCGGCTTCGTCCTCGCCGAAGGCGCTGCCTTCGTGATCCTGGAGGAGGCCGAGCATGCGAGGAAACGGGGTGCCACGGCCCTGGCGGCTCTCACCGGATGGGGCGGCAGCAGTGACGCCTCGCACCTCACCACTCCCAGCGCTGACGGCATCGCCAGATCGCTGCGGGCGGCACTCACCGACGGGGGGCGCGCCGCCGAGGACATCCGTGTTTACCACGCGCACGGAACCGCGTCCGCCGCCAGCGACATCGCCGAGGCGGATGCGGTCGCCAAGACACTGGCACCGGCAGGAGGATCACTGCGCGCCACCGCCATCAAGGGCATGTGCGGGCACACCGAGGGAGCCGCGGGCCTGTTCTCGGTCATCGCCGCGGTGGAATGCGCTCGTCGCGATCGGCTTCCTCCGCTCCGCGACGCCGATCAGATGGATCCCCGCTGCGCGGTCCTCTCCTCGGCCACGAACGAGCAATCAAATTCCTCTGCCCTCCCCGCACTGGTACACGCGTCGGGTTTCGGTGGGGCGAACTGCACGGTCCTCGTGGACAGGCCGGATGTCCGGCAGCTCGAATCCCGCCCCGGTGCGCGAGTGGTCATCCGACTGGCGGCTCAGGCGGACTCCGTGCACGGTGTCCGCACCACGCTGTTCGCGCCTGCGGCAGAGCCCTCGACTCCGCCGCGGGTCTCCCCATGGGAACGGACCGTCGCACCGGACAGAGTGACGGAACTCCTCGCCGAGGCAACCGGCGCGGCGCTCGGCTCGGTCACTTTGGACCTCGCGGAAAGGATTCGTGGCGGAGGTCTGCTCACCGGCACGGCGTTCGGCGGCCAGGCCCACCACGCCCGTATGCACGCCGCCCTCGGCAAGGCCCGGGGCCGGGGCGTGGATCCCCTGGACTTCGCCCGGTCGACGTTCAACGTGCCCGCCTCCCAATGTTCGATCGCCTACGGAATCCAGGGGCGTGTCGAGTCCTACATCGGCGGCTCGGCAGGGGTGGAAGCGCTGCTGTCGGCCATCGACCTGGTGGCCGCCGGCCGGTGCGACGCCCTGCTCGCAGCCGGCTACGACGCCCCGGAGAACCGCTTGTGGCGCATGGCCACGGAACCGGCCGTGCCTGCCGCCGCCACGGTGTTACTGGTCGAGGCGGAATCGGCCGCGGGTGCCCCGGCGATCGAAGTGGCGGGGCACAGGCGCCTCGCCCCCACGACCCGGCAGCGGACGGCCACAGCCTTGCACGCCGCGGTACTGGCTCTCGACGAGTCCGATCCGGTCGAGGAGATCTGGCTGGACGCCTCGGGTCTGACACCCGGCCAGGAGGAGTCGTTCCTGGGTATCGAAAGCCGTCACTGCCGAGTGCTGCGGTCCCTGGCAGGTGCGGCGTCGCCTCTGGACCAGCACGTGGCGGCCATGGCCCGTCTGCTCGCCGGCGAGGCGCGTGCGCTGACCCTGGTCACCACAGCACCCCATGCCGCGTCGGCGGCCATCCGGTATCAGAGGACCCTGCCATGAGCGATGTCTTCGTCGCGATGGTGCGCGACCACGCCCAGCGACTCCCTCACCAGCCGGCGCTGGCCGACAGCGACCGTTCCTACACCTGGCAGGAGCTCGACCGTGCGGTCAAGCACCGCGCACGCGCCCTGCCGGCGGCACACGAGATGCCGACACCGGTCGTGGCGCTCCATCGCCCGGGCGACTGTGAGTGGGTGGTCGACTTCCTGGCGCTGAGGTCCAACGGCGTCACCGTCATCAGCTTCCCCTCGGCGACGCCCCTGGCCTCGGTCCTGCGGCAGGCTGCGGAGATCCGGGCCGCGGGTGTCGTGGCCGGGCGGGGTGAACTGACGCCGTGTCGGCCGGACGGCTCCACGGCGCCCGCCCCGTGGTGGCGCGACATCTCGGTCGTCCAGCTGACGTCCGGTACGACCGGCGAGGCGCTGGGAGTGCCCCGAAGCGAAGAGAACCTGCTGGACGAGGCCCGGTCGGTGGCCGAAGCCCTGAAACTCACGCCGTCGTCTCCCGTGCTCTGCGGCACTCCGGTGGCGCACAGCTTCGCATCGGGGCTGTTCCTGGCCGCACTCGTGACAGGCGCCCCCACGGTGCTCGTTCCGTTCTTCCAACCCGCCGCCGTCTCCCTGCTGGCCGAACGCCACAGACCACGGCTCATATGCGGCACCCCGTACGTCTTCCGCAGCCTGATGCGAGACAGGCGTCGCTCCGGTGAGGCGCTGTCGAGGGTGGAGATACCCATGACCGGGGGTGCCCCGCTCCACGAAGGCCTCGCCGGGGCGTGGCTGGAGCAGTTCGGTGTTCCGTTGGTCCAGGAGTACGGGCTGTCCGAGGGGGGCATCGCGACGATGAACCTCTCGCACTCCCGTCAGTTCCCGACGTCCGTGGGCCCGGCGGTGCCCGGCGTCGACATCCATGTGGTGGACGACCAGGGCAGGGTCCTCGGACCAGGAGTCCAGGGCCACATCGTCATCAGGCGCAGGGGGAACCCCACCCACTACGTCGGTGCCGGAGGAACGACGTTGCCCACGCCCAGCCGTACGCCGACGGAAGGTGCCGAGATCGACACCGGCGACCTGGGCCGTCTGGACGAACGAGGGCTGCTGTACCTGAGCGGCCGGACCAAGGCCGTCATCAACGTGGCGGGGGCCAAGGTCTCTCCCAGATCGGTGGAATCGGCGCTGCTCGAACACCACACCGTCGACGACGTCGTGGTCCTCGGCGTTCCCGACGACCAGCGCGGTGAGGCCGTCGCCGCAGTCGTCGAGGGCGACCCGGACACGGTGTCCGTGGAGCATCTGGCGGGTCATCTGCGCGAGCGGCTGAGCCCCGTCATGGTGCCTCGGCGCTGGCACGTCGTTCCCCGACTGCCGCGCACCGCCTCGGGAAAGCCGGACCTCCGCGCCATCCGCCTCCACTTCGACAAGGACGTCACACCATGCTGAGAGATGTGTACCGCAAGGCCGGCGTGCTGGACACCGGCTCCTACCTCACCACTGTCAATGAACTGTGCGACCAGCTTCCGGCGCTCCGCCCCGAACTGCTGTGGTACGTGGCGTCGCATCTGCGGGCCCGCGTCGACCTGAACTCCATCAGCAAGATCCTTGTCGAGGAGGACAAGGGCGCCCCGATCGGCACGGCCGTCTCGCTGCTGTCCGGTCTGCCGCTCGCCATGGCCCGGCACTACACCTACGCGTTCCCCAGCCTGCGCGTCGACTTCTCGAGCGAGTACGACCGCAGCACCCTGCACGTCAACGGCATCGTGGCCGGAGACCGGGTCTGCATCGTGGACGACACCCTGTCCACCGGCGGGACCGTCGCGGCACTCGTCCGAGCCGTGCGGGCGGAGGGCGCGACCGTGGAGCACGTCGCCGTCGTGGTGGAGAAGGCCGGGAACGGCGGCCGGGAACTTCTGGAGGACGAACTGGGCGTCGCCGTGCACTCGTTGCTCAGCATCAAGGTCGTACCGGACGGCGTACACGTACTCGAAGGGATCGCCTGACCATGGCCTCGGCACCGACCGGCGACACGGCCATCCCCCTGCCTCGGCTGCGGGAGCCGGATCACCCCGGGTTCCTGCTGGTGATCGAGGGAACCGACGGAGCAGGCAAGAGCACCCTGCTGAATCGGGTCACGCACCGCCTGCAGAGCACCGGACACGACGTGCTCACGACCTTTCAGCCGACACCGGCCACTCGAGCCCACGGCGTCTTCCGGGCCCTCTCCGAAAGCGGCGGCGCCGATCTCGATCTCTACCGGGCGCTGTACCTGCTGACACTGGGCGACCGGCTCTTCCATGTCGACACGGTCGTCATGCCGCACCTGCGGGCAGGCGGTGTGGTGATCTGCGATCGGTACGTGTACACCACCATGGCCAACATCATGGCCCGGGAGCAGCAGTTCGAGCCTTGGTTCGCGGAAGCAGCCGGGCATCTGCTGCGGCCCGATCTGAGCGTCCTCGCGCACTGTCCGCTGGACATCGCCGTCCAGCGCATCCGTTCCCGGCCGGAGGAAGTGGACCGGCCGATCGACCTCGACCACATGGGCCGGGTCCATCAGGCCTTCCGCACCCTCGAGAAGGACGGCTGGCTCAGAGGCATCGACACATCCGTCCACGGGATCGACGAGTGTGCGGACCTCGTGACGGGCTGGGTGGCGGACGGGCTCTCCCACCGGTCGGCGAGATGACCCTTGAGCTGGCCGCCCTCGTGGCGGATGCCTCACCCTTCGTCACGGGCGAGCGCAGTGACGGGACCGTACTCCCCGACTACTTCGACGGCCACCGCGTGCTGGGGAACCCGGCACTGCTCACGCGCGTGGCCGACGCCCTCGCCCGGCGGGTCCAGCAGGTCGGCGCCGACTTCGTCGCCGGTGAGGCCACCGCGGGCAGCAGCCTGGCGGTCGCGGTCTCCCTGGCGTCGCTGCGCCACGGTGGCGGCACACCGTCCCGCATTGTGCGACGCGAGTCCAAGCCCTACGGAGTAACAGGAATACTGGGCACCGGTGTCCCGCCCGGCAGCAGCTTCGCCCTGGTCGACGACGTAGCGGGAACCGGGGCGAGCCTGGAGCGAAGCACCCGTCGGCTCCGACGCATGGGGCACCGTGTCGTGGGCGCGTGGGTCATCGTGGACCGGCACGCCGGCGCTGCGGAGCGCTTGGCTCGACTGGGCGTTCCGCTGTCCGCCCTTTTGACCCTGGACCAGATCAAATCAGCAAGGACGGCTAGTACAGCATGAAGAATCTCGCAGCGTTGCTCTCGGAGAATCCCTATCCGGGGCGCGGTGTCCTGTGCGCACGCACCCTCTCGGGCGAGGTGGTGGGTGGCTACTTCCTCACCGGGCGCAGTCCGGCCTCACGGGACCGAGCCGTACGGATCGACGGGGACGAGCTGGTGGTGGCGCCGGCGACAGTGACGGAACACGACCCCCTGCGCCACTACGTCGCGGCAGAGGCCACCGAGGACTGGCTGGTCTTCGGCAACGGTGAACAGGTGTCGACGGTGACCGGCCGGCTGCGGCGCGGCGTCTGTGCGGCCGAGGCGCTGGACGACCTCGAGTACGAGCCCGACCCGCCCATCCTCACGTCCCGCGTCACGGCCCTCCTGAGCAGGGACGGAGGTCGCACCGCCGTGCTCGGCGCGGCACGGCCGAGCAGCGGTGCCCGCACATCGACCAACATCATGACGCTCACCGTCCGCGACCTCGAACCGGGCGACGCCGTGTTGCTGACGACGTACCAGTCCGACGGTCAGAACGTCTCGGTGGCCGTGCCCTTCACCGAGGCGAGCACCGGAGCCGAGGACGCGGGACAACTGCTGGAGGAGATCTGGAACGGTCTGAACGACCGCTACCGGATCGCGGTCGCGGTACTGGATCCCGCAAAGGGCCCGGGCAACGCCCTCATCCGGGCCTCCTGACCGCCTCCCCCTCCCCCGGCCCGAAGTCGTCCCGGCAGTTTCCTTTCCACTGCAGGGGCGACGGGCCGCACCGGGGCGGACCCCCGGCCGCCACCCGCGGGCCCCAGGGCCTGCTCGATCCGGTAGGGCAGGCCGCCGGTGGCCGTGGCGTCGCGGGCGGCCGGCTCCGGCTTCGCCCCCGTACCTGACGCAGAGGGGCCCTGCCGCCGGCGAAGGTCGGTGAGGACGTACGGTCCGGGCCCGCCCTCCAGCCCCCCGTGTTGTCCGGGCAGGCCGAGGCATGGACCTTCCAACTTCCGGCGAGCCCATGGCCGCGTACAGTCAGGCGATGGCCTCAGGGTTGTCGGGCACGATCCCCCGGCCGGCTGAGGCCGTCGACGCGCCCCTCGGCGGTGGTGTCCCGCAATCCGCGCTCCGCCCGGCCACGCGGGCTGCGCCGCCGGCTACCGGGTGAACCCGCCGGCCGCCGCCGTCCGCATGGGGACTCACTGCCGGGGTTCTCGCACCGCAGACGCCCGGGAAGTGGGCCTAGGCTGTTGCCAGGGCCCGAGAAATAGGGGAAGCAAGGGATCATGGCGATTGGGGACAAGCCCGTGTCCAGACGGCCCCGGCCGTCGATGGCGGATGTCGCCCGTCACGCCGGTGTCGCGCCGCAGACGGTCTCGCGCGTGTCCAACGGCCACAGCAACGTCGATCCGGCGACCAGGCAGCGGGTCGTGGAGTCGATGCAGGCGCTGGGCTACCGGCCGAACGGAGCCGCACGCGCGCTCAAGAGCGGGCGGTTCAACACGATCGGTGTCATCACGTTCACGCTCAGGACGTTCGGCAATACGCGCACGCTCGACGCCATCGCCGAGGAAGCCGCACGCGCCAAGTACGCCGTCACCCTCATCCCCGTCTCGGACCCGACCATGGGCAGGGTTTCCGGTGCCTACGACCGGCTCAGCGAGGCGGCCGTCGACGGAGTGATCCTCATCTTCGAGGCGCATCTCCTGGACAATGCGGAGTTCAGCCTCCCACCAGGGGTTCCGATGGTGGTGGTCGACTCCGATACCGGCCCCGGCTACACCGTGGTGGACACCGATCAGGCACAGGGCGCTCGTCAGGCCACGGAGCACCTGCTGGAACTCGGCCACCGGCAGGTATGGCACATCGCCGGACCCCCGACCTCGTTCTCCGCGGCCCATCGGGTCGAGTCCTGGCAGCGCACCCTGCAGGACGTCGGCATCGTCCCGCCCCCGGTGCTGTACGGCGACTGGACCACCAGATCCGGATACGAGCACGGGCTGACCCTGGGGCGCAGGCCGGAGGTCACGGCGATCTTCGCCGCGAACGACCATATGGCGCTCGGTGTCATGCGTGCCCTGCACGAGCTCGGCCGCCGGATTCCCGACGACGTCAGCGTGGTGGGGTTCGATGACATGGAGGAAACCCATGCCTTCTGGCCGCCGCTGACCACCGTGCGGCAGGACTTCGCCGCGGTCGGCCGGCTCAGCCTTCAGAAGCTGCTGAGCAAGATCGGCCGTACCGGGCCCGACATGATCGACAAGACCTTGGTCCCCACCCGGCTGGTGGTCCGCGCGAGCACCGGAGCGCCACCGCCCTCGCCGGAAGGCGAAGCGCGGCGGCGCTGACCCGCACGGGCCCGGCGAGGGTACGCGAAGGGCCCGTGCGGTGTGGATCACTGGATCAGCGGTCGACGTGAACGGGTGCCGGCGTCAGCTCCTGGTCCACTGCTGGTTGCTGCCTCCGTTGCAGTACCAGACATCGATCGCCGTGCCGTTGCCGGTACCTGCTCCGGCTGCGTCCAGGCAGAGCGCCGGGTTCGCGACACTGGTCACGGAGAGGTCCGCGTTCACGTTCCACTGCTGTGCCGTCGCGCCGGTGCAGTCGGAGATGACCACGGGATCTCCCGCCGTGGCTCCGGTGCCGCCCACCGTCATGCACTTGTTGCCGTAGACGGTGAGTTGTTTGTCCGCGTTCCAGTCCCAGGTCTGGTTGCCGCCGCCGTTGCAGTCCCAGAGGTCGAGCTGGGTGCCGTTGGTCGTGCTGAAGCCGGGCACGTCGACGCAGCGGTCGGAGCCCACTCCGCGCAGGACCTCACCGGGAGGCGCGGGCGGCAGGTCGTTGACGGGCGGGGTCGTGCCGAAGCCGTAGCCCCAGCGCAGCTGCGCGACTCCGGTGGCGCTGTTGTCCACCAGGTTGCCCTCGGAGTCCAGCGACTCGATCGAGTAGGCGTCGCCGAACCTCAGCCCCGGCCAGTACACCAGTCCCATCCCCTTGCTGCGGGCGGTGTTGGTCACGGCGGCGAGATACGAGGTGTAGATGTTGCCGTCCCATGCGCCGTAGTTCAGTCCGATGGTCATCGGGGCGCCTGCCTCGTCGATGATGGTCCGGTGGGCGTAGCCGCCGATCCGGGCTTCGAGGTCGGCGACCCAGTCCGCCTGCCGGGTGTGGCTGGCCCAGAACCCGTAGAAGTGCAGTGACAGCAGCGTTCCCCGCAGTTCACGTGCCGCGCCGACACCGGTGACGTTGTCGTTGTAGCCGGTGCCGCTGATCACGACACGGCCGCGCGGGACGTCCTTGTGCCGGGCCAGCCAGCCACTGGTGACGGACACCCACTGGTCCAGGGTGTAGCCGTGCGGCTCGTTCATGGGCTCGAAGTAGACCCGCGGGTTGTTCCTGTACTCCCGCACCACGGTGTTCCACATCGTGTTCCAGGCAGCCGTGTCGTCGACCAGGCCGTCCTTGCTGGTGTTGGCCTCCCAGTAGCTGACGATGACCTTGTCACCGTAGGCCGTGGCCGCGTCTATCGTCGCCCGGTACGACTTCCACCACTTGGTGCCCACGGTCGCCGGGTTGATCGGCAGTCGCAGCGTGTTGGCGCCCAGGTTCTTCTTGAAGCCGCGCACCATGCGACCCGTGGTGCGGTACACGGTGCGGTAGTCGTCGGTCACCGACAGCCCGCTGGGCACCACGGCGTCCTCGGCGTAGTTGTCCCGCGGGTCCGCCCAGTTCACCCCGCGGAAGGCACTGGTACCGCTACCGCCCTTCGACGTGGTTTCCACCGGCGCTTGCGGGGCGGCTGATGCCGCGGCGGCCGACTGGGCGAGAGCGGGGGCGGGGGCGGTCAGGAACATGAGTGCCGCGCCGAAGCCGGCCATGATCACACCGGCCAGTTTTCTCGACCTCGTCAGGGTCTTGGTCATGTCGTCTCCAGTGACGTGAATCGCGGAGGGCGGAGTGCGGGTTCGTCACCTGAGCCGAGGCAGTGATGAGCCAGGGTCCGGGTACAGACACCCGGGCCCCTCAAACCGGCCATGGTTACGCAACCATGGCCGGGACACTGGCACGGCGCCCGCCCTGGTGACAAGACCCGTGACGGTTCCGACACACGACAGACCCCTGCACTGGACCCGGAGCGGTTCAGCGGCCGGTGGAGTCGAGGGCCGGGCAGCCCGGCAGGCCGTCGGCGAGCAGGGCGGCGACACGCTTCGGCCTGCTGCCACCGGTCGGCACCTTCCCCACACCGGCGCGTGCGGTGTCGGGCCCGCGAGCAGGGGCAGCCCGCCCGCTTGCTCCGTCGTTGCGCCGATCGCGTCCACCGGGTTCATCGGGTTCATCGGGTTCATCGGCCCGCATCCACAGGAACGCCCTGGGGACTGCGGCGTCGAAACCGTGGAGTCCGCAGATATGGCCGAAGGATTCGCCCGCCGCCCGAACCGGTTGCCCAGGCCCACCGCGGGTGGCGGTCGACCGGCCGTACTTCCGTGGGACACCGTTCCCGGACCGGACACGCCGTCCCACACTCGACGCGCCCACGGAACACCGCTACGGACAGCCCGCAGTTCGCCCCCGCGACGCGGGAAGGAGAGAGGCGGACCCCAACCGATGAAACCGTCACCAGGACAGTGGCTGGGCGCGGCGGGCATCCCCGAAGTTCGCCGCCGCGCCTACCTTCTCGCAGGCCGACCCTTCCAGCCCGGCAACCTGCGAGCGGCGGACATCGTCCCCGCCGGATCCGGAACGCGGCCGGGGGCCGGCGTCCGCATGGCGCCGATCAGCGGCCGGCCGACCGCGGAACGCATCAGCGGCCGCCTGAAGGGCGTGGGTGGACCGAGATGAGTACCCCGGACACGCACCCGGTCGTCCTCGGCGAGGACGCGCCCCTCTTCGAGATCATGGCCACGACCCGCGCCATGCGCCGCCTCGCCCCGGACCCGGTACCCGACCACCTGCTCCAGCGTTTGGTCGAAGCCGCCGTGTGGGGCCCTTCCGGCGGCAACGGTCAGGGCTGCCGGTTCGTCGTCGTCACCGACCGGGAGACGATGGCCAGGCTCGCCGACCTGTGGCGGGTGGCCGTCGACTGGTACCTGGACACGCTGGGCACCGTCACACCCCGCGCGATGAGCGACGCGGCGTACGCCCGGATGGTGGCCGCGATCCGCCACCAACGGGACAACTTCGCCGCCACCCCGGCCCTGATCGTGCCCTGCTACGACATGCACGTCATGTGGGACCCCGCCCACCGCGCCGGGCTGGGCGGCGTACTACGCCGGACCCTGGCCCTCGGCCCACGGCGAGTGCTGCGGATGGCGGCCAACAGCAGGATGCTCGGCGAAGGCGCGGCCGCGAGCGTCTATCCCGGGGTGCAGAACCTGCTCCTGGCCGCCCGAAGCCTCGGCCTGGCCGCGACCCTGACGATCTGGCACCTGGGCCTGGAAGCCGAGTTCAAGCAGGTCCTGGGCATTCCCCGACATGTACGTACCTACGGCATCGTCCCCGTCGGCCGCCCACTCGGCCGCATGGGCCCGGTCACCCGACCGCCCGCGCCGGAGGTGACGCACCGGGACCACTGGGGCGGGCCGTGGCAGCCGGCGGAGGGCACGGCCGAGGGGCCGACCGAGGGCACGGCCGAGGGCACGGCCGAGGGCACGGCCGAGGTCTCGTCCGTTGTCGTGCCTGAGGCCGGAGGTATGGACGGCGCCCCGTCCGCGGTCCCACCCGACGTGGGCGCCGCCGGTGCCCGGCCCGGGACCCAGCCCTGTCGGTGCGGCAGTCGGGTGAACCGGTGAGCGCGGCCGTCCCGGTACCGGCACGTGGGCCGAGCAGCCAGCGGCCACTGCCGGTCCTGCTCGGGCAGGTGACGTGGCTGTCGCTCGCGGTCGTCACGCTTGCCGTGGCGGTCTATCTCGCCGTACCCACTCTGCGCGGCGGGCACGACCTGCCGGAGCTTGCCGTACTGGCGCTGCTGTTCGGGACACCGCACGGGACCGTCGACCATCTGCTGCCGCAGTCGGGCGAGGGGCCGTTGCACGGGCGGGCGCTGGTGCGGACGGTCGGGCTGCATCTGGCGGGGGTGGCGGTCATCACGGCCGCGACGCTTGTCATGCCTGTGATCGGCCTCGGGCTCGTCATCGCTGTGTCGGCGGTGCACTTCGGCTCTTCCGACGCCGCACTGGCGCGGGAACGCCGTGGCCTTCCGCCGCGCTGGGGCACCGTGGCCGTGCTGGCGTACGGCGGCCCGCTCGCGTTCGTCTCGTTCGCCCGGTGGCCGGAGCACGTGCGGCGGCTCTTCGAGGTGATCTCGCCGGGCCTCGCCCGGGAGTTGCGGGGGCCGATACTGGTCGCGGCCGCCGCCACGCTCGTCGCGGTCTGTCTCTTCGTCGTCGGGGCGGTGCGGCGGCGCCAGTGGCTGGACGCCGTGGAGGTGTCGGCACTGCTGGCGCTGGTGCTGGTCCTTCCGCCGCTGGCCGCTTTCGGCGTGTACTTCGCGGCGTGGCACTCCCTGCGCCAGTACGTCCGCCTCTACGCGGACGCACGTGGCACCCCGTCGCCGTTCACCGCGGCGGACCTCGTCCGCACGATGGCCGTCGCCACCGCGGCGACCGTCGTCCTGGGCGCCGTGGCCGTCGTCCTCCTGCGCGCGAAGTCCGAGGCACTGCTTCACTTCGGGCCGGGCGACTGGCTGATCGTGCTGCTGGCGGCCGTCATCGTGCCGCACACGATCGCGGTCCTCCGCTACGACCGCTGGAAAGCGGCCCACACGTCGGACATTTGATGCAGGAGGAGTTCATGACCCACCCCGAGCACCGGCCCGGCCCGTCGGACACGCCCGGCACGGCATACCCGCCCGCTCCATGGGTGCTGCGCGGGGACATGTTCGGAGTGCTGCTGCGCATGGCGCCCGGAAGCGTCCCGGCGGAGCTGCTCCCCGAGCACATCCGGGTGCGGCGGCGCGACGGATCGGTGCTGGCCGCTGTCGTCTGGGTGGACTACCGGCGCGGAAGCGTCCTGGAATACCGGGAGTTGATGGTCACGGCCATGACCCGGCTGACGCTCCCGCTCACCGGCACCGTCCTGCGGATCTGGGTGGAGACCGAACCGTCCATGGAAGGCGGCCGCGCACTGTGGCGCATCCCCAAGGAACTGGCGGGTTTCTCCTTCCAGCAGCACGGGGGCACCGGCTTCGCCGGGTCGATCGCCGTCGGCGGCACGGAGCTTGCCTCCTACCGCTTCACCCCCCGCTTCACGGTACCGGGCCGCTGGCCGTCGAACCTGATCATCCGTCAGGACTGCGGGCCCGGGCTGCGCCGCACGGTCTGCGCCATGCGCGGGCGGCTCCAGGTCGGGCGCGGCGAGCTCGTCGTCCCCGAGGACAGCGAACTGGCGTTCCTCAACAGCGGATCCGTGATCACGCACATGGCGATCCGGGACTTCGACGCCCGGTTCGGCGTACGCAGCACGGATCTCCCGGCGGACCGGTGACCATGTCCTACCTCACCCTGCTGCTGCTCTTCCTGGTCGTGCCCACCCTCCTGCTCGGTACGGCCGTGGCCCGGCGCGTGGCCCACGAGCCGGCGCTGCGCCCGGCACTGCGCCGGACCCTGCCGGTCGTGGTCCTGCTGGTGCCGGTCTCCGCCGGCTGGTCGGCGCCGTGGGACCAGTGGATGATCGACCGGGGCATCTTCGTCTACCCGCCGGAGAAGGTCGTCGGCTGGATCGCCCGGATCCCGGTGGAGGACCTGCTGCTCTTCGCCTGCCAGGGACTGTTCGTCGGCCTGTGGGCGCTGCTGTTCGTCGGACGGCTGCCCAGCAGTGACATCCGCCCGGACCGGGCACGGGCGGCCATGCTGTCGACGGTGGGCCTGATCGTCGCGGTCACCGTGGCGATCGCGAGCAGCGGATCGCCGCACGCCACGTACACCATGAGCATCCTCGTCTGGTTCGGCCCGCTGATACTGGTCCAACTGGTCGCCGGAACGGGCGCGTTGCTCGCGCGGTGGCGGCTGTGGCTCGTCACGATCGTGCCGGCCACCCTGTGGCTGTGGTTACTGGAACTCGTCGCCATCAGGCAGGACATCTGGTGGATCGATCCGGCCCGGTCGGTCGGCTGGCGCCCCTTCGGCCTGCCCGCGGAGGACCTGCTGATCTTCCTGGTGGGCAATGTGCTCGTGGTGCACACGGTGCTCTTCCTGGACGATCCGGCGATGCGCGCGCGGGCCGCCGGATGGCTGCCCCGCCGTGTGTCGCAGGAAATACGAGCACGAGGCGACCGGCGCGACCGAAGCGATCGGCGCGGCCGAGGCGATCAGCGCGATCGGCGCGACCGAAGCGAACGACAAGAACGAAGCGGGCGAAGCGATCCGCGCGACCAACGAGAACGAGAGGAGACACGATGAGGTCCGCGCTCACCGGTGTCCGCCCCGCCGTCCCGCTCGCCCCCGGCGCACTGCCCGTGATCGGCCACGCGCCGGCGCTGGTCCGCGACCCGCTGGGCTTCCTGACCGGTGTGGGCTACGACGCGGACATGGTCGAGATCAGGCTCGGGCCGGATCCCGCGCTGCTCGTCTGCGACCCCGAGCTGACCCGTCAGGTCCTGGTGCACTCCAGGACGTTCGACAAGGGCGGCCGGATCTTCGACCGGATCCGGCAGAACGCCGGTGACGGACTGATCAGCTCGCCCTGGTCGGTGCACCGACGGCACCGGCCGCTGGTGCAGCCCGCCTTCCATCCCCGGCGACTGCCGCGCTACGCCGAGGAGATGCGCGAGGAGGCCGCCGCGATGACCGGCGCGTGGCGCTCCGGAAGCCGGATCGACGTCAGCTCCGCCATGCACGAGTACGCCGTGCGGGTGTTGCTCCGTACGCTCTTCTCTGCGGCCTCGGCCACCCACGTCCTCGACGACATCCGGCGCTGTATCCCGGTCATGCTGCGTGGCGCGTACCAGCGCGCCATGAACCCGGTGGCCCTGCTGGAGCGGCTCCCGACCCCGGGCAACCGGCGGTTCGAAGCGGCGGTGAGTCTGACCAAGCGGCATGCCGCCGCCCTCATCGACGAGTACCAGCGTTCGGGGACCGACCACGGCGACCTGCTGTCGATGATGCTGGCCGCGCGTGACGAGCGGACCGGCGAGGGGCTGACGGCACGGGAGATCAACGACCATGTCTTCACCCTGCTGGTCGCCGGCACCGAGACAACCGCCGCACTGCTCGGCTGGACCTTCCACCTCCTCGCCCGGCATCCCGAGGCCCTCGAGCGGCTGCACCGCGAGCTGGACGCCCTCGGCGACGGCCCCCTCGGCCTCGACACGCTGCGCGGCCTCGGGTACACCCACCGCGTCCTCACCGAAACCATGCGGCTGTACCCGGCGTCCTGGATGCTGACCCGGATCACCACCGAGGAGCACGTCCTGGGCGGCCGTCGGCTGCCGCCGGGCACCACGGTCGTCTACAGCCCGTACCTGATCCACCGCCACCCCGGCGTCTATACGGACCCCGACCGTTTCGACCCCGACCGCTGGCTCCCCGAGCGGGCCGCGACCGTTCCGCGCGCCGCGTTCATCCCGTTCGGCGCGGGTGCCAGGAAATGTATCGGCGACGAGTACGGCCTCGCCGAGGCGACGATCGCCCTGGTCACCGTGGCACGTGCCTGGACCCTGGAGCCGGACGACGACCGCCCGGTGCGCCCGGTGCCACGGATCGCCCTGGCACCGGGCCCGCTGCCGATGACCGTCCGGGCGCGGCGGCCCGACGCTCCCCGGCCCGTTCAGGGATGAGGCGACACCACCGCTCCGGCGGAAGACCAGCCGAAGGCTGGTTCAAAGGCTGGTTCACCGCGAAGGTGCCGAGCTGAGCTGCCGGCTCCGGTCCGCCGCCTCGTCCTGGCCCATGACCAGCCGGTCGGTCACAGCACCGTGCTGATCACTCAGGACATCTACCCGTCGGTGCTGGACGACCTGTCCCTCGACGCGGTCCGCAACCCCCGACCGGCGGTGCCGGCCGGGGGCCGGGGCCCGGGGATCCGCCCAGGAACCAGGCGCTAGGTTCGGGCGGCGCAGATCACGTCGTACGGTCTGCCGACGGCCATCGTCAGCTCAAGGGGATCCGTGGTCTTCGACGGGCACTGGTCCGCGGTCTTGGTCAGGTCCAGCACCTTGAGCACATCACTTCCGCCTTCTCCGCACGCGACCTCGGCAGCCTGCGAGTTTATGCAGTCGCCCTTGACCAGTTGCCCGCCTCCCGCGCCAGGATCGCCGGGGTGGTCGCCCGAGAGATTGCGACCGCAGACCGTCTGACCGGGCAGCCCCGAGCCGCCGTCGGACGAGCTGAACGAGATCCGCACCTCGATGATCTCGTCCGTACCGCCGGGGCACTGGATGGAGTCGGGCAGGATGCTGCCGCTCATGATCTTCAGGGCCTTGATCTTCGCCTTGGAGTCGTCGCAGTCCAGCTTCTGGTAGGCGTCCGCGCCGTCGTCGGGATCGGGCCCCGCACAGTCCCCGACCTTCCACTCCTCGCTCTGGGACGAAGAGCCGCCCGCGCCGCCGCCGGAGCCGCCGGTCGGCTCCTTGTCGCCCTCGAAGAACTGCCGGCCCACGGCAACCACCGCGAACAGGAGAACGATCCCGAGGATGGGCTTCAGACAACCCAACACCGCCTGGCCCGCCGTGGACCTACCGGACGGCGCTGAGGGGTTCCCGGATTCCGGTCCGAAGATCGACCCGGGCGGTTGGCTGTTCATACGACGGTCTCCTTGGGGGGATTGCGCTTCATGCCGGGGGGGACGGGCCGTCAGGTCCCCCGAGGGGGGAGAGTGGCCCGATGGTGCCCGTCCCCCCGGGAGGACGGGCACCACACGTCATTCAGGAGGGTGCGGTGCTGCCTCAGCTGCAGGACCGGTAGTTGTAGCCGGCCTTCCGCCAAGCTCCGTCACCGTCGATGAACTCGTAGTTGCCGTCGGGAAGGCGCCTCATGGTGACGTCGCCGAACACGCCGACATAGCGCAGATTCAGGGTTTGGCCGGCGGCGGTACTACCACTCAGGTAGGAGACGTACCGGCCCGCCCAGGTGAAGGTTTCCTCGCCGACCGAGCCGTCGACCTCCAGGTCGGCACCCCACTCGCTGGTCTCGGTTTGCTGCCAGGCCCTGGTCGCGTTGTAGGTCTTGGTGCCGAAGACCCCGTCGATCTCGGAGGGGGAGGTGAGCTTGCCGTCCGCGTACAGGATCGCCTGCCACAGGCATGTGGCGTTGGATGACGCGTGAGTGCTCCTCTGCAGGATGCCCTCGTCGTTCCAGTCGTCGGTGTGCGAGCCAGTCCCGTAGACGTAGGCGCGCCCGCTGTAGGTTCCGCTCGCGGCAGCAGGTGAGGCCGTGACCATGTTGGCGGTCAGCATCGCCACCGCGGCGGCCAGGACGGCTGCGGCGCGCCTGAGTCTGGATGAATTCGTCGGCATGAACGACTTCCCTTCGAGTGATCGCCCGGAGTCGGTGATCGGTAGGTGACCGGTTCCACCGTGGTGCCGGAGATGCCTTGTCCGACAGCGGTGGCGGCATCGGACAAACAACGCCGGACAAAAACCGGCGTCCACGCGGCGGCGGCATGGTGAGGCGACGGGGGATCGGAGCCACTCCGCCGACATCCACCGACACCCGCCGATGTCTGCCCATCTCCGCCGACCTGCGCCGATGTGTCGAACTTGTGTGCCGAATGCGGGCGTTGGCCCTAACATGACCGCGGCCCTTCTGGATCACGGCGTCCGCACCCGGGATCCCAGGCCGGGCCCTGGCGAAGGCATCCAGCGCCGTCCGACCACGGACGCCAGGTACGACGTGCACGGGGGGTATGTGGTGGGGCGTCCGGAAAAGCCGCTGGATCCAGAAGCCGGCCCGGTCCAGCGCCTTGCGTGGCAGCTGCGCCGGCTGCGGGAGAGAGCAGGCAGCCCGAGCTATCGCGCCCTGGCCCAGCGGGCGCACTACTCGGCGAGCACGCTGGCCGAGGCCGCCAAGGGCGACCGGCTCGCCTCACTGGCCGTGATCCTGGCCTACGTCGAGGCGTGCGGCGGCGACCGGGCCGAGTGGCGGGCGCGGTGGGAGGCGGTGGCCGCCGAGACGGAAACGGTGGCCGCGTCCGAGCCCGTGCCGGACCAGGAGCACTGCCCCTATCAGGGGCTGGCGCCGTTCCAGAGCGAGCAGGCGGAGTGGTTCTTCGGCCGCTCCCGGCTGGTCGACCGACTGCTGGAGCGGGTCGAACGGCTGCCGCTCATCGGAGTCTTCGGGGCGTCGGGGAGCGGGAAGTCCTCACTCCTGCGCGCCGGGCTGCTGGGGACGATCGCAGGAGACGGTCGGCCGGAAGAACGGTGGCGGACCCTGCTGATGACCCCCACCGAGCATCCACTGGAGGCGTTGTCCGACCAGCTGGCGAAGTTGTCCGGTCAGGATGTCCATGGTGTGCGGGAGGAACTGCGCAGCGATCCAGCCGCTCTGGACATCACGATCCGTGGCGCCCTGGTCACCGGCCCACCGGAAACCAGGGCACTGCTGGTCGTAGACCAGTTCGAGGAACTCTTCACGCTCTGCGCCGACCGGGACGAACGCCGCCGGTTCATCGCCGCGCTGCTGGACGCCACGCACGGCCCGCACCGCCGCACCACCGTGGTCCTCGGTGTGCGCGCCGACTTCCTCACCCGGTTCGCCCAGCATCCCGATCTGCTGGACGCGTTGGGCGAGGAGGCGATGCTCCTCGTCGGGCCGGTGTCCCCCACCGAACTGCGGGAGATCGTCATCAGACCGGCCGCCCAGGCGGGATGGGGCGTGGAACCGGACATGCTGGCCACCGTACTCGCTGACGCGGCCGAGGAGCCGGGCGCGCTGCCGCTGGTCTCGCACGCGCTGCTGGAAACCTGGCAGCGGCGAGAGGGAGCGACCCTCACCCTGTCCGCGTACCAGGCGACCGGCGGCGTGCGCGGAGCGATCGCCCAGACCGCCGACCGCGTCTACGGCGAACTCACCGTGGAGCAACGGCAGGCAGCTCGAAGGATCTTCCTCAGACTCTCCGCGCTGGGCGACGGCACCGGGGACTCCCGGCGGCCCATCGCCCGCAGCGAACTGGACGGTGTCGTCGAGGAGCCGGGGGCTGCCGAGATCCTGGGCCGCCTGGCCGCGGCACGCCTGATCGTTCTTGGCGAGGACACGGTGGAGATGGCCCACGAGGCGCTGATCCGGGCCTGGCCACGGCTGCACCGATGGCTCACCGACGACCGGACGAACCTCGTCGTCCACCGCCGGCTCACCGAGGCCACCCACGCCTGGGAGTCACTGGACAGGGACGCGGGTGCCCTGTACCGGGGCGCTCAGCTGCTCGCCGCGCGTGACTGGGCCAGAGACCATCCCCGGGAGCTGAACCAGCTCGAGGACACCTTCCTCCGGACCAGCAGTGCTCAGGAAGCCGCCGAGCAGAACAGCGCCCGGCGTCATGCCCGACTCCTCAAGCGCCTTGTCGCGGGCATCTCGGTACTTCTCGTACTCGCCGTGCTGGGCGGGTGCCTGGCCGTAGGACAGCGGCAGGACGCGCGCCGACTGCAACTACAAGCACTCGCGGGCGAGTTGTCCCTGCAGGCGCGGTCTCTCCTGGCCACCGATCCGGACCTGGCAGGACTGCTGGCCATCGAAGCGGATCGCCTGCATCCGGACTCCGCGACCCGGGGAAGCGTCCTGAGCGCCGCGGCGGCGCCACGGCGCACCGAACTCAACGGCACCGGTCCCGCGGTGTATGCCGTCGCCTTCAGCCCGGACCACAGACTGCTCGCCTCCTCGAACGGCGACGGCACGATCGGTCTGTGGGACCCGCGGCGCGGCACCCGGATCGCGTCCCTGCGAGGGCACACCGGCCGGCCCATGAAGGTGGCGTTCAGCGGTGACGGAAAGCGTCTCGCGTCGACCGCGACCGACGGGACGTCGGGGTCGCTCATCGTCTGGGACGTCCGAACGCGCCGACCCGTGATCACCCTCACCGAGGATCCGATCAGCCCCGGCATGGCCTTCAGCACCGACGGCGAGAAGATCGCGATCGGAGTCGGGGACGGCGACATCGCCCTGCACGACCTGTCCACCGGGTCCCGCCGTCTTCTTCGCGGACACGGGCATGGTCCTGCGGTCGGGTCGCTGAGCTTCAGTCATGACGGCGAACTCCTGGTGTCCGCGGACGGAACGCGGGACCCGGTCGTCTGGGATGTGAAAACAGGCAGACCGATTGCCCAGCTGCCCTCCGAACACGTCATCCAGGTCGCCTTCGCCGCCTCCGGACACACGCTCGCCGCGGCCGCCGACGACCAGGGGGTGTACCTGTGGAACCTCGACCGGGGTCAGCAGCCGACCGCACTCCCGCGGCTGCCCCTGCCGGACTCCTTCGGATGGACCATCTCCGCTCCCGCCGGGGACAGGCTGGCCGTGGCCGACGAGAACGGCACCGTCACGGTATGGGACCTGCGGCATCGCAGGCCCGTCCACACCTACCAGGACAGAGGCCGCACCGAGACGGTCTCCGTCGCCCTCAGTCGTGACGGCGCGATGCTCGCCTCCGCGGGATTCAACGGGGCCATCGTGTTGCACGATCTGCGCGACACCCCGTTCAGCGGATTCGACGCGGAGGTCAAGGACGTCAGGGTCAGCCCGGACGGGGATGTGATCGCCTCCGCCGGCAGCGACAGGACGGTCCGCCTCTGGGACGCCCGGGGGAGGCAACTCGCCACCCTGGGCGGGCACCCGGACCAGGTCCAGGCCGTCGCGTTCAGCTCCGACGGACGCCTGCTGGCCTCGGTGACCCGGAACAACATCGTCACGATCTGGGACGTCCGACGCGGACGGCGCGTGTCAAAGCCGTTCCCGACCCAGGGCGTCGGCGCCTCCACCGACATCGCCTTCGCTCCCGGCCGCGGCCCTCGCCTTCTCGCGGCCGCCACCCTCGGCCTGTTCGTCTGGGACGTCCGCGAACCGGCCTTGCCGTCCCGAAAGACATCGGCGTATCCGCCGCGTCTCACCACCTCGCTCGTCTTCACCCCCGACGGCCGTCGCCTGGTAGCGGCCAGCACCGGGGGCTACCTCAACGCGTGGGACGCCGCCACGGGCGAATTCCTCACCAGGGACGACACCGGGCAGGGCGCCGTGCAGGACGTCGCCGTCAGCCCGGACGGCAAACTGCTTGCCACCGCCGGTGACAGCCGGACGGTCAAACTGTGGGATGCCGCGAACCACCGGGAGCTCGCCGTGCTCCGTGGACACACCGCCCCCGTGCAGGTCATCGCGTTCAGCCGGGACGGCCGAACCCTCGCCTCCGCCGGTGACGACCACTCGATCATCGTGTGGGACGTCGCCACCCGGCGCCCCCGCGCCACCCTGACCGGTCACAGCGCCAGAATCCGCGGACTCGCCTTCACACCTGAGGGAGCCCTGGTCTCCGGTGGGGAGGACGGCAGGATCGTCCGATGGTCCCTGGACCTGAACGACGTCACGAACCGAATCTGCGCGGCGGCCGGCCGCAGTCTCACCCGGCACGAGTGGGCGACCTACCTCCCTTCCGTTCCCTACCGGCCGGCCTGCCGTCCGTGACCGCGGCGCCGGCACGACTACGCGGCCGCTGCCCCGGCAGGTGGGCAGGTGACCCCGGACAACCGCCCAGGGTGTTGGAATCCCGACCGATGTTCGCCATGAACTGCAACCACCGTCGGGCCAGTTGATGTTCAGCGAGAGTGGGGAACCTGCCCCACGGGATGGGGGCCATGACAGCAGGCCAGTAGTTGCGACCGTGCCTACTTGCGCACGTGGAAGCGCAGCATGGTGACCCCGCCCGACTGGACGTTGCTGAACGGTTCCAGGTCGATCCGGTCGAGGCCCGGCGGCGCGAAGCGGACGCCGTCGCCGAGCAGCACCGGCAGCACGTACACCAGGATCTCGTCGACGAGGCCGCGCTGCAGGCACTGGGCGGCCACGTCGGCGCCGAGGATCTCCAGGTTCTTGTCGCCGGCGGCGCGGCGTGCCGTGGCCACGGCTTCCTCGATGTCGCAGGTGAGGAAGGTGACGCTGGGGTCCGGCTCGTCGGGCGGGCGGTGAGTGAGGACGAACTGCGCCCCGCCGTCGTAGCCGGTGTTCTCGTCGGACATGCGCTTGCCGACCTCGTACGTGCCCCGGCCGATGAGCATGGCGCCCGTGGCCGCCATGACCTCCGGGAACGTCGCCGACGTCATGTGCTCGAAGACCCAGTCCATCGTGTGGCCGGGACCGGCGATGAACCCATCGAGGGACATCACCCTGTTCACGACCACTTTGCCGGTGCCCGCATCCGTCATGCGTCTTCTCCAAGCAGGTGGAGGGCCGGGATCGCATCATAGGTCGGTGAGCAACATCTTCTCCGGCGGTAGCCACGACCTGGACCTGTCCAATGGCGCCACCGCGGTGTTCATCGGGATTCCTCCGTGGATACCCCCGCCTTCAGGCGGGGGAGGAAACGGACTCCTGCGGAGCAGGGCAGGGAAAGCCGATTCGCCCTCCGGGCGGACCGGCGTCCATCGCCAACGGTGAGCAT